>NZ_JBVHLW010000005.1:61982-237656 GCF_055558795.1 Streptomyces sp. NPDC025618 | reverse complement strand
CCCCCCCCCCCCCCCCCCCCCCCCCCCCCCCCCCCCCCCCCCCCCCCCCCCCCCCCCCCCCCCCCCCCCCCCCCCCCCCCCCCCCCCGGTCCGGGCGGGGCGCTACGGGCGTTACGACTGACGGCGCCCGCGCCCTGGGGTTCGACCCCCGGTCGGCCTTCCGCTGCCCTGGGGCTCAGCCCTGGCCGGTCTTCCGCCTGGGCTTGCTCTGGGTGAGCGCCGCACCGGCCAGCACGACGAGGGCGCCGACCGGGGTGTTCCAGGAGAGCCGCTCGCCGAGAAGGGCGACGCCCGCCACCGTGGCGACGACCGGGGTGAAGTACGTCGTCAGGGTCGCGGTCGTCGGCCCCACCTCGGCCACCAGCCCGTACTGCACGAGGAAGGCGACCCCGGTGCCCAGCGCGCCGAGCGCGAAGATCGCCAGCACCGACACGGCGGGGAAGGAGGTCGGCAGGGGGCTCACCAGCGGGGCCACGACGGCGAGTTGGACGGTGCCGAGGAGGAGCTGGCCGCCGGCCGTCGAGAGGTGGGAGCCGCCGGTGGCGGAGAGGGTCCGGCGCACGTAGATCCAGCCGACCGCGTAGCTGGCCGAGGCGATCAGCGCCATCACCGTGCCCGCGGGGTCCTGACCGGAGAAGCCCTGCCAGGCGCCGAGCACGGTGAGCACGCCGAGGAAGCCGATCCCCAGCCCGGCGAAGCGGCGCCGGGTGGGCCGGTCCTCGGACAGCGCGACGAGGGAGAGCACCATGCCCCAGAGCGGGGTCGTGGCGTTGCAGATGCCCGCCAGGGTGGAGGGGATGCTCAGCTCGGCGTAGGCGAACAGCGTGAACGGCAGCGCGTTGAGCAGGAACGCGGCGACCGTGAGGTGGGCCCAGGTGCGGGCGCCGCGGGGCAGCCGCTCCCGCTTGACGGCCAGCGCCACGCCGAGCACGGCCGTGCCGAACAGCATGCGGCCCAGCGAGACGTAGAGGGGCGCGAAGCCGTCGGTGCCCACCTTGATGAACAGGAAGCTGCACCCCCAGATGAGGGCGAGCGCGCCGAACCGGATCCTCCAGTCCACGCCGGGGCGGCCCCGTCGGCCGGGAGCCGTCCTGCTCGAAGAAGCCGCGGGCGAGGAGGCGGCGGCCGGGGGTGCGGAGGGCGTGGAGGAGGCGGGAGTGGTGGTGGTCACGGTGCGCATGTGCACAACAATGAGCGACGCGACGGATTAGAACAAGCAAATAAAAACGAACACCATCGCGTAGCATCGCTTATATGTTGAACCTGGACCGCCTGCGTACCCTCAGCGCCGTCGCCCGCCATGGCTCCGTCAGTGGCGCGGCGGACGGCCTCCATGTGACGACGTCCGCCGTGTCGCAGCAGCTCGCCAAGCTGGAGCGGGAGACCGGCCAGCAGCTGCTGGCCAAGCAGGGCCGCGGTGTGCGCCTCACCGACGCCGGCCGGCTGCTCGCCGACCACGCCTCGCGGATCCTCTCGCAGGTCGAGCTCGCCCAGGCCGACCTGGAGGCCCAGCGCGGTCAGGCCGTCGGCGAACTGCTGGTCGGCGCCTTCCCCACCGCGGCCCGCGGCCTCTTCCCCGCCGCGCTCGCCGAGCTGCGCGAGGCCCACCCCCAGCTGCGCGCGCGGCTGACCGAGATGGACCCCGACAGCGCGGTGCCGCGCGTGGTGCGCGGTGACATCGACCTCGCGGTCGTCCTCGACTGGTACAACAAGCCGCTGCCCATGCCGGAGGGCTTGGCCAAGGCGCCCCTCCTCGACGACCTCGCCGACGTCGCGGTGCCGGCCGGCCACCCGCTCGCCGGGCGGCGGGAGGTGGAGCTGGAGGAGTTCGCCGACGACGAGTGGATCTCCTGGCCCGACGGCGAGTTCTGCCACGACTGGCTGATGCTCACGCTGCGCGGCAAGGGCGTCGAGCCGCGCATCTCCCACATGGCCGAGGAGCACCCCACCCAGCTCGCGCTGATCGCGGCCGGGCTCGGGGTGGGCATCGCGCCCCGCCTCGGCCGGGGGCCCGTGCCGGAAGGCGTGCGCGTGCTGCCCGTGCGGCACACCATGCGCCGCCACGTCTACGCGATCTGGCGCGCCGACGCCGACCGCAGGCCCTCGATCCGCGCGGCCGTCGACGCGCTGCGCACCGTGGGGGAGAAGGTCTCCGGGCAGGCGTGAGGTCCCGGCTCCGCAGGGGCCGGGTCAGCCGTGCGGCAGCTTGCGGAAGTCCCAGGACGCCAGCGTCTTCGGGACCAGCCGCAGCCAGGCGTGGCGGCCGTCGTGCGGCATGGCCGGCAAGCCGAAGTGCTTCGCCGCGAACAGGGCTTCCGGTGCGTCGAGTTCGGGGCAGGCAAGCCCCGTGCGCGGCGCCTCGCCGACGCATTCCGCCGTCCCGCTGAGCTCGGCCCCGCGCAGCTCTCCGTACGCCTCGCCGTCGTCGATCACCACCGCCATGCGGGCGTCGCGCCGGAGCTCGGCCCAGCGGCGGCTGCGCACGAGGGAGTACAGCCAGAGGGCGTGCCCGTCCCAGACGAACCACAGAGGGGTGACGTGAGGGTGCCCCTGAGGGCCGAGGGTCGCCACCCGGCAGGTGCGCTGTTCCGCGAGGAAGGCGTCCAGCTCGGCGCGCGTCATCATGACGCGGCGGCCTCGGCGTTGGGCGGTGGCCATGGGTCTGCCCCTTCGCTCTACTGACGGGTCATCAGAAATCCTGCGGTCCCTGGCGATTCCGCGCAATGGGCGGCGGCCCTCTTTCCCGCCGGTCTCCGTGACGACCCCCGCGCAGGGACCCCCTCTTCCCGCGGATCCGCGCGGCAGCGGGGAGAATCGCGGCAGCACCGACCCGACCCCGCCTCCGTATGGGAGCCCACCGTGCCGTCCGAGACCGTGTTGCTCACCGTCGAATGCCAGCGTGGCGTCATAGGGCCCGAGAGCGCCCTGCCCGAACTCGCCGCCGCCGCCCGCACCTCCGGCGCACTCGCCAACATCGCCCGCCTGGTGGCCACCGCGCACGCCGCGGACATCCAGGTCGTGCACGCCCTCGCCGAGCGGCGCCCCGACGGCCGCGGCGCCGGGCACAACGCACCGCTGCTGCGCGCCGCCGAGCGGCTGCCCGTACAGCAGTTGGCAGGCAGCACGGCGGTCCGCGTCGCCGACCCGATACCGGTCGGCGACGCGGACCTCGTCGTACGGCGGCTGCACGGGCTCTCGCCCCTCGCCGGTACGGGCCTCGACGCGCTGCTGCGCAACCTCGGCTGCCGCACCCTCGTGATCACCGGAGTCTCGGCGAACGTCGCGATCCCCAACGCCGCCTTCGACGCCGTCAACCTCGGCTACACCGCCGTCGTTCCCACCGACGCCATCGCCGGGGTGCCCGCCGACTACACGGCCGCGATGATCCGCCACACCCTCGCGCTCGTCGCCGGCCTCACCACCACCGGGGAGCTCCTGCGTGAGTGGCACCGCCCCCGGCGCACGGGCTGATCACGCCAGGTGGATCGTGTCCCCTCGCACGGTGACCCGCTCCGCGGGCAGGGGCTTGTGCGCCGGGCCGTGCCGCACGCTGCCGTCCTCGGCGCTGAACTTGCTGCCGTGGCACGGGCAGCTGATGGTGCCGCCCGAGACGTCGCGCACCAGGCAGCCCTCGTGCGTGCAGATCGCCGAGAACGCCTTGAACTCACCCTTCGCGGGCTGGGTCACCACCACCTTGCTGTCCGCGAAGACCTTCCCGCCGCCCACCGGGATGTCGGCGGTCTTCGCCAGGGCCCCGGCCGCCCCCGAGGAGGAGGCGTCTGAGGCTCCGGGGGCGCTCGCCGACGCATCCGAGGCGCCCGGCGCCTCGGAGGACCCCGGTGCCGAGGCGCTCTGCCTGTCGTCGGATGTGCCGTCCGAGCCGCACGCGGCGAGCGCGGCCACGAGGCCGGAGACCCCGGCTGCCGCGACGACGGTACGACGGCTCGCGCCGGACCGGACCGGTGACGTATGCGTCATGTTCGCTCCTCTGGGCTTGTCGGTTCCCTGGAGTCATACGGCCCCGATGGCGGCCGTGTTCAACTGTTCAGAGCGTTTCTCAGGAAGTTCATCTCGAACAGCAGCAACTGCCCGGCTGTGCCGCCGCCCGCCATATGAGTCGCCCCCGACAACGGCAGCACCGTGTGCGGCCTGCCCGCCGCCAGCAGCGCGGCGGACATCCGCAGCGTGTGGGCCGCGGTCACGTTGTCGTCCGCCAGGCCGTGGATCAGCAGCAGCGGCCTGCTCAGCAGCGGCGCGTCGTGGATCGTCGAGGAGCGGGCGTAGTTCTCCGGCTCCTCGTCCGGATGGCCCAGGAACCGCTCCTTCCAGTGCGTGTCGTACAGCCGCTGATCGCTCGGGGCCGCGCCGGAGACCGCCGCGTGGAAGACCTCCGGGTGCCTGAGGACCGCGGCCGCGGCCAGCGTGCCGCCGAACGACCAGCCCCGGATGCCCACCCGGCCCAGGTCCAGGTCCGGGCAGTGCGCGGCGGCCGCCCGCAGAGCGTCGATCTGGTCCTCCAGCACGGGCGTCAGCTGGTCGCCGCGGACGGCCTTCTCCCACACCGGCCCGCGCCCCGGCGTCCCCCGGCCGTCCACCGTGAGCACGGCGAAGCCCTGGTCGGCGAACCACTGCGCGACGCACGCCGCCCACGTCCGCGCCCGCACGGCCAGCCGCGACCCCGGGCCGGCATAAGGGAACAGCAGCACCGGCAGCTTCCGCGTGCCGGGCTCGTGCCAGGACGGCAGGAAGAGCGTGCCGGGCAGCTCCCGTCCGCCGAGCGTCAGGAACTCCGGGCGCGGCGTGACCAGCGGATCGGCGACCAGGGAGCGGAGTCCGCCGACGGGAGCGCCGTCGCGAAGGACCGTCACCGTGTGCCCGGCCGGGGTCTGGCTGTCGAGCACCACCGTGGGCCCGCCCATGGCCGCGGTGTGCGTCCCGGGCTCCCGGCTGAGCCGGGTGAGGCCGGCCTGTGGCTCGTACGTGTACACATGCCGCTCGAACGGCCCGTCCCAGGCGGTGAAGAGGACGCGCTCGCCGTCCGTCCCGAGCACCTCGGCGAGCTGGAGGCCCTCCGGCGTGCGGAATCCGCCGATCGCCAGCCCCCTGGTGCCGCCCTCCTCCCAGGGAGCGACCGGTGTGCCGGAGGCCGTACGGGCCGGGGTGCCGGGCACCAGCTCGACCCACGCCGGGTCGTGCCGCTGCCACAGCGGGCGCGTCGCGCCCGTACCCGGATCGACGGCCAGCACGAGCAGCCGCCGCTGGTCGCGGCTCTGCACGCTGATCACCGGGCCGTGGGCGTCCCAGTGGGCCGTGGCCAGATACTCGAACGCCGCGCGGTCCCACGTCACTTCCGCGCGCCCGCCGTCCGGCGTCACCACATGGAGGGTGACCTCGGCGTTGGCGGTGCCCGCCGCCGGATAGCGGAACGCCCGGGGCGGCCTCGCCGGGTCGGCCGGGTCGCCGAGGTGCCACAGGGGCATGGGCGTGGGGTCCACGCGGGCGACGAGCAGGGCGCTGCCGTCGGGCGCCCACCAGTAGCCGCGCCGCCGCCCCATCGACTCGGCGGCGGCGTGCTCGGCCAGGCCGTAGGTCACCTCGGGCGCCTCCGGCGCGAGGCACAGCCGCTCGGTGCCGTCCAGGGACATCACGCGCAGCGCGCCGTCACTGACGTAGGCGACGTGGCGGCCGTCCGGCGAGGGCCGGGGATCCACCGCGGGGCCCGCCGCCGGCAGGGGGAAGGACGGCCCGCCGGACGTACGGACCGCGTGGAGCGCGCCGCCCACGGTGTGGACGACCAGGCGGACGTCCCGGTCCGTCGCGTACGACACGATGCCTTCCGACCGTTCGCGGGCCCGCTCCCGCCGGACGCGCTCCGCCTCCGGCAGCGGGCCGTCCGTCACCTCCGGCGAGGCGAGCAGCCGTTCCCGCCCGCCCTCGTACAGCCACAGCTCGCCGAGCGGGTCCAGGCCGCCGCGCGTGCGGGTGAACACGACGCGGTCGCCGTCCGGGGAGACGGTGAAGTGCCCCGGCGCGCCGAGCGAGAAGCGCCGGCTGAGGGCGAAGCGGCGGGGGAAGGCGGAGAGGTCCATGGCGGGCACCCTGGCAGGGGCGGCCCGCGGGCGCGACCGGATTTGCCCCGGCACCGCAGTAGCCTGGGGCAATGCTCCCCGAAGTCATCGCCACCCGCTATGTCACGCCCTTGCGTGAGGGTGGCTCGCTCCCCGGCATCGTCGAGGCCGACGATCTCGGTACGTACGTCATGAAGTTCACCGGCGCCGGACAGGGCCGCAAGACGCTGGTCGCCGAGGTGATCTGCGGCCTGCTCGGCCGCGCCCTCGGGCTGCGCGTGCCCGACCTGGCGCGGATCCAGCTCGACCCGGTCATCGGCCGGGGCGAGCCGGACCAGGAGGTGCAGGGGCTGCTCAAGGCCAGCGGCGGGCTCAACCTCGCCATGGACTTCCTGCCCGGCGCCCTCGGCTTCGACCCGCTGGCCTTCGAGGTCGACGCGGCCGAGGCCGGGCGCGTGGTGTGGTTCGACGCGCTCATCAACAACGTCGACCGCTCCTGGCGCAACCCCAACCTGCTGGTGTGGCACGGCCGGATGTGGCTCATCGACCACGGCGCCACCATGATCTGGCACCACAACTGGCCGAGCGCGCGGGCCGCGGCGGCCAGGGCGTACGACGCCTCCGACCACGTCCTCGCCTCCTTCGGCCCGGACCTCGCCGCCGCCACGGCCGCCCTCGCCCCGCGGGTCACCGAGGAGTTGCTGACGGAGGTCGCCGCCGACGTGCCCGACGAGTGGCTCGTGGACGAGCCGGGCTTCGACGGCCCGGACGCCGTGCGCCGCGCCTACGTGGAGGTGCTGCTGGAGCGCGCCGCCTCGATCGGCGACCGCACCACCGTGGGCGAACGCAGCAAGAACAAGCCCTCGCAGGCGCCGGAGTGGGTGCGTGTCAGGCTCGACGGAAGGGCCGGGACATGACCGGGCGCCACAACGGACGTGACGTTTTCGAATACGCGCTGCTGCGCGTCGTCCCCCGCGTCGAGCGGGGTGAGCTGATCAACGCCGGGGTCGTCGTCTACTGCCAGGCGAAGTCCTTCGTCGCCGCCCGCGTCCACCTCGACGAGGCGCGGCTGCTGGCCCTGGACCCGACGGCCGACGTCGCGGGCGTACGGGCCGCGCTGGGCGCCGTCGAGGGCGTCTGCCTCGGCGGGGAGCGGGCCGGACAGGCCGCCGGTGACGATCCGGGGCGGCGCTTCCGCTGGCTGATCGCCCCGCGCAGCACCGTCGTGCAGCCCGGCCCGGTGCACACCGGCCTCACCGCGGACCCGGAATGCGAGCCGGAACGCCTCCTCGACCTGCTGGTCAGGTGAGCGACGAGGCGTTGACAGCGGGTGGCGGGGCTTCTAGCGTCTGATCCGCCGAAGGTACTAAGCGGTCGCTCACCCGCCGGCGCGGGCGGGCGGTCCGCCGGGGCCCCTCGGCGCCGTCGACGTTTCCGAGGTGAGGAGAGCCCCGCATGTCCACCACCGAGCAGCGCGTAGCCGTTGTCACGGGCGCGGCCCGTGGCATCGGCGCGGCGACCGCCGTCCGGCTGGCCGAGGAGGGCCGGGCGGTCGCCGTCCTCGACCTCGACGAGGCGGCCTGCGCGGACACCGTGGAGAAGATCACGGCGGCGGGCGGCAAGGCCCTCGCCGTCGGCTGCGACGTCTCCGACGCCGCCCAGGTCGAGGCCGCCGTCGCCCGTGTCGCGGCCGGGCTCGGCGCCCCGGTGATCCTCGTCAACAACGCCGGTGTCCTCCGAGACAACCTGCTGTTCAAGATGAGCGAGGACGACTGGGACACCGTCATGAACGTGCACCTGCGCGGCGCGTTCCTGATGTCGCGCGCCTGTCAGAAGCACATGGTCGACGCGGGCTTCGGCCGCATCGTCAACCTCTCCAGCAGCTCGGCGCTCGGCAACCGCGGGCAGGCCAACTACGCCGCCGCCAAGGCCGGCATGCAGGGCTTCACCAAGACGCTCGCCAAGGAGCTCGGCAAGTTCGGCGTCACCGCCAACTCCGTCGCGCCCGGCTTCATCGCCACCGACATGACCGCCGCCACCGCGGCCCGCGTCGGCATGGGCTTCGAGGACTTCAAGACCGCGGCGGCGAGCCAGATCCCCGTGCAGCGCGTCGGCGAGCCCGCGGACATCGCCAACGCCGTCGCCTTCTTCACCGGCGAGCAGGCCGGCTTCGTCTCCGGCCAGGTGCTGTACGTGGCCGGCGGACCGCTCAACTGACGGGGGAGGACGGACACATGACCGTGCAGGACAGCGGAAAGGTCGCGCTGGTCACCGGCGCCAGCCGCGGCATCGGCTACGGCATCGCCGAGGCGCTGGTCGCCCGCGGCGACCGGGTCGTCATCACCGGGCGCAACGAGGACGCCCTCAAGGCCGCCGTCGAGTCCCTCGGCGCCGACCGCGTGATCGGCGTGGCGGGCAAGGCCCACGACGAGGCCCACCAGGCCGCCGCCGTGGAGCGCGCGATGGAGACCTTCGGGCGCGTCGACCACCTCGTCAACAACGCCGGTACGAACCCGGTGTTCGGTCCGATCGCCGACCTCGACCTCGCGGTCGCCCGGAAGGTCTTCGAGACCAATGTCATCTCGGCGCTCGGCTTCGCCCAGCAGACCTGGAAGGCGTGGCAGAAGGAGAACGGCGGGGCGATCGTCAACATCGCCTCCGTCGCCGGCCTGGGCGCCTCGCCGTTCGTCGGCGCGTACGGCATCAGCAAGGCCGCCATGGTCAACCTCACGCTCCAGCTCGCGCACGAGATGGCGCCGGGCGTGCGGGTCAACGCCATCGCCCCGGCGGTGGTGAAGACCAAGTTCGCCGCCGCCCTCTACGAGGGGCGCGAGGCGGAGGCCGTCGCCTCCTACCCGCTCGGACGGCTGGGGGTTCCGGAGGACATCGGGGGCGCGGCCGCCTTCCTGCTCTCCGACGCCGCGGGGTGGATCACCGGGCAGACGCTCGTGATGGACGGCGGAATCCTGCTCAACGCGGGATTCTGACCGGCTCCCGGCCCTCTCCGGGGGGCCGGGCGTCAGACGTTGTCAGTGGTCGCCGGTAGGTTCTCCGTCGAGAGTGGAACGAACCCCGGAGGTTGTTGGCGTGACCGTCACCGACATGCTGCCCGAGTCCTGGCGCGAAGTCCTCGGCGAGGAGCTGGAAAAGCCCTATTTCAAGGAGCTCACCGACTTCGTCGAGGAGGAGCGGGCGAAGGCGCCGGTCTATCCGCCGCGCGGCGAGGTCTTCGCCGCGCTGGAGGCCACGCCGTACGACCGGGTGAAGGTCCTCATCCTCGGCCAGGACCCCTACCACGGCGCGGGGCAGGGGCACGGCCTGTGCTTCTCCGTCCGGCCCGGCGTGAAGACCCCGCCCTCTTTGCGGAACATCTACAAGGAGATGCGCGAGGAG
Organism: Streptomyces sp. NPDC025618; assembly: GCF_055558795.1. NCBI lineage: Bacteria > Bacillati > Actinomycetota > Actinomycetes > Kitasatosporales > Streptomycetaceae > Streptomyces > Streptomyces sp. NPDC025618. The sequence goes on along the minus strand of NZ_JBVHLW010000005.1, from coordinate 228,195 downwards.
CTCGGCCACGAGGTGCCGGACAACGGCTTCCTGATGCCGTGGGCCGAGCAGGGCGTGCTGCTGCTCAACGCGGTCCTCACCGTCCGCGGCGGCGAGCCCAACTCCCACAAGGGCAAGGGCTGGGAGAAGTTCACCGACGCGGTCATCCGCGCGGTGGCCTCCCGGCCCGACCCGGCCGTCTTCGTGCTGTGGGGCAACTACGCCCAGAAGAAGCTCCCCCTGATCGACGAGACGCGGCACACCGTCGTCAAGGGCGCCCACCCCTCGCCGCTGTCGGCGAAGAAGTTCTTCGGCAGCCGCCCCTTCACCCAGATCAACGAGGCGGTCGCGGCCCAGGGCCACGAGCCGATCTCCTGGCGGATCCCCGACCTCGCCGTCTGACCCGGCGGCCGCGAGGAGGCCGTGCCCGCAGGCGCGGGCTCCTCGCCGGGCGTCAGTGCCCGTACACCTGGCCGCAGATGCGCGAGGCGTCGCTGCCCTGCTCCCAGTGGCCGTAGGTGCGCCCGAGTGAGCAGACGCCGCCGCCGGAGCTCCGGGGCGGTGCCGCCGGCCGGGGTTCGGCGGCGCGGCCGGCGGCGGGGGGTGCCTGCGGCGGATTGCGGGGGAGGGGGGAGTCCTCGCCGGCGGGGCCGGGCCGGCTCGGCTGCTCCGGCGGGCGCCCGGAGGTCTCGGCCGGGCCTGTACCGCGCGACGGGGACGAGGAGTTCCGCGGCGGGCTCTTCGCCGGCTCCGAGGGCCGGGAGTCGTGCGAGGCGGGCGGACGGTCCGCCGGCGCCCGGGGGGCGGCCGGGTCCGCCGGTGCCGGGTCGGCGGGGTCCCTGGGGGGCCTGGGTTCTCCGGGGCTCCAGCCGTCCGCGGGTGTCCCCGGTGGCGCGTGGGAGGCCGGGTCCCGTGAGGGGCCGCCCGGCGGGCCGCCCGAGGCGTCCGATCCGATGTCGATCAGGGCCTCGCGGGGCCGGCCCGGGCCGATCGGCCCGCCGGGGCGGGAGAGGGAGTGCGCTCGGCCGTGGCCGGCGGGCTGGGGGGAGACGGCCACGCACCCGGTGGCGGCCACGAGGGCCGCTGTCACCAGGGCGGTCGCCGCGGGCAGGCGATGCATTCGGTCAACTCTGCTGCCTGCTCGGGCGTGTTGGGAATTCCCCGCATGGGTGACGCGCTGGTGTCACCGGCGGTCCCGCCCCGGCGCTCAGTCGCCGGTCGCGCCGTCGATGCGCTCGCGGATGAGGTCCGCGTGGCCGTTGTGGCGGGCGTACTCCTCGATCATGTGCGTATAGATCCAGCGCAGGTCGAACTCCTCGCCGTCGCGGCTGTGGACGCCCCGGTCGTCGAGGGAGCGGCCGCGTGCCGCCTCGCGGGCCGCGGCGATCTCCGCCTGCCAGGTGGCGTACGCCTCCTCCCAGGTGTCCCGCTCGGTGACGTGGATGTCACCGTCGGGGTCCTCGTCGCTGTAATAGATCGGCCCCGCCTCGTGTTCGGCGGCGAGCACGCGCCGGAACCAGCCGCGTTCCACCTCGGCCATGTGCCGTACGAGGCCCATGAGGTTCAGCGGCGAGGGCGGCGCCGAGGGCTCGCGCAGCTGCCGGTCGTCCAGCCCCGCGCACTTGAGGGCCAGGGTCGCGCGGTGGTAGTCGAGCCAGCTCTCCAGACTGGTGCGTTCGTCGGAGACGGTGGGCGGCTCGGGGCGTTCGCTCGTGGTCGTCATGGGGGCATCCTCCGCCCGGGCGCGCGGCGCCGCCACGGATTATCGCTCCAGCATGCCGCGCAGCATTTCACCGGCGCCGGCGCGGAGCTGCCCGAGGTCCGGGGCGTCGGTGTGGAAGGACCCGGCGACGCAGGAGAACATCATCCCCTCGCACCACGCCACGAGGGACAGCGCGTGCCGTTCCGGGTCGCGGGACCCGTTCGCGGCCATCAGGCGGGTGAGGGGATCGCGGAAGACGCGGCCCGCCGAGTCGTAGATCCGCCGCAGCTCGGGCCGCCGGGCCGCCTCCAGCGCCAGCTCGTAGCGGGCGATCAGCAGCGCCTGCTGCCCCGTCAGCGAGCGGTGCAGCGCGAGCGCGACGGCCTCGGCGAGCGCTTCGCGCCCGGCGTCCGGGCCCGGCAGCTCGGGCAGGCCCAGCACCTCGCTCTCGCGCAGGGCCAGCCGCCGCACCGCGGCCTCCAGCAGGGCGAGCCGGGTGCGCGCCTGGTTGGAGGTCGAGCCGAGCGGCAGCCCGGCCGCCTCGTCCACGGCACGATGGGTCAGCCCGCGCATGCCGCGCTCGGCGAGCAGTGCGAGTGCGGTGTCGGCGATCAGCTGGGCGCGCGCGGGACCGGTGGCGGTCTTCTCGACTGGCATGCGACCCAACCTATCGCCATCACTACAACGGTAGTAACCTGACGGCAACTACACCCGTAGTAACGGAGGGAATCATGCGCGAACTCCGCGCGGTCGTCATCGGCGGCGGCATCGGCGGCCTCACCGCCGCGGCCGCCCTGCACCACCGCGGCTGGACCGTCACCGTGCTCGAACGCGCCGCGTCGCTCGAACCCGTCGGCGCGGGCATCGCCCTGGCCGCCAACGCCCTGCGGGCCCTCGACACCTTCGGCGCGGGCGACGCCGTACGGGGCCTGTCCGCCTGGCGGGCCGAGGGCGGCCTGCGTCTGCCGAGCGGCCGCTGGCTCTCCCGTACGAGCGGCGAGGCCGCGGCCGAGCGCTTCGGCGGCCCGGTCGTCGTCGCCCACCGCGCCGCACTCGTCGCCCTCCTCGCCGCGCGGCTCCCCGAAGGGGCCGTGCACACCGGCGCCCCCGCCACGCTCGTCGACCCCGGCGGCCCGGGGCGGCCCGCCAGGGTGGCCGCCCCCGAAGGTGACCTGGAGGCCGACCTCGTCGTCGGCGCCGACGGGATACGCTCCGCCGTCCGCGGCACCCTCTTCCCGCACCACCCGGCCCCGCGCTTCACCGGCCTCACCGCCTGGCGCATGGTCGTCCCGCCGCCCGCCCGGCCCTTCCCCGCCCACGAGACCTGGGGCCGCGGTCTGCTCTGGGGCACCGTCCCGCTGCACGACGGGCGCGTCTACGCCTACGCGCAGGCCAAGGCACCCGCCGGGAGCCGCGCGCCCGACGGTGAACTCGCCGCACTGCGCCGCCTGTTCGGCGGCTGGCACCACCCCGTCCCCGACATCCTCGCCGCCACCGACCCCGCGGCCGTGCTGCGCAACGACATCCACACCTCCGCGGCGCCGCTGCCCGCTTATCACCGCGGCAGGGTCGCGCTGCTCGGCGACGCCGCCCACCCCATGACCCCGCACCTCGGCCAGGGCGGCTGCCAGGCCGTCGAGGACGCCGTGGTCCTGGCCCACCTCCTCGACGAGGCCGACAGCGACCCCGCCCGCGCGCTGCCCGCCTACACCGGGCAGCGCCTGCCCCGCACCACGGACGTCGTCCGCCGCTCCGCCCGCGTCGGCCGGCTCACCGCCCTCTCCTCCGCGCCCGCCTGCGCCCTGCGCGACGCGGCCGTCGCCGTGGTGAACCGCGTCGGCCCCCGCCTCGCCCTGCGGAGCCTCGACGGAGTGGCCGACTGGCGGCCACCCGTACACCCGTATGCTGCTCAAACGGAATCGCGATCCCAGGAGGCTCTGTGAAGGTCGGCTGCATCGGACTCGGAGACATCGCGGAGAAGGCGTACCTTCCCGTTCTCGCCTTCCGGCCGGAGCTGGAGCTCCACCTCCACACCCGCACCGAGGCCACCCTCCACCGGATCGGCGACTCCTGCCGGGTCCCCCGCGAGCGGCGCCACACCACGCTCGACGGGCTCCTCGCGGCCGGTCTCGACGCGGCCTTCGTGCACGCCGCCACCGCCGCGCACCCCGAGATCGTCACCCGCCTCCTCGACGCCGGCGTCCCGGTCTACGTGGACAAGCCGCTCGCCTACGACCTCGCCACCAGCGAGAAGCTCGTGCGCCTCGCCCAGGAGCGCGGGGTGAGCCTGGCGGTCGGCTTCAACCGGCGGCACGCGCCCGCCTACGCGCAGTGCGCCGACCACCCGCGCGAGCTCGTCCTCATGCAGAAGAACCGCGTCGGCCTCGCCGAGGATCCCCGCACGCTCGTCTTCGACGACTTCATCCACGTCGTCGACACCCTGCGCTTCCTCGTCCCCGGCACCGTCGACCACGTCGACGTGCGGGCCAGGGTCCGCGACGGACTCATGGAGCACGTCGTGCTCCAGCTCTCGGGCGACGGCTTCACCGCCATCGGCACCATGAACCGGCTGAGCGGCTCCACCGAGGAGATCCTGGAGGTCTCCGGCCAGGACACCAAGCGGCAGGTCGTCAACCTCGCCGAGGTGATCGACCACAAGGGCCAGCCGACTGTCCGCCGCCGCGGCGACTGGGTGCCGGTCGCGCGGCAGCGCGGCATCGAGCAGAGCGTGCTCGCCTTCCTGGACGCGGTGCGGTCGGGCACGGTGCTCGACGCGACCGACGCCCTGCGCACCCACGAACTGTGCGAGCGGATCGTCCTGACCGCACTGGAGCAGGCCGCCTCCTGAACCCCGCCCGGCCATAGCGATCGCTGCCGGCCGTGAGAAGCAACCGTTCTTGGACGCCGGCCCGCGCTGCCGACACCCTTGGCGACATGGACATCAGAAGCGCGATCGCCGCCGAACGCCGAGAATTCGCCGACGTGTTGGACGGCCTGTCGCCCGAGCAGTGGGACGCGCCTTCCCTGTGCGCCGGGTGGCGGGTGCGGGAGGTCGCGGCCCATATGTCGCTCGGCTTCCGCTATTCCGTCCCCCAGGTGATGTGGCAGCTCGCCAAGGCCCAAGGCGGCCTCCACCGGATGACCGACCGGTGTGCCCGTGAGGACGCGGCCCGCTTCTCACCGCGCGAACTCGCGCGATTCCTCCGGGACAACGCCCACCACCCCTGGACGCCGCCGGTCGGCGGCTTCGAGGCGGCACTGGGGCACGACGTCGTCCACGGCCTGGACATCACGGTCGCGCTCGGCCTCGGCCGACGGGTGCCCGAGGACCGGGTGCGGGTGCTGCTGGAGAGCGCGACGCCCAAGAGCGCGAAGTTCTTCGGCGCGGACGTGGCGGGGGTCGAGCTGCGGGCGGTGGACCTCGACTGGTCCTTCGGGGCCGGCGCCCCGGTGTCCGGCACGGCTCAGGACCTCCTCCTGCTCCTCTTCGGCCGCAAGCTCCCGCCCGGCCGCCTCCAGGAGGGCGCCCCGGACCGCTTCACGGCCGCGCAGGACGGCCCGGCCGCCTGAAGCGGCGGACCACGCGCAGGCAGACGTACGCCACCACACACGCCGCCGAGCCGATCACCGTCCAGTCGCCCGTGCGCGCGTACGGACTCGTGCCCCGCGCCAGCGGGAGCTCGTAGACCTCCGGCGTACTGCGGTCGGTACCCAGGCGGCGGCCCACGGTCCGGCCGCGGGCGTCGGTCGCCGTACTGACCCCCGTCAGGGTCGCGTGGACCATCGGGCGCCAGCTCTCGGCGGCACGGAAGGACGCGAGGGAGGCGTGCTGCTCCGGAGCCCAGCTGTGCTGGAAGCTGGAGGTCGAGGACTGGGCGACGAGCACGTCCGCGCCGTCGTCCGCCAGCGTCCGGCTCATGTCCGGAAACGCCGTCTCGAAGCACACCAACGGCCCGATCCGCAGCACCCCCTGACGCGTGGTCACCTTCATCACCACCTGATGGGTGCCCCGCTTGCGGTCCTCGCCCGCCGCCTTGCCCACGGACGTGGCCCAGCCCAGGAGCGAGCGCGCGGGCACGTACTCCCCGAACGGCACCAGCCGCATCTTGTCGTAGCGATCGCCCGTGGGCCCGTCCGGCCCGACCAGCACGGAGCTCTTGAAGATGCCGGGCCGGTCCGAGCGCCGCGCGTCGACGTTCACCAGCAGCTCGGCACCGACCGTACGGGACAGCGCGGCCAGCCGCTTCCGCAGGTCGGCGCCGCGGCCCAGGTCCTCGCCGACGCTGCTCTCGCCCCACACCACCAGATCCACGCGCTTTCCGGTCAGTTGGCGGGTGAGCTCCTCCTCGCGGTCGAAGCGCCGCCGCGGGCTCAGATCGCCGGCGACGACACCCGGCTGGACGACGGCGATCCGCACGCTGCCCGCGCTCCGTGGCTCAGGGGCCCACAGCCATACGGCAGTTACGGAGAGTGCGCACCCGAGCACCCCCGCCACGCCCACGGCCGATCCGCTCGTATGTGCGCCAAGCGGCCGAATCATCAATGTGACAGCGGTGTTCAAAGCCACCAGGAGGAAACTAACCAGCCAGATCCCGCCCACCGAAGCGACCTTCAAAGCGGGTGCGACCTGCCATTGACTCGCCCCGAACAGCCCCCAGGGGCCGCCCAAATACTCCCAGGAACGGGCAAGTTCGACCATCAACCAGCCGGACGGCACGAGGGCGAGAGCGGCCAGCGCCCGGCCCGCCCCTGGTGAGCCGCTCAGCAGCCGATGGGTGAGCAGGCCCCACGGGGCCCACAGCAGCCCCAGCAGCGCGGCCAGCACCAGAATGAAGATATGGAGGCTCGGTAGCAGCCAGTGATGAACGGCCAGCAGGAAGCCCGCGCCGCCGAGCCAGCCCTCGAATGCCGCCCGGCGGCCGTCGGCGGCCGAGCGGAGCAGCAGCAGCCACGGCACAAGGGCCACATAGGCAAGCCACCACCACGCCGGCACCGGGAAGGTCAGCGCGGGCAGGGCGCCGACCAGCACCGTAGCGACCGCGCGCGGCCAGGGGCGGGTGAGAAGAGCTGTGCGCCGCTCGGCCGACGGTGTGATCGCCATCCTGTGCCTCCCTTGTGCCCGACGGCCCTCCGGCTCCGGAGATCGTCGATCGTTCGTCCGTCCCACGCGTGCGCGAGTTCCGGCCATCCCGGGGATCTTCGAACAGTGCGGGCCGCTCGGGAAAAACCCCGACAACGGCGCGCAATATTCAACCGTTCCTACCCACCTGGAAAATGCCTTTGGCTTGATTCGATCAAAAACGGTCCAATGTGGACCTTGCGTCGCGCGCTGGAAAGGTGTGAGTGGGTATGTGCAGCGGGTTGTCCGTGGTCCACCATGGGCAGGTAACCGCGCAAAAGTGGACAGGAACGCTGTGGGTCGGCCCGGGGAGGCGGCGTGACAGGCGTGCGAGAACGCATCGCAGTACAGCCATTGGAGAGCATGCCCTTCTACTGCCCGATACCGCCTGCCGCGCATCCCCGCCTCCGGGAGATCGACGCCGCCTCGGTGGACTGGATGCTCGAACGAAAGCTCGACACCTCGCCTCATCAACGGCAGCGTCTCGTCCGGTGCGACTTCGGCGGCCTGACCGCCAGGACCATGCCCTACGGCCAGGTCGGCCCGCTGGGCGTGGTCGCGAAGCTGCACTCGGTGCTCTTCTCCCTGGACGACGCGGTCTGCGACGAGGCCGGTGCCACGGCTCACGGCCTGGCCCATGTCACCTCGCGCATCATGCGCGTCCTGGAGGCACCCACGCCGCAGTGGCCGGATGACACGCCCCACGCGGCCGCGCTTCGCGCCATCCGCACGGAGCTGGTCGAGCACGCCAGCTCCCGCCAACTACGGCGCTGGACCGAGGGCATGCGCACCTATCTGTCCGGACTGGTGTGGGAGGCGGCCTGCCGCCGTGACCGGGCGCTGCCGTCCCTCAGCGACTACGCCGCGATGTGGATGCGCGCGATCGGGATGGCCCCGTCCACGGCCCTCATGGACGTCGCGGGCGGCTACGACCTCGACGACCACGACCTCGACCGGCCCGAGGTCCGGGCCCTCACCGAGATGACCTGGACCCTCGTGGCCTGGGACAACGACTTCTACTCACGGAACAAGGAGATCCAGCGGGCCGGTGACAACCTCAACCTGATCGACGTCCTCGCCCAGGAGCGGGACTGCGAGCCCGCCCGCGCCCAGGAAGAGGCCATGGCGATGCGCGATCGCGTCATGACCCTCTTCCTGCGGTTACGCGATCAGCTCTGGCCGCGGGCCGGGGTCGAGCTGCGGTGCTATCTGGTGGCGTTGGCGCACTTCATCCGGGGCCATCTCGACTGGGCCTCGGAGTGCGCCCGCTACGCCGACCCGTACGGCGCGACCGTCGCCCGGTGGTGGAAGTCCGCACCCTCGGACGACAGCCTGGCACCGCTGCCCATCCCCTCCATCGCCTGGTGGTGGGAGCAGCTGGAGGCCGACCCCTATCCGCGCCGCAGCCAGCTCCGCAGCGACCGCCACCACGACCACGACCCCCGCGGCGCCGGGGCGTGGGCCGGGGGAGCGGGCGTGGCCACCGGCTGCACCGGCTGAGCGACCCGGTCCGGCTCCGCCGGACCGGCGTCCCGCGCGTCCTCCGGCGGGGCCGGAGCGCGGGGCGTGAACTTGACCGGCAGCTCCAGCAGATGACGGGACATCAGCGCGGAGGAATACCTCAGCTCGGACTCCTCCACCGCCAGCGTGAGGTCGGGCAGCCGCAGGAGCAGGGCGTCGATGCCCGTGTCGGCGATCGCCCGGCCCACGTCCTGGCCCGGGCACTCGTGCTGGCCCCCGCTGAAGGCCAGGTGCGAGCGGTTGCCGTGGATCGGGGCGTCCGGGTCGGGGCGGACCACCGTGTCCATGTTGGCGGCGGCCAGCCCCAGCACCAGGGCGTCACCCTGCTTGATGTGCTGTCCGGCCAGCTCGGTGTCCTGGGTGGCCCAGCGGCCGAGGATGGTGATGAACGGCGGCTCGTCCCACAGCACCTGCTCGACCGCGTCCGGCAGCGTCATGTGACCGCCCGCGAGCGAGGCCCGGAAGCGGACGTCGGTGAGCACCATCTTCAGCGTGTTGGCGATGAGGTTCGCCGTGGTCTCGTACGCCGCGATCAGCACCAGCCGCAGGTGCTGCATCACCTCGTCGTCGGTCAGCCCCGAGGGGTGTTCCAGCAGCCAGCTGGTGAAGTCGGCCCCCGGCTCCGCGTGCTTGCGGGCCACGAGCTTGCGGAGCGTCTCCAGGACGAACGCGTTGCTGGAGACCGCCGTCTCGGTGCCCTTGATCATGTCCCGGGCGGCATTGACCAGTTCCGGGCTGTACGCCTCGGGCATGCCGAGCAGCTGCGTCATCGCCATCATCGGCAGCTGCTCGGCGAACTGGTGCACCAGGTCCGTGCGGCCCGACCGGCAGAACCGGTCCACCAGCTCGTTGGAGAAGCGCGTGACATACCGCCGGATCCCGCGCTTGTCGAAGCGCGCGATGCTGTCGTTGACCGCGCCGCGCCAGCGCTCGTGCTGCTGGCCGTCGGCGAAGACGCAGATCGGCTGCCAGGTGGCGATCGGCGCCAGCGGGTGCTCGGGGGTGAGCCGGCCCTCCCGCGACTCCCGCCAGAGCCGGGCGTCGCGGGAGAACCGCGAGGGGGTGCGGGCCACGTCCAGGTTCTCGCGGTAGCCGAGGACCAGCCAGGCGGGGAGGTCGCCGTGCAGCAGGACGGGCGCCACCTGGCCGTGCTCCTTGCGGAGCCGCTCGTACAGCCCCATGGGGTTGCTCTCGGCCTCCGGCCCGTAGAGCCGCGTGACGCCGCCCGGGCCGTGGGCCGCCGGGCACTGGGGGGGAGGCACGACGGCAGCGTCGGCGCGGGAGTGTTCTGGAGGGAGGTTCACTGGGGCTCCGGGGAGACGGTCGTGAGGGTGTAGAGATAGCGCATGAGGGTGAGCAGGGTGTCGCGGCAGGAGGCCCGGTCCCGGGCGTCGCACTCGACCATGGGCACGGACTCGTCGAGGTCCATCGCGGCCCGCAGCTGGTTCATGGGGTAGGTGGGGGCCTCGGGGAAGCGGTTGACGCCGACGACGAACGGCACGCCGCGCTCCTCCAGCCGGCCGATCACGTCATAACTGACCTCCAGCCGCCGGGTGTCGAGCAGCACCACCGCGCCGAGGGCCCCCTCGAAGAGGCCGTTCCACAGGAACCAGAAGCGCTCCTGGCCGGGGGTGCCGAACAGATACAGCACCAGCTGCTCGTTGATGCTGATCCGGCCGAAGTCCATGGCCACGGTGGTCTCGGTCTTGTGCTCGATGCCGGCGAGGTCGTCGACGCCGACCCCGGCCTGGGTCATCGTCTCCTCGGTGGTCAGCGGACGGATCTCGCTGACCGCCCCCACCAGGGTCGTCTTGCCGACCCCGAACCCGCCGACGATGACGACCTTGACGGCCGCGGTGGCCGAGGCCGGCAGGACGTCCTCGCTGCGTGGCCCCGCGTGGGTGTCGGAGCCGCGGGCGTCAGAGCCTTTGCAGTCCATTCATCACCGCCTCCAGAAGTTGGACGTCGGGCAGCGCGGCCGCCGGCACCGGCGGCCGGGCCTCCACCTGGCTGCCGGCCAGCAGCTCCGTGAGCAGCAACGTCAGCGTGCTGACGGGCAGCTCCAGATAGGCCGATATCTCGGCGACCGACAGGGGGTAGTCGCACATCCTGACAATGGCGGCGTGCTCGGGCTGGAGCCCCGGGTCGGTCTCCGTCCGGGACACGATCAGCGTCACCAGATCGAGCTCTGCCTTCTTCTCCGCGCGCGTCTGACCGCCAGTGAGGATGTACAGCCGGTCCGGACTGCCTGGCGCCGTCGCGGGGTCGGGTCCGGCGCCGGTCATGTCATGGACCCACTGACCCGCGGCGGGCTGGTGAGGTGCGAGCCGATGCGGGCCACCAGGTCCCGCATCCGCATGCCCATCAGTTCGGCGTCGACGTCGTCGTCGGCCAGCACCGCCAGGAACGCTCCGGCCCCGGCGGCCATCAGATAGAAGAATCCGCCGTCGACCTCGATGACGACCAGGCGCATCTGCCCGTCCCCGTGCGGGAATTCCGCGGCGATGGCCGTCGAGAGACTCTGCAGACCGGCACAGGCGGCGGCGAGGCGGTCCGCGGCGTCCGGATCCGTGCCGTGCTGGGCCATGCGCAGGCCGTCCGAGGACAGCACGATCACGTGGCGGGTCTGCGGAACACTGGTTGCCAGGTCCTTGAGCATCCAGTCCATGTTGAACCGCGGCTGCGTCACTTGGCTACTCTTCCTTGTCTGACGGGGTATCACTGTCCGGCCGGGTGGCGTCCGGCTCCGGGGTGTCCCCGTTGAGTCCTCTGGTGAACGCGCCCAGCCACATGCCGGGCTGCTTGGGGGGTTCCTCCGGGTCGGCCTGCCGGACCGGCCGCGCGGTCTCGGCCCGCTCCCGCTCCCTCTCCCGCTGGGCGGCGGCCGCCCGGCCGAAGGGGAGCGGCGCGGGGCCGCGGCGCCGGCGGCGCTGGGGCAGCCCGCTGTCCCCGAGCGGCGGGGGCACGAGGTGCTCCATCATCGGCGGCGGTGCCTCGGGGCCGGGCGCGGGGATCTTCTGGCCGGGCCGCCGCTTGGACTTGAAGGGAGGAAGCTTGGGCGCGCGCGCGATGTCGCCGCCGGGGTGCTTGCTCGCGGTGATCAGGTCCATGGGGATGACCAGCACCGCGCGCACGCCGCCATAGGCGGAGGGCCGCAGCGACACCAGGAAGTTGTAGTCGCGGGCGAGCCTGCTGACCACCGCCAGACCCAGCCGCGGCGCCTCGCCGAGGTCGTCCAGGTCCAGGGCGCCCTCGCGGTTGAGCACCCGGTCGGTGCGGCGGCGGGCCTCGTCGGTGAGGCCGACGCCGGCGTCCTCGATCTCCACCGCGATGCCGGACTGGATGTCGACGGCGGTGAGGTGCACCCGGGTCTGCGGGGGTGAGTAGCGGGTGGCGTTGTCCAGCAGCTCGGCCAGCGCGTGGATCACGGGCTCGACGGCGGCCCCGACCACGGCGACGTCCGCCACCGAGTGCAGGTCGACCCGCCGGTACTCCAGGATCCGCGACATCGCGCCGCGCAGCACGTTGTAGAGGGGGATCTCGTTCTTCCACTGGCGGCCGGGGCGGGAGCCGCCCAGCACCGCGATGCTGTCCGCGAGCCTGCCGGTCAGGGCGTTGCCGTGGTCGAGGTGGAGCAGATCGCCGAAGACGTCGGGGTCGTTGCCGTGCTTGTGCTCCATCTCCCGGATGTCGTACGCCTGTTGGTGCACGATGGCCTGCACCCGGCGGGCGATGTTGACGAAGGCGCGCTGCGCGGAGTCACGCAGCCCCTCCTCCGCCTGCACCGCCTCGATCACGGACTTGAGCACCGAGCGGTGCGCGGCCGCGTACCCCGGCTCCAGGTCGTGGGCCGGCAGGGTGTGGCGCAGGACGACCTCGGTCGGCTCGCCCCGCTGGAGCAGGCGGATCGCCTTGGGCAGCAGCTCCTTGGCCAACCGCCGTGTCTCCGCCTCGTGTTCGTCGAGCTGGTGGCGGAGCGTGGCCTCCTGCTCGGAGCACCGGCGGCGCAGCGCGGCGATCACCCGTCCCCGCCGGGCGGCCTCCGAGGCGGCCAGCGCCACCGCCACCGTGGCGACGGATCCGCACCAGGCCACCGGGGCGCGGGCATCCGGCGTCACGGCGAAAACCGCCGCTCCCGTGCATACCGCCAGCACCAATGGGGAGATCAGCCATATCAGCGCGGAGACGGGCCGCCGTTGAACAGACGAACCGGTACCAACCATCGAGATCCTCGGAACGTATCGGAAGGCGTGGGTGCCGGAGCGCAGCGTTCTCCATGACCTGTGAGAACGGCGGCAGCACAGCACTTGTCCGCAGCGTGTCGTGGTCGTCACGACCCGTTGCGCGTCTGGAGCGTAGCCTGTCGCGCGGCGCTCCGGCGTGAAGTTGTCATATTCGCTGATTGGCCTGACGAGGGAATTCGAAAGCCTGCATAATGCGCTGCGAGGTGAATTCCGAAAACGCTTACGAATTGCCTGAATAAGATTTCGATCAGTTTCGGACATCGCCTTCCGGCCGGTTCCGGCCCCGGCCTGAAGGTCACGCTCCCGGGTGGTGCCTCTGTCGAACGCTGCCCCTGGTCCCGCGGACGGGGTTAGGCTCGCTCCACCACATCCTCCGGGGAGACAACGCCATGTCAGGGCCTCAGCGTGAACAGAACGCATCCGCCGCCCTGTTCGAGCGTGAGCTCGAGCTCAAGACCGCGGTGCAGGCCGTGCACCGCTTGTGCGGGCACGTCGAAGAAGGGAGGACCCGGCTCGGTGGCCTGCTGCTCTACAGCGGCGAAGCGGGCCTCGGCAAAACGGCCTTGCTGACCGAGGTCCGGCGATACGCCACGGAGAGCTGCCAGTGCACGGTGCTCTTCGCCCGCGGCAGCGAGTCCGCGCGGTCCGTCCCGTTCAACGTCGTGCGGCAGCTGGTCCAGCCGCTCCTGGCCGGGATGTCGTCGGACGCGCGCAAGGAACTGCTCAGCGGCTGGTACGACATCGCCGGCCCGGCGCTCGACATCGCCCCGCCGATCGGGCCGCAGGACCCCCAGGGCGTCCGCGACGGACTCGACTGGCTCATCACCCAACTCGCCACCATCCACGAGCCGGTGCTCCTCGTCATCGACGACGCGCACTGGGCCGACGCCGAGTCGCTGGCCTGGCTGACCTCCTTCGCCGCGCGGCTGCGCGAGACGCCGATGCTCGCGGTCATCGCCTACCGCCCGGCCGAACTTCCCGAGCACACACCGGCGTTCCGCGACCTGGTCGAGGGCCGCTCCTCCCGGCCCGTCGCGCTGCGGGCCCTGACGCCCGACGCCGTCGCCCGGCTGGTGCACAAGGCCTATGGCGACGAGGCCGACGCCCCGTTCTGCCGTGAGGTCTGGGCGGTCACCGGCGGCAATCCCTACGAGGCCGTCGAGCTGATCGCCAAGTCCCGTGACCGCGAGCTGACACCGATCGAGGAGTCCGCCTCCCTGCTGCGCGACCTCGGCGCGGAGACCCGGGGCAGCGGCCTGGTGACCGCCGTCGAGCAGCTCGGCGCCCCGGTCCTGCGGTTCGCGTTCGCCGCGGCCGTCCTCGGCACCGAGATCTCGCCGACCATGGCGGCGAACCTCGCCGCCATGGGTCCCGCGCAGGCCGACGAGTGCGCGGACAAGCTGCGCAAGGCCCGCATCCTCAGCGGCACCGACCGCCTGGAGTTCGTCCACCCGCTGATCGCCACCGCTTTCTACCGGGCGATCCCGGCGGCCACCCGCACGGCGATGCACGGCCAGGCCGCCTGGGCGGTCACCGACGCCGGACAGGGCGCGGCCGCCGCCTCCCGCCACCTGCTGGAGGTCCACCCCGACGACGACGCCGAGCTGGTCGCACAGCTGCGGGTGGCGGCCCGTGAGCACCTCGCCGTCGGCGCCCCCGACGCGGCCCGCCGCTGTCTGGAGCGCGCGCTGCACGAGCCCCCGCCCGAGGAGGAGCGGGCCTCGCTGCTGTACGAACTGGGCTGCGCCACCCTGCTGACGTCGCCGCCCACCACCGTCAACCACCTCAGGACGGCGCTCGCCCTGCCGCACCTCACCGATGAGCTGCGGGTCGACGCCACCTTCCGGCTCTCCCAGGCGTACGCCCACAACAACCAGCTCCAGGAGGCGGCGCAAGTCGTCGCCGTCCAGGCCGAGCACACCCCGCCGGGGCCGGGCAGGATGCGGCTCCAGGCCGCGCACTATCTGTGGCAGGGCATCCAGGTCGAGGAGCAGGACTCCCAGGGCCGGTCGCGGCGGATCGCCGAGCTCGCCGACCACCTGACCGGCCGGGACAACTCCGAGCGCGCGCTGCTCGCGCTGCGCGCCTTCGACGGCATGATCCGCAGCGAGGACGCCGTCCACGTCGTCGAACTCCTCGACCGCATCATGGTGGACGGGCGGCTGCCCAAGGGCCTGGACTGGACGAACAGCCAGTGGGGCTTCGAGCTCCCCAGCATGATCGGCATCACCTACGCCTACGCGGACCGGCTCGACCAGGCGGAGGAACTCTTCAGCGAGGCCGTGCACGACTTCGAGCTCTCCGGCTGGCGTGGTGCCCATCTCGCGTTCGCCCACCACTTCCTGGGCCTGGCACACCGGCGCCGCGGTGAGCTGGTGGAGGCCGAGAAGCTGATCCGCAACGGGCTCAGGCTGGCCAACCGCCTCGGTCCCGACCTGCCCATCCAGTGGGACGGCACCTACCTGCTGATCGACACGCTGCTGGCCCGCGGCCAGGTCGAGGCCGCGCAGGCGGTCGCCGAGGAGAACGGATTCCGTGCGCCCTACTCACCGGCGATCGTCATCCCGGACGCCGCCTGCCTGGCCGGTCGGCTCCTGCTCGCCCGCGGGCGCACCAAGGAGGCGATCGCCGAGCTGGAGGCGGCGGGCCGCAGGCTGGAGGAGCGCGGCAGGCACCACACCCTCTGGGCGCCGTGGGCCTTCGACCTGGCCGACGCGGTCGCGCCCGAGGACCCCGAGCGCGCCCGGTCGCTCGCCGGGCAAGCGGTGCGGCACGCCGCCCGGTTCGGCACCGACACCGCCGTCGGTGAGGCGCTGCGCCGGTCGGCCGCGGTGTGCGAGCCGGCCGAGGCGCTGGCCAAGCTCGACCAGGCCGTGACCCACCTCCGCAGGTCGCCCTGCGCGTACGAGTTCGCGGCCGCGCTGGTCGACCACGGTGTGGCGCTGCGCAGGGCGGGGCTGGCCGAGAAGGCCGCCGAGCGGTTCCGCGAGGGGCTGGCCCTGGCCGAGAAGTGCGGCGCGGACGGCCTGATCGAGACGGTCCGCGTCGAGACCGAGCTGGCCGTCGCTCCCGAGGAGGTGGAGTCGCCGGTGACAGCCCAGGGGTGAGCCCGGCGGGGGCGCGTCAGGAGGCGCGGCGGCCGGTCTTCCGCGCCGCGGCCTTCTTCGTTCCCTTGCCGGTGGAGCCCGTGGAGGCGGTGCTCTTGGCGGTGCTCTTCGCCGTGGTCTTTCCGGCCCGGGAAGAGGCCGCCGAGGATGCCGTCTTCTTCGCGGTCGTCCCCTTCTCGGCGCCCGCCTTCTTCGCCGGGGCCCGCGCCGCCTTCCGGGCGGGCCGGGCTTTCCCCGATTCCTCCGCGGGCTTCTTCGCGGCCGTATCGATGGACGCCTGCAGAGCGGCCATCAGGTCGATGACGTTGTCCGGTGCCGGAGTCGTGCCCTTCCTGGACGGCGCGGGCCTGTCGGCGAGATGGGCCGAGATGAGCTCGCCGAGGGCGACCTCGTACTCGTCCTCCAGCGCCTCGAGGTCGAAGTCCTCGGACAGCGTGTCCATCAGACTCGTGGCCATCTTCAGCTCCTGCGGCCGCACGGTCACCGAGCCGGGCGGGGCCAGGCCCGCGCTGTCGCGGATCTCGTCGGGCCAGTACATCGTGTGGAGGGTCAGCAATTCGCCGTGGACCCGCAGCAGCGCCAGCGACTCGCGGGTGCGCAGCGCGATCTTGGTCACGGCGACCCGGTCGGTCTGCTTGAGGGTCTCGCGCAGCAGGACGTACGGCTTGTTCGCCGCGGCGCTCTCCGGGGCCAGGTAGTAGGAACTCGTCAGCTGGAGCGGGTCGATGCGGGCGGAGTCCACGAACGCCAGGACGTCGATGAGCTTCTTGCTGGGCAGCGGCAGCCCCGCCAGCTCCTCCTGGGTGACGACGGCGGTGTGGCCCTCGTCGTCCTCGAAGCCCTTGGCGATGTGCTCGTAGTCGACCTGCTCGCCGCAGGCGTCGCAGACCCGCTTCAGGTGGATGCGCCCGCCGTCCGCGTCGTGGACCTGGTGCAGCTTGACGCCGTGCTCCTGGACCGCGGCGTAGAGCCGTACGGGCACCGAGACCAGCCCGAAGCCGATTGCACCCTTCCACATGGTTCGCATAGTTTCTTCCCTCCAGGGGGAATTCCTACCTTATGCCCGCATCTTCGGAGAGGCAGGCGGTGGAGATCGAGGGACACCGGCTCTCCCTCACCCACCTCGACCGCGTCCTCTTCCCCGCCACGGGACACACCAAGGCCCAGGTGCTGCGCTACTACGCCGAGGCCGCCGCGGTGATGGTGCCCCACACCGCCGGCCGCCCGGCCTCCTTCGTCCGCGCGCCCGAGGGGCCGAAGGGCCAGTCCTGGATCGCCAAGAACCCGCCCGGCGGGGTGCCCGGCTGGGTGCCGCTCGTCCCGGTGGAACACCGCGAAGGGGTCACCGAGCAGGTCGTCGTCGACTCCGCCGCCGCCCTGATCGCCATGGCCAACCTCGGGGCGTACGAGTTCCACGTGCCCCAGTGGACGGCCGCCGCCGGGCCCGGCGCGCACGACCGCCTCGTCCTCGACCTCGACCCCGGGCCGGGCACCGACCTGGTCGTCTGCTGCCGCGTCGCCCAGCGGCTGCGCCAGCTCCTCGACGACGACGGCCTCACCGCCCACGCCGTCGTCTCCGGCTCCAAGGGCCTGCACCTCTACGCCCCGCTGCGGCCCGCGTCAGGGCGCACCGTCTCCGCCTACGCCAAGGAGCTGGCCGCCCGCATGATGGGCGAACACCCCGGGCTGGTCGTGGTCTCCATGGCCCGTGTGGAGCGCCGGGGCAAGGTGCTCATCGACTGGTCGCAGAACGCGAGCGCCAAGACCACCGCCGCGCCCTACACCGTCCGGCTGCGCGACCGGCCCGGCGTGGCCGCCCCGGTCACCTGGGACGAGGTCGCGGCCTGCCGCGAGCCGGGCGAACTCGCCTTCACCCCCGAGCAGGTCCTGGACCGCGTCGCCGACTACGGGGACCTGCTGGCCCCGCTCACCGGCGACGCCACGCGCGCCGCGCTGCCGTGACGGTCACCCCAGCCGGGTCAGGTCCGGCCGCAGCCGGTGCCAGACGGGATGCCGCAGATGGCCCGCGGGGGTCCAGCCGGAGAAGGTGATCTCGGCGACGAGCTTGGGCTCGACCCAGTGCGCGGCCGGTACGTCCACCGGGCCCGCGAAGGGCGGGCCGGGCCGCGCGAGCACCTCAAGATAGCGGGCGAGCTCCCGCCGCTCCCGCTCGGACAGGCCGGAGCCCACGGAGCCGACGCAGCGCAGACCGGCCGGCTCGGCCAGCCCGACGAGGACGGCGCCGGGCAGCCCGGTGAGCATGCCGCGGCCCTCCGTCCAGCCGCCGATGATCACGTCGACGGTGTTCACGTGCTTGGTCTTGCGCCATTCAGGTGAGCGGACGCCCGGGGTGTAGGGAGAGGCCAGCCGTTTGGCGACGACGCCCTCGTAGCCCGCCTTCAAGGTGGCCTGCCACGCCTTTCGCCCGTGCCCCTCCATGTGGGCGGGCACCGAGCAGTGCGGCCCGCCCAGGCCCAGCGCGGCGAGGGTGGCCCGGCGGTCGAGGTAGGGGGTGGCCAGCAGCGGGCGGCCGTTCAGGAACATGACGTCGAACAGCATCAGATGGACGGGGTACTCCATGGCCAGCTGTGCCGCGCGGCGCGGGTTCAGCACGCCCATCCGGCGCTGCAACAGCCCGAAGTCCGGCTGCCCCTGGGCGCCCAGCACCACCACCTCGCCGTCGAGGACCGCGGCCCGGCGCCGGAACCGCTCGCCGAGCGCGCGCAGCTCGGGGTAGGTGACGGTCGCGTCGTTGCCGGCCCGCGTGACCAGCCGCAGGCTCCCGTCGCCGGGCGCCTCGACCACGCACCGTACGCCGTCCCACTTGACCTCGAAGGCCCAGTCGGCGTCGTCGCCCTCGGCCGGCAGCGGGGCGGAGGTGGCGAGCATCGGCTGGATCGCGGGGAGGAGGGCGCCCATGTCTTCGATGATCGTGGTGAACGGGTGCGGGCGCAGCTCGGGTGCGAAGGGGCGGATCACCGGGCCCGGGTCCAGGACAGCAGCCGCTCCAGCGGCCACGTCGTCACCACCCGCTCCGGCGGTACACCGCACTCCTCCGCCCGCGCGCACCCGTACACCTGCCAGTTCAGCTGCCCCGGGGCGTGGGCGTCGGTGTCGACGGAGAACAGCACGCCCGCGTCGCGTGCCTGCCGGATGAGCCGGCGCGGTGGATCCAGCCGCTCCGGGCGGCTGTTGATCTCCACGGCCGTGCCGAAGCGGGCGCAGGCGGCGAAGACCATCGCCGCGTCGAAGTCCGACTCCGGGCGGTGGCCGATCAGCCGTCCGGTGCAGTGGCCCAGGACGTCGACGAGCGGGTTGGCGACGGCCGCGACCATCCGGCGGGTCATGCTGCCGGCGTCCATGCGCAGCTTGGAGTGGACGGAGGCGACCACCACGTCCAGCTCCTCCAGCAGCTCCGGCTCCTGGTCGAGCGAGCCGTCGTCGAGGATGTCGCACTCGATGCCCGTGAGCAGCCGGAATCCGCCGCCCTCCGCGGCGAGCCGCTCGTTGACCTCGGCCACGACGCGGAGCTGGGCGCGCAGCCGCTCGGGTGACAGCCCGCGGGCGATGGTCAGGCGGGGGGAGTGGTCGGTGAGGACGGCCCACTCGTGCCCGAGCGAGCGCGCGGCGCGGGCCATGGCCTCGATCGGGCTGCCCCCGTCCGACCAGTCCGAGTGCAGGTGGCAGTCGCCCCGCAGCAGCGCCCGCAGGCTCTCGCCGCCCTCGGCCAGCGGCTCGGCGGCCTCCTCCTCCAGCCGTGCCAGATAGCCGGGGACGGCACCGCTCAGCGCCTCGGCCACCACGGCGGCCGTCTTCGGCCCGATGCCCTTCTCCTCGGTCAGCGAGCCGGACTCCGCCCGCCGCCGCACCTCGTCCGCGGGCAGCGACTCGATCACCTCGGAGGCCGTACGGAACGCCTTCACCCGATACGTGGGCGCCTGCGCGCGCTCCAGCAGGAACGCGATCCGGTCCAGGGCCTCCACCGGGTCCATGACTGCCACCGCCTCGACTCGTCGGCCGCCTCCAGTCCCCACGGTGCGGGATCGCGGGGCGGCGCGCACTCCCGTGCGGCGGCGGGTGAGCGCGTGCGTAACGCCCGGTCCGCCAGGGGAGGGTTCCGGCATGAGTGCCTCCCACAACAGCAGTGCCCCCCGCCCCGGCGGCCGCGCGGTGGTCCTGGGCGCGGGCATGGCCGGGATGCTGGCCGCGTCCGTCCTCGCCCGCCATGTCGGCGAGGTGGTGATCGTCGACCGCGACCGGATGCCCGACGGCGCCCACCCGCGCAAGGGCCTGCCGCAGGCCCGCCACGCCCACCTGCTGATGTCCGGCGGGGCCCGGGCCGTCGACGCGCTGCTGCCCGGGACGCTGGAGCGCTGGCTCGCCGCAGGCGCCCGGCGGATGGCGCTGACGGCGGGTCTGGTGGTGCTGGGCCCGTGGGGGTGGTTCCCGCGGCTGCCGGGCACGCAGTTCCTCCTGGCCTGCACCCGCGACCTGCTCGACCTGGTGGTCCGCGAGCAGGTGCTCGCCCAGCCCGGCGTCGTCCTGCGGGACGGCACGGAGGCGGTGGCGCTGCTGGGCGACAGCGGCCGGGTCACGGGCGTGCGGGTCCGTGACACCGGGGAGCACACCGCGCGGGAGCTCGGCGCGGACCTGGTCGTCGACGCCTCGGGCCGCGGCTCCCAGGCCGCCCGGCGGCTGACGGACCTCGGGCTGCCGGTCGTCCATGAGGAGACCGTCGACTCCGGCCTGGTCTACGCCACCCGGATCTTCCGGGCGCCGCCGGGCACCGAGGGCTTCCCCGTGGTGAGTGTCCAGCCCGACCCCCGCGCGCGGCGGCCCGGCCAGGGCGCGACGATGCTGCCCGTCGAGGGCGGCCGCTGGCTGGTCACCGTCTCCGGCACGCGTGGCGGTGAACCCTCGCGCAGCGCCGAGGACTTCGAGCCCTTCACCCGCGCCCTGCGCGACCCGCTCATCGCCGATCTGATCGACCGGGCCGAGCCCCTCACGGACGTCCATGTCACCCGCAGCACCCTCAACCGGCGCCGCTTCTTCGAGAACCTCCCCTCGTGGCCCGAGGGCTTCGTCGCGCTGGGCGACGCGGTCGCCACCTACAACCCGGTCTACGGACACGGCATGTCCGTGGCCGCCCAGAGCGCCGCCGTGCTGCGGGACGCCCTGCGGGAGGCCGACCTCGACTCCCCGGGCCTGGCCCGGGGGATCCAGCGGTCGGTGGCCCGGGTGACGGGCGGCGCCTGGGACCTGGCCACCGGGGAGGACATCAACTACCCCGGCGCGATCGGCAAGAGGCCGCCCGCGGCGGCCCGGCTGCTGCGCGGCTACACCCAGCGCATGATGTGGGCGGCGACCGGCGACCCCCTGGTGCTGCGCGCGCTGATGGACGTCATGACGCTCTCCGCTCCCGTGACGCACCTGGTCAGGCCGTCGGTGGCGCTCGGGGTGGCACGCGGGCCCGGCGGCCGGGCGCAGACCGGGCCCTCGATCACCCCGGCGGAGCTGGAGCTGTGCGGGCTGGCACCGCGCTGAGGCGCGGGCGGTGCGCGGCAGGGCGGGGCGTCAGCGGCGCAGGGCCACCGGCGGCAGGAATTCGTGTTCGAGCGTCCGGTGCCACCAGGCGCCGGTCTCCCGCCGCTCCCGCCGGGTGGTGAAGCGGTAGAGGTAGACCCGGGCGCGCACATGCGTGGGCGGCGTGCCGGGGAAGGGGTTGTGCCGCAACAGGCGCAGCGTGTCCGGGTCGTTGACCAGCAGGCGTTCCACGAAGGGGCCGAACCACGGCTCGGCGTACGCGGGGGAGATCCCGGCGAACCACATCATCCAGTCGAGCCGCAGGTGGTACGGCGCGAACTGGCGCGGCAGCCGCCGGGGATCGCCGGGCTTGCCCTTGAAGCCGTACTCCCGCCACTTGGTGTCCCGGGTGATCCGCTCCTCGTCGGTGCCCTCGACGACGACCTCGTGGCGGCGGCGGTTGACGCTGCCGAACGCGCCGTAGGTGTTGACCAGGTGCAGGGCGTTGAAGGACATGTTCATCCGCTGGTGGTGCGAGAGCATGTTGCGGGCCGGCCACCAGCTCAACACCGCCACCAGGGCCGTCGCGGCGAGGACCAGGACCTCGAACCACAGCGGCGGCCCGGCCAGGGGCGCGTGCCGGGGAAGGGCGAGGAGGTCCGCCAGGGCCGCGCCGTCGACCGCGGAGAAGGCCAGCACGATGGTCAGCCAGTTGAGCCAGGCGAAGTTGCCGGAGACGACCAGCCAGAGCTGGGTGCAGATGATCACGCCCGCCGCGACGCTCGCGCCGGGCTGGGGGGTGAAGAGGGCGAGCGGGACGACGAGCTGGGCCACGTGGTTGGCGCCGGTCTCGACCCGGTGCAGCGGCCGCGGCAGGCGGTGGAAGTACCAACTCAGCGGGCCGGGCATCGGCTGGGTCTCGTGGTGGTAGTAGAGGCACGTCAGATCCCGCCAGCAGCTGTCCCCGCGCATCTTGATCAGCCCCGCGCCGAACTCGACGCGGAAGAGCAGCCAGCGCATCAGCCACAGCACGAGCACGGGCGGGTCCGTGCGCGCGTTGCCGAGGAAGACCGCGAGGAATCCCGCCTCCAGCAGCAGCGACTCCCACCCGAAGCCGTACCAGGTCTGGCCCACGTTGACGACCGACAGATACATCGCCCACAGCGCCGCCCACATCAGCATCGCCGCCCACAGCGGCACCGCCTCCGCGCCGCCCGCCACGACCGCCGCCGACAACAGCGCACCGAGGGCCGTCCACCCCGCGAAGAAACGGTCCGAGTAGTGGAGGTGGAAGACCCCGGGCGCGCGCCGGAAGGGCACTCTCCGGGTGAAGCGCGGCACCGGCAGCATGCCCCGCTCGCCGATGAGCGCGCGGAACTGGAGGAGGGCCGCCAGGAAGGCGACCAGGTAGACCGCGGCGAGCGCCCGCTGGAGGACCAGCCTGCTCAGCCAGTACCCCGAGGCCGTGAACCACTCCATGGCGTATCCGTACCACCGAAGCACACAGTCACATCGAAGAAACAGGCAAAAGGTGTCAGAGTGGCTCTATGGTTGATCGGGGAGCGACGCCTGCCGCCGTCCCGGGCGCTTCGTTGCCGGACGAATGGCCCGCTCGCCCGGAAGTGGGCCTTGCCCTCCACCGCGTCGGCAGCTTCGACTGGGACCTCGACAGCAGCCGGCTGCACCTGGACGCCGTGGCGCTCGGCCTCCTCAACCTCCCCCCGGAGGAATTCGACGGCCGGATCTCCGGCCTCGCCGGCCACCTGCCCCGGGCCGACGCCGCCCGGCTCGACAGCCTCGTCGCCCGGGCCATGAAGGACGGCAGCGAGACGTACGGCACCTACTACCGCGTACGCGACGACGACGGCGGCCTGCGCTGGACCTACACCCAGGGCCGGATCCTGCGCGACGGCGCCGGCCGCCCCCGCCGCATCATCGGGATCGTCCGCGACGCCACCGAGGAGCTCCGGCACGCCGCCGAGCCGCACGAGCCGCAGCAGGAGCACCGCGACCAGACCACCGTCGTCGAGACCACCACCGCCGCCCTCGCGCACGCGCGGACCGTCCAGGACGTCATCGACTTCTTCAAGGACTCCCGCGCCGTGCGGCACCTCGGCGCCGACCTCCTCGTCCTCGGCCTGCTGGAGTCCGGGCGCATCCACATGGTCGCCGAGGGACCGGAGGAGCACTACATCCCCGGCACCCGCTACACCCGGATCGACGACAACTTCCCCATGAGCGAGGTCATCCGCACCCTCTCGCCCCGCTTCATCGAATCCCCCGAGGAGTTCGCCGAGCACTACCCCTGGCTCTGGGAGAACATCGAGGACATCGGCATCTGCTCCGCCGCCTACCTCCCGCTGATCGCCCAGGCCCGCCCCATCGGCGCCCTCGGCCTCCTCTACCGCGAGGGACGCGGCTTCACCCGCCAGGAACGCAACCTCTTCATCGCCCTCGGCAGCAGCCTCGCCCAGAGCCTGGCCCGCGCCATGCTCTTCGACCAGGAGCACGACCTCGCCGAGGGACTGCAGCAGTCCATGCTGCCCCGGCGCATCCCCGAGATCCCCGGCGCGCAGATCGCCGTGCGCTACCGCTCCGCGCGCATGGGCCGGGACATCGGCGGCGACTGGTACGACGCCGTCCCGCTGCCCGGCGGCCGGGTCGGCGCCGTCATCGGCGACGTCCAGGGCCACGACACCCACGCCGCCGCCGTCATGGGCCAGCTGCGCATCGTCCTGCGCGCGTACGCCTCCGAGGGCCACGCCCCCGCCACGATCATGGCGCGCGCCTCCACCTTCCTCCACGAGCTCGACACCGACCGCTTCGCCACCTGCGCCTACGCCGAGGCCGACCTCTCCACCGGCCTCGTCCAGCTCGTCCGCGCCGGGCACATCGACCCGCTGCTGCGGCACAACGACGGCACCTGCCGCAGACTCCCCGTCGCCGGCGGGCTGCCGCTCGGCCTCTCCGCCGAGTTCGGCCGCCTCGACTACCCCGTGACCACCGTCGAACTCGAGCCCGGCGAGACCCTGTTGCTCTTCACCGACGGCCTCGTCGAACAGCCCGGCTCCGACCTCGACGAAGGCATGCGGCTGCTCTCCGACATCGTCCGCGAGGGCCCCTACGACCTCCACGAGCTCGCCGACCGCCTCTGCGACATCGTCGAGGAACGCGTCGGCGAGGACGACACGGCCGTACTTCTCCTGCGCCGCCACGGCGCCACCACCCGCAGCGGCAGCCGCCTCCAGCAGCACATCGCACCCGCCGACCCCGAAGCGCTCCAGGCCGCCCGGCACATGATCCGCGCGGCCGTGCGGTCCTGGGGCGCCCGGGAGCGCTCCGACGAGATCGAGCTGGTCGCCGACGAGCTGGTCACCAACGCCCTGCTGCACACCGACGGCCCCGCCGTGGTCACCATCCGCATGCTCTCGGGACCCGAACGCCGGGTACGGGCCGAGGTCGAGGACAAGTCCAGCGCCCTGCCGAGGCGGCGCGAGCCGGGGGAGTCGGGCGTCTCCGGGCGCGGCCTGCTGCTGGTCGACCGGCTCGCGGACGTCTGGGGCGTGGAGTCGCGCGGCACCGGCAAGTCGGTCTGGTGCGAATTCATCCTGCCGGAAGGGCCGGAAGGGAAGGAGGAGCGGGCGGGAGAAGACGGCTGAGCGCACGGGGCGGCCGAGGGGACGGTCAATCCGCCGTACGTTCCGCGGAAGCGAAGAGGTCAAGGTCACAGCCGTATGGGCTGCTGCCGGACGCGGGTGCTCCCCTAGCCTTCCCCCATGACGGTCCTGCCAGACGAAGGCTTCCCCCTGGCCGCCGAGTTCCCGGACTCCACCCGCGAGCAATGGCAGCGCCTCGTGGAGGGCGTGCTGCGCAAAGCGGGCACATCGGATGCATCCGGCTCGGCCGCCGAGGGCGCGCTGACCACCCCGCTCCAGGACGGGCTCGCCACCCGCCCCCTCTACACCGCGGAGGACGCGCCCAGCGCACCCGGTTACCCCGGATTCCACCCGTTCGTCCGCGGCGGACGCGCGGAGGGAACGGCCGTCTCCGGCTGGGACGTCCGCCAGCGCCACGCCCACCCCGACCCCCGGCGCGCCAACGAGGCCGTGCTCGCCGACCTGGAGAACGGGGTCACCTCCCTCTGGCTGACCGCCGGCGCCCACGGCCTGCCCGTCAGCGGCATCGCCACCGCCCTCGAAGGCGTCTACCTCGACCTCGCCCCCGTCGTCCTCGACGCCGGGCCCGACACCGAGGCGGCCGCCCGCGAACTGCTGCGCCTGCACGACGAGCACGGCGTCCAGCGCACGGCCACCGGCAACCTCGGCGCCGACCCGCTCGGCACCCTCGCCCGCACCGGCACGGACGCCGACCCGTCCGAGGGACTCGCGGTGGCCGCCGACCTCGCGGCCCGCTGCCTGCGCGACCGCCCCGGCCTGCGCGCCCTCACCGTCGACGCCCTGCCCCACCACGACGCCGGCGGCTCGGCCGCCCAGGAACTGGGCGCCTCCCTCGCCACCGGCGTCGCCTACCTCCGCGCCCTCACCGACCGCGGACTCGGCGTCGACCAGGCGTGCGCCCAGCTGGAGTTCCGCTACGCGGCCACCGCCGACCAGTTCCTCACCATCGCCAAGCTCCGCGCCGCCCGCCGCCTGTGGGCCCGCGTCGCGGAGGTCAGCGGAGCCACCACCGCGGGCGCCGCGCAGCGCCAGCACGCCGTCACCTCGTCGGTCATGATGACCCGCCGCGACCCGTGGGTGAACATGCTGCGCACCACCATCGCCTGCCTCGGCGCCGGCGTGGGCGGCGCGGACGCCGTCACCGTCCTGCCCTTCGACGCCGCCCTCGGCCTGCCCGACGCCTTCGCCCGCCGCATCGCCCGCAACACCTCCTCCATCCTCCTGGAGGAGTCGCACCTGGCCCGGGTCATCGACCCCGCCGGCGGCTCCTGGTACGTGGAACGGCTCACCGACGAACTCGCCCACGCCGCCTGGGCCTGGTTCCAGGAGATCGAGCGGGCCGGCGGCCAGGCCGCCGCGCTGCGCTCCGGGCTGATCGCCGAACGCCTCGCCGACACCTGGCGGCAGCGCAGCGAGGACCTCGCCACCCGCCGCGAACCCATCACCGGCGTCAGTGAGTTCCCCAGCCTCGGCGAGCAGCCGGTGCCCCGGGAACCCGCGCCCGCCGCCCCCGGCGGCGGCCTGCCCACGGTCCGCCGCGACGAGGCGTACGAAGCGCTGCGCGCCCGCTCCGACGCCCACCTGGCCGTGACCGGCACCAGGCCCCGCGTCTTCCTCGCAGCCCTCGGACCCGCCGCCGCGCACACCGGCCGGGCCACCTTCGCCGCCAACCTCTTCCAGGCGGGCGGCATCGAGCCCGTCCACGACCCGGTGACCGTCGACGCGGACACCGCCGCCGAGGCCTTCGCCCGCAGCGGCGCCCGCGTGGCCTGCCTCTGCTCCAGCGACAAGCTCTACGCCGACCAGGCCGAGGCCGTCGCCACCGCGCTCAAGGAGGCGGGCGCGGCCCGGGTGTTCCTCGCCGGCCGCCCCGACGCCGCACAGCAGGAAACCTACCGACGGGCCGGAGTCGACGAGTTCGTCTTCGCGGGCGGCGACGCCGTCACCGTCCTCACCTCCGTCCTCGACCGCATGGGAGTGGCGTGATGCCCATCCCCGACTTCACCGGCATCGACCTCGGCCCCGCCGACGGCGCCCCCGCCGACCCCGGACCCTGGCGGGCCGCCCTCAAGGAGAGCACCGGCCACAGCCCCGAGGACCTCGTCTGGGAGACCCCCGAGGGCATCGGCGTCAAACCGCTCTACACCGCGGACGACCTGCGCGGAGTGGACTTCCTGGGCACATACCCCGGCATCGCGCCGTACCTCCGCGGGCCGTACCCCACGATGTACGTCAACCAGCCGTGGACCATCCGGCAGTACGCGGGCTTCTCCACGGCCGAGGAGTCCAACGCCTTCTACCGCCGCAACCTGGCGGCCGGTCAGAAGGGCCTCTCCGTCGCCTTCGACCTGCCCACCCACCGCGGCTACGACAGCGACCACCCGCGCGTGACCGGCGACGTCGGCATGGCGGGCGTCGCCATCGACTCCATCTACGACATGCGGCAGCTCTTCGACGGCATCCCGCTGGACCGGATGAGCGTGTCGATGACGATGAACGGCGCGGTGCTGCCCGTCCTCGCCCTCTACATCGTCGCCGCCGAGGAACAGGGCGTTCCGCCCGAGAAGCTGGCCGGGACCATCCAGAACGACATCCTCAAGGAGTTCATGGTCCGCAACACCTACATCTATCCGCCCCGGCCCTCCATGCGGATCATCTCCGACATCTTCTCGTACACCTCGCGGAAGATGCCGCGCTACAACTCCATCTCCATCTCCGGCTACCACATCCAGGAAGCCGGGGCGACGGCCGACCTCGAACTCGCCTACACCCTCGCCGACGGCGTGGAGTATCTGAAGGCGGGCATCGACGCCGGGCTCGACGTCGACGCCTTCGCGCCGCGCCTGTCCTTCTTCTGGGCGATCGGCATGAACTTCTTCATGGAGATCGCCAAGCTCCGCGCGGCCCGGCTGCTGTGGGCCAGGCTCGTCAAGCGCTTCGAGCCGCAGAACGCCAAGTCGCTCTCGCTGCGCACCCATTCGCAGACCTCGGGCTGGTCGCTGACCGCGCAGGACGTCTTCAACAACGTCGCGCGGACCTGCGTCGAGGCCATGGCGGCCACCCAGGGGCACACCCAGTCCCTGCACACCAACGCCCTCGACGAGGCCCTGGCCCTGCCCACCGACTTCTCCGCCCGCATCGCCCGCAACACCCAGCTCCTCCTCCAGCAGGAGTCCGGCACCTGCCGGGTCATCGACCCCTGGGGCGGCAGCGCGTACGTCGAGAAGCTCACCCACGATCTCGCGCGCCGCGCCTGGCAGCACATCGAGGAGGTCGAGGCCGCGGGCGGCATGGCCCAGGCCATCGACGCGGGCATCCCCAAGCTGCGCGTCGAGGAGGCCGCCGCCCGCACCCAGGCCCGCATCGACTCCGGCCGGCAGCCGGTGATCGGCGTCAACAAGTACCGCGTCGACAGCGACGAGCAGATCGACGTCCTCAAGGTCGACAACTCCTCCGTGCGCGCCCAGCAGATCGAGAAGCTGCGGCGGCTGCGCGCCGAACGTGACGAGGCCGCCTGCCAGGACGCCCTGCGCGCCCTGACCGCGGCGGCCGGCTCCGGCCCCGGCGCGGGCCTGGAGGGCAATCTGCTGGCCCTGGCCGTGAACGCCGCCCGCGCCAAGGCGACCGTCGGCGAGATCTCCGACGCCCTGGAGAAGGTCTACGGACGGCACGCCGGGCAGATCCGTACGATCTCCGGTGTGTACCGCGAAGAGGCAGGGCAGTCGTCCGGGGTCGAGCGCACCCGCGCGCTGGTCGAGGCGTTCGAGCGGGAGGACGGCCGGCGCCCGCGCATCCTGGTGGCCAAGATGGGCCAGGACGGCCACGACCGCGGCCAGAAGGTCATCGCCACCGCCTTCGCCGACCTCGGCTTCGACGTCGACGTCGGCCCGCTCTTCCAGACGCCCGAGGAGGTCGCCCGGCAGGCGGTGGAGGCCGACGTGCACATCGTCGGCGTCTCCTCGCTCGCCGCGGGCCACCTCACGCTCGTGCCCGCCCTCCGCGAGCAACTGGCCGAGCAGGGCCGGGAGGACATCATGATCGTCGTCGGTGGCGTCATCCCGCCGCAGGACGTCCAGCCACTGCGGGAGATGGGCGCCGCCGCGGTCTTCCCGCCCGGCACCGTCATCCCCGACGCCGCCCACGACCTGCTGAAGACCCTCGCCGGGGTCCTCGGCCACGAGCTGTGAGCCCATGGCGCGCAGCATCGATGTGGACGCGTACGTCAAGGGTGTGCTCGACGGCAGGCGGGCGACCGTCGCCCGCGCCATCACGCTCGTGGAGTCGACCCGCGCCGACCACCGGGAGGCCGCCCAGCGGATGCTGACCGAGCTGCTGCCGCGCGCGGGCGCGGCCCGGCGCATCGGCATCACGGGCGTGCCCGGAGTCGGCAAGTCGACCTTCATCGACGCCCTCGGCACCATGCTGACCGGGCTCGGCCACAAGGTCGCCGTGCTCGCCGTCGACCCCTCCTCCAGCCGGACCGGCGGCAGCATCCTCGGCGACAAGACCCGCATGGAGCGGCTCGCCGTCGACCCCGCCGCCTTCGTCCGGCCCTCGCCCACCGCCGGGACCCTCGGCGGGGTGGCCCGCGCCACCCGCGAGACCATCGTGGTGATGGAGGCCGCGGGGTACGACGTGGTGCTCGTCGAGACCGTCGGCGTCGGCCAGTCGGAGACGGCCGTCTCCGACATGGTCGACACCTTCCTCATGCTCACCCTCGCCCGCACCGGCGACCAGCTCCAGGGCATCAAGAAGGGCGTCCTCGAACTCGCCGACGTCATCGCCGTCAACAAGGCGGACGGCCCGCACGAGCGCGACGCGAAGTCCGCCGCGCGTGAACTGGCCGGTGCGCTACGGCTGCTGCGGGCCCCCGACGCGGCCTGGACCCCCCCGGTCCTCACGTGCAGCGCGCGCGAGGGCACGGGCCTCGACACGCTCTGGGAGCGGCTGGAGCAGCACCGGAAGGTGCTCGACGCGACGGGCGAGCTGGCGGCGCGCCGCCGTGACC
This sequence comes from Streptomyces sp. NPDC025618, assembly GCF_055558795.1. Lineage (NCBI taxonomy): Bacteria > Bacillati > Actinomycetota > Actinomycetes > Kitasatosporales > Streptomycetaceae > Streptomyces > Streptomyces sp. NPDC025618. Next base: position 198,315 of record NZ_JBVHLW010000005.1, on the reverse strand, counting down.
AACAGGTGGACTGGGTCTGGACGATGGTCCGCGAGCAGCTGCTGACGGAGCTGCGCTCCCACGCGGACGTGCGGCGGCTGGCTCCCTCCCTGGAGGCCGCGGTCCGCGACGGCACGCTTCCCGCCAGCGCGGCGGCGGAGCGGTTGCTTTCGGCGTTCCGGGTGCCGCCGGGGTGACGTCCGGGGGCTTCGCCCCCGGACGTCCGGTTTCGCCCACCGGAGTGCCTCTTGCCGCTGCGCGCGGCCGCGGGTTCGGTGGGGGCTTGTCGCGCGGTTCCCCGCGCCCCTGACGGGGCGCGGCTCCGGTTTCGTCTCCGGTGGGTGATCTACCGCGCGGCCAGGCCCAGTTCGTCCGCGCCCAAACCCTCGAAGTGCCGCGCCACCGCCTCCGCGGAGACGTCCTCCAGCGACGCCGGTGCCCACCGCGGGCGGCGGTCCTTGTCCACCACCTGGGCGCGGATGCCCTCCACCAGGTCCGGGTCGGAGAGCGACGCGCACGACACCCGGTACTCCTGGTCCAGCACCTCGTCGAGCGTCGCCAGGCGCCGGGCCCGGCGCAGCGCGGCGAGGGTGACCTTCAGGGCCGTGGGTGACTTCGTGGCGATCGCCTCGGCGGCCTCCTTCGCCTCGGGGACGCCGGAGTCGCGCAGGCGGGCGAGGATCTCCTTGACCGAGTCGGCGGCGTAGCAGTGGTCGATCCACGGCTGATGCGGGGCGAGCGCGCCGGGCGGGGCGGGCACGGCGTGGGCGCGCACGGCCGCGGCCGGGTCCGTGCCGGCCAGGGCCGCGGCGAGGTCCGCCAGGCGGGCCCGTGGGACGAAGTGGTCGGCGAAGCCGGCGCGCAGGGCGTCGCCCGCGTCGAGCCGGGCCGTGGTCAGGGCCAGGTGCGTGCCCAGCTCGCCGGGCGCCCGGGAGAGGAGATAGGTGCCGCCGATGTCGGGGGCGAAGCCGATGCCCGTCTCCGGCATGGCGATCGCCGACCGCTCGGTGACGATCCGTACGCCGCCGTGCGCCGAGACGCCCACGCCGCCGCCCATCACCAGGCCGTCCATGAGGGCGACATAGGGCTTGGGGTAGGCGGCGATACGGGAGTTGAGCCGGTATTCGTCCCGCCAGAACGCCCGGGTCGCGGCCGCGCCGCCGCCGGCGCGGGCGTCGTCGTGGATGAGCCGGATGTCCCCGCCCGCGCACAGCCCCCGCTCACCGGCGCCGTCGATCACGACGGTGGCCACCGCGCCGTCGTGCTCCCAGGCGGTGAGCGCCGCGTCGACGCGGCGCACCATGTCATGGGTGAGGGCGTTGATGGCGCGGGGGCGGTTGAGGGTGATGCGGCCCGCCCGGCCGTCGCGGCGCAGGAGTACGGCGTCGTCGTCAGTGCTCGTCATCGTCCCACTCTCGCAGGAGCGGGGCGGGCGGCGGACGCGAGATCGGTCACCCTCCGCGCGCTCAGCGGACCGGGCCGACCCAGTGGACGCTGTCGTACTTCTCGCCGAAGTCCGGGCGGACCTCGATGTCGACCCTGCCGGTGTTCGCGGGCGGCACGTCGAAGGCGAAGGTGGCCGTGGCGGACTTCCCGGCAGCCAGAGGCCCGGTCAAGGGGGTGCCCACGCCGCGCGCGGTGTCGAAGATCTGCTCGGCCCGGTCGGCGCCCTCCCCGGCCGTCACATTGACCAGCAGTCCGGTCACCTGGAACGTCTGCTCGGTGCCGTTCGTGAGCGTCACCATGAAGGTGATGGGGGAGTTCTCCGGCCGGTGGCCGAGCGAGGTGACGCTCGGCTTGAACGCCGTCGGCCTGGTCACCTTGACCTTCAGGCCGTCGTCGTACGCGTAGGTGTCCTCGAACGCCACCACACGGGTGCCGCCCACCGACGAGGCCGCTCCCGACGGGGACACCGTGTGCCCGGCCGACTTGCCCCCGCCGCCCCCGCAGGCGGTCAGGAGGGCCAGCGCTGCCGCGGCGGCCAGGGCCCGCTGCCGCGCCGGCCAGGGCCGACGGCGCGTCACGCCTGGCCGGTCTCGAAGCGGCTGACCTTGCCGCCGCCGTCGACGGTGAAGTGCCACCGGGTGCGCATCGCGCCCCAGGTGTCGTTGCGGTAGTTCGCGACGAGCGAGCGCCCGCCGTCCGACTCGGACTCCACGTCCATGTGCCCGTGCGAGGAGAAGATCTCCTTGTCCGCCCACTGGGTGAGATCCCGGTCCGAGCCGTCGTCCGACATCGTCGCCCCGGGGGCCAGCGCGGCCCGGAAGGCGGCGGCGTCGTTGGCGTTGATGGCGTTCACCAGGGCACGTACGGCAGGATCGGAGAGGTCGTCGGTGGGGATCACGGGTCTGCTCCTCGCGTGTACACCTGATGTGTGGGCGTGTCCAGGACAGCACCGCCGGGCCTCGACCGCCCGTTGTGTTCCCCCGTCCGCGTACCTGTCCGCCGCCTCCGCACCAAGGAATCACCCCATGCCTCAGACGTTCCACCGCCTCCCGCACCGAGCCCGTCCGGTGGCGGGGGACCGCAGGGCACGGGGAAGGCGGCGGGGTCCGGGGCTCGCGGCCCTCGCCACGGCCACGGCTCTCCTGCTGGCCGGGTGCGGCTTCGAGGACAGCGCGAGGAAGACGGCGACCGAGGACGTCTCCGTCACGGGGCCCGTGACGGCCGTCGAGATCCTCGGCAACCGCGGAGGGGCCATCGAGATCACGGCCGGCACGGGCCCCGGCGTCACCGTCCACCGCACCCTCCACTACGGAGGCCCCACGAAACCCACGCCCACCCACGAGCTCTCGGCGGGCGTGCTGACCTTCCACAGCGGCTGCGGCAACAACTGCTTCGTCGACTACGAGCTGACCGTGCCCGCCGCCGCCCACGCCAGACTCGGCACCAGCAGCGGCCCGGTCACGGTGCACGGCCTGGCCGGCGCGGACATCGGCACCAGCTCCGGCGAGGTGACCGTCGCCGCCCTGACCGGACCGCTCGCCGTGCGGACCCACTCCGGCCGGATCACCGGGAGCGAACTGTCCGGCACCACGGCCACCGTGACCGCCTCCTCGGGCCCGGTGCACCTGTCCTTCGCCCGGCGCCCCGCCTCGGTGGCCGCCCGCACCACCTCCGGGGACGTCGAACTGACCGTGCCCCACGGCACGTACCACGTCGAGACCGGCACCAGCTCCGGCAGCAGCGACGTGGAGGTGCGCAAGGAGGAGTCCGCGGACGCGAAGCTCTCCGTCCGCACCAGCTCGGGCAACGTGAAGATCGACGAGAACTGACGGCCCGGCAGGCGCCGCGTGCTGCGGACGCCCTACGTACGCGACGCCCGCAGCGCCTGCCCCTTCCTGCGCCACGCCACGATCACCGCCGCGAGCCCCGTGATCGCGATGAACGCCGTGGCGGCGAGGAACGCCGGTGACGTCGGCGAGGAGGCGTGGCTGCCCGCGACCACGTACGCGGCCGTGTTCGGCAGGCTGCCGAGCCCGGTCGCCAGCAGGAACGGCGCCCAGCCCATCCGGGAGACCGACGCGCAGTAGTTGGCGGCCGCGAACGGGACGCCGGGGAACAGGCGGATCGCCATCATCGACCGGAAGCCGTGCCGGCTCAGCTGCCGGTCCGCCGCCGTCAGCCAGCGGCCGCGCAGCAGCGGCCGCAGCGCGTCCTGCCCCAGCAGCCGCCCCAGCCCGAAGGAGAGCCCCGACCCCAGCACCGTGCCCACCACGGCGGCCGCCGTGCCGAGGGGACCGCCGAAGAGCGCGCCCGCCGCGAGGTTGAGGATCGGGCGCGGCACGAACGACGCCGTGCACAGCCCGTACGCGCCGGCGAACAGCGCCACGGCCGCGCCGCCGGACATGTGCGGCGGCCAGCCGTCGGCGAGCAGCCGCTCCGGCCGGAACGCCAGCACGGCCGCCGCGGCACCGGCGAGCAGCGCGACGAGCAGCCCCAGCCGGAACCAAGGGGACAGCGGCGCGCGGGCGCGGCGCCCTGCGGGACCGGGGGCGGGCGCGGCGGATTCGAGCATCGCTGGAGCCTAACCGACGCGCCCGTAAAGCCGCTGTGATCCCGGTGAGACGGTGCGGAACGCGCACATTCGGTCGTCCCCTGTTCGCCCGCCGGACACCGCGCCCGCCGCGTACCGGGCGTGTCGCCGAGCGGCCGCGCGAAGCGCCAACGCCCTTGCGAGGGAAAACCATTCGACGCCCCGCACCCCGTGCGCGAGCATCGACAGCGTGTGCCGGCCTGCCCACCCTCTGCCGACGCCCGCCACCGCGGGCGCGCCGGGGGCTGCCGCCGACCCCCGCCGGGCCATGGGCCCGCACCACCACGGCCACAGGCGACGCTGACTCTTCCCGGATCGCTCCACGGACCCCGAAGGGAAGGGTCGGCCCGGCCCCCGGGGTCCGCGCGAAGGCACCGCACCACAGCACCCGGGGAAAGGAACCATGCCCAAGCAGGCATACGTGCGCACCAAGCCGCACCTGAACATCGCGACCATGGGACACACCGGCCATGGCAAGACCACGCTCACCGCCGCCATCACCCAGCTCCTCGGCACCCGCCCGGCCCCCGGCCGCCCCGGTGCCGCGCCCGTCCCCCACGTCGCCTTCGAGACCGGCACCCGCCACTACGCCCACGCCGACCTGCCCGGCGGCGCCGACCGCGTCAAGCACCTGATCGCCGCGACGGCCGGGCTCGACGGGGCGATCCTCGTCGTCTCCGCGCTCGACGGCATCGGGGCGCGGACCGCCGAGCACCTCCTGCTCGCCCGCCAGTCCGGCGTACGGCACCTGGTCGTCGCCCTCAGCAAGGCGGACGCCGGGGGGCCGGAGCTCACCGAACTCGTCGAGCTGGACACCCGCGCGCTCCTCACCGCGCACGGCTACGACGGGGCCCGCACCCCCCTCGTCCGCGTCTCCGCGCTGCGCGCCCTGGACGGCGATCCCCGCTGGACGGGCACGATCGAGGCGCTGCTCGACGCCGTCGACACCTATCTGCCCACACCGGAGCGCCGCACGGACGGGCCCCTCCTGCTCCCCGTGGAGCGGGTGTTCACCCTCACCGGGCGGGGCACCGCCGTCGCCGGGGCGATCGAGCGCGGCACCGTCCGCCCCGGAGCGGCCGTCGAGGTCGTCGGGCGGCCCGGCGGACCCCGCCGCACCGAGGTCACCGGCCTGGAGACCTTCGGCGAACCCATGGCGGGCGCGCGGACCGGGGACAGCGTCGCGCTGCTCCTGCGCGGGGTGGAGCGCCATGAGGTGCACCGCGGCGATGTCGTCGCCGCGCCCGGAAGCGCCCTGACCGGGCGCCGCTTCCGGGCCCGCGTGCGCCTGCTGCCGGCGGCGGAGGGCGGCCGCTCCCGGCCGCTCGCCACCGGCTGCCGGGCGCAACTCCACTTCCGTACGGCCGACGTACCCTGCACGGTCGACCTCGGGCCGCACGGGCCCGCGCTCCCCGGCCGCCCGCTCACCCTCACGGTCACCCTGGACCGCGCCGCACCCCTCGAACGGGGCGTTCCGCTGACCCTTCGCGAAGCCGGCCGCACGATCGGCGTGGGGGAGGTGGTGTGACCGGGGCCGTTCGGTCCGGAACCGGCCCTCCGGCGCCGCACAATGGGGGAGTGGACGAACCCATACCCGTGACCCAGGACGTCGACTGCGGCACCGCCAAGCTGCTGCCCGACATCGACAGCCCGAGAGCCTGGCTGCTCACCGTCGACGGCGCCCCGCAGTCGTACGTGGACCTGGACGACCCGACGCACCTCGAATTCGAGTACGCCCAGCGCGTCGCCCACGTCCTGGACTCCGCCGCGGAGCCCGGCCGCGCGCTGGACGTGCTGCACCTCGGCGGCGGAGCGCTCACCCTGCCCCGCTATGTCGCGGCCACCCGGCCCGGCTCCCGGCAGCGCGTCGTCGAGGCCGACCGCGGCCTCCTCGCCCTGGTCGCCGAACACCTCCCGCTGCGGGCGGACTCCGGCATCGACGTACGCGCCGGCGACGCCCGTACGGAACTGGAGGCGGCGGCCGACGCCTCCGCCGACGTGATCGTCGCCGACGTCTTCGGCGGCTCGCGGGTGCCGGCCCACCTCACCTCGGTGGAGTTCGCGCGCTCGGCCGCCCGGGTGCTGCGCCGCGACGGCCGCTACGCCGCCAACCTCGCCGACGGTGCCCCCTTCGCCTTCCTCCGCTCCCAAGTGGCGACCTTCGGCGCGGTCTTCGCGCACCTGTGCCTGATCGTGGAGCCCTCGGTGCTGCGGGGGAGGCGCTTCGGCAACGCCGTGCTCGTGGCCTCGCACGGCGAGCTCCCGGTGGCGGCCCTCGTGCGCCGGGCCGCCGCCGACGCCTTCCCGGCGCGGGTGGCGCACGGGGAGGAGCTGGCGCGGTTCGCGGCCGGGGCGGCCGTCGTGACCGACGCGGACGCGGTGCGGTCGCCGGAGCCGCCGGGCGGCGCGTTCAGCGTGGGCTGAGCGCGCCGCTTTCGGGCGTGGCTCAGGAGCTCTTGAGCGGGCGCAGCGAGGTCATGATCTTCTTGATGGTGTCGTCGGGCAGCTCGTCGTCGACACCCTTGTCCGCGTAGAGCACCCACGTCGCCAGGTCGCCGTTGGTGTCCTTGTAGGTCACCGTGAAGGACTTGCCGTCGGAGGAGCACTTGTCGGTCTTCTTCACCCCGGTCACCGTGGCGGAGGCCGCGTAGCCGGTGATGCCGTGGTCGCTCTTGAAGGGCTTGGCGTCGGTGCTGTCGAGCTTGCCCGTCTGCTTCTGGTCGTAGCCCGCGATCAGCCAGTTCTCGGCCTCGATCTTGGCGGCGCTCTCCTCGCTCTTGGCGCCCTGCGCGCCCTTGGAGCCGGCGGCGGCCTTCTGCGAGCTCTTCCCGCACGACCCCTGCTTGTAGTAGGCGGGGGAGCTCATGGTGATCAGGGGCTTGCCCTTGTCGTCCGCGAAGCCGACGGACATGCCGGGGCTGTCGACGGACCACTCGGCGGGGACGTCGAAGGCGAGGTGCCGCTTGCTGCTGGAGACCACCTTCCAGCCGTCGATCACCGGCTTGACCTCGGTGCCACCGCCGCGCGGATTGTCCAGGGGCGCGTCCGAGGACGGCGCGGGCGAGGAGGGCGCGGCGGCGGAGGACGCCGGCGAGGGGTCGTTCTTCGCCTCGGTCTTCTTGTCGTCGCCCTTCATGACGACGACGCCCGTGATCACGGCGGCGGCGACCACGGCCACCGCCGCGGTGATCGCGATGATCGTGGTGCGCTTGCTCTTGTCCCGCGGCGGCTTCGGACCGCCGGGGCCGGCCGGACCGGTCCACTGCGGCACGGTCTGCGCGGGCTGCCCCATGGCCGGACCGGGCGGGCCGGGCGGCGGGGGCGGCCCGGCCGGACCGGGCTGCTGGTAGGGATTCGGCTGCCCGGGGCCGGGCTGCTGCGCGTACCCCGGCTGCTGGTACGGGTTGGGCTGCGTCGGGTACCCCGGCTGCTGGTACGGATTCTGGTCCTGCGGGTTCTGCTCGCCCCCGGGCGGCTGCTGTCCTGGCCACATGGCCGATAACCATAGAGGCATACCGCGGCTCGGCTGACGGGAGCCCCTTCCCGCCATTCCTACTGACTGGTAACTTCTGCGGTATGTCTGAGACCCAGCCCTCGATCGGCGACATGCTCCTGGCCACGGTGCCCATGGCCCGTACGCTCAACCTCGTCTTCGAGGAGACCACCCCGAAGCGCGCCGTCGTCCGCCTGCCCGACCAGCCCGACTACCACAACCACGTAGGCGGCCCGCACGCCGGCGCGATGTTCACCCTCGCCGAGTCCGCGAGCGGCGCCATCGTCATCGCCGCCTTCGGCGACCAGCTCTCCCGCGCCGTGCCGCTGGCCGTGCGCGCCGAGATCGGTTACAAGAAGCTGGCCAAGGGCCCCGTCACCGCCACCGCCGAGCTGGGCCGCCCGGCGGCCGAGGTCGTCGCGCAGCTGGACGCGGGCGAGCGCCCGGAGTTCCCCGTCCACATCGCCATCACCCGCGAGGACGGCGCGGTGACGGGCGAGATGACCGTGGTGTGGACGCTGCGTCCCCACGACGCGTAGCGACGGCCGCGCGCGCCCGTCCTCCCAGGTCGGCAGGGCCTGTGGTCGAACACATAGGCCATCGGTGGCAACCCGCGGGCCGCTGGGCGAGTCCTTCCCTCCAGTAGGCTTCGCGGCGTGCGCCCGTACGGCGTACGCCGGGTAAGGGTCGTCAACCGGGGAGGAACCGGCGTTGCACATCCAGGAGTGGCTCGAGACAGTACCGGCGGTCGCCGTCTATCTGATGGTGGGCGGGGTCATCGGGCTGGAGAGCCTGGGCATCCCGCTTCCCGGTGAGATCGTCCTCGTCAGCGCCACGCTGATGGCCGCCACGCAGGACCACATCAATCCGTACGTCCTGGGTGTCTGCGCCGTCGCGGGCGCGATCGTCGGTGACTCCATCGGCTATCTGATCGGCCGCAAGGGCGGCCAGCCGCTGCTGGACTGGCTCGGCCGGAAGTTCCCCAAGCACTTCGGGCCGAAGCATGTGGCCACCGCCGAGCGCTCGTTCAAGAAGTGGGGCATGTGGGCGGTCTTCGTCGGCCGCTTCATCGCCCTGCTGCGGATCTTCGCCGGTCCGCTGGCGGGCGTGCTGAAGATGCCGTACTGGAAGTTCCTCATCGCCAACGTCCTCGGCGGCATCGCCTGGGCCGGTGGCACCGTCGCGGTGATCTACACCGTCGGCAAGGTCGCCGAGAAGTGGCTCAAGCAGTTCTCCTACCTCGGCCTGGTGGCCGCGGTGCTCTTCGGCCTGGGCTCGTTCGTCGTCATGCGGATCAAGGCCAAGAAGGCGGAGAAGGCCGAGGCCGCCGAGGCGGCCGCCGAGACCGAGGCCGTCGCCACGGTCGACTGACCGCGACCGTCCGCGCCCCGGGCCCCCTCCTCCACGGCGAGGCGGGGGCCCGGGGCTTTTCACGGGTAGGGGGAAGATCACAGCTCACCACCTCTGCCGGGACGGATCCGGCTGAGTACGGTGAGCGGGTGCCGAAGAACCGGAACACGTTCTCATTCGACGCCCCCGAGGCTCTCCGGGCCTGGGGGCGTCGTGCCGCGTCCCGCGCGGTCCACCGCGGCTGGCGGTGGGTCCAGCGGGCCGGCGCGGTGACCGCCGAGCACCCCGGCCCGTACCGCTTCGCCCGGATCGGGCCCGCCACCCGGCTGGCGTTCCCCCTGGGCACGGTGTTCGGCGAGCAGTGGATCGAGCTGGGGGACCACTGCATCATCGGCGAACAGGTCACCCTGACGGCGGGCATGATGCCCGGCCTCGACCTCGGCCCCGAACCCGTGCTGAGCCTGGGCAACGGCGTGGTCCTCGGCCGGGGCAGCCATGTGGTCGCCTCCGCGCGGGTGACCTTCGGCGACGACGTGTTCTGCGGTCCGTACGTCTACGTCACCAGCGACAACCACTCCTACGACGACCCCGCTCAGCCCATAGGCAGGCAGTGGCCGCGCAGCGCGCCCGTCTCGATCGGGCCGGGCAGCTGGCTGGGGACGGGGGCGGTGATCCTGCCGGGCGCGCGGCTCGGGCGGAACGTCGTCGTCGCGGCCGGGGCCGTGGTCCGTGGCGAGGTCCCCGACCACTGCGTGGTGGCCGGCGCCCCGGCCAAGGTCGTACGCCGCTGGGACCCCGGGACCGGCTGGGTGCCGCCGCTGCGGACGCCGGCGCCCGTGCCGATCCCCGACGGGGTGACCCCGGAGCAACTGCTGTCGCTGGAGGACGCGGAGCCGGACCCCAGGACGCCCGACGGCCGGGTGGTGTGAGGCGGCGTCAGCCGCCACCGCGGCCGGCCCCGAGCTGTGGATCAAGGAGATCGAACAGGCCCTCGGCCGTGTACCGGCCAGGGGTCTACTCTTCCGGTTGGACTGGCCCTGGGGGTCGGCCGCATAGTCGATGCGTGGGTGATGTGGACGGGGTGGCCCGTTGCCTGGAGGCGGCGGCGGGAGAACGTTTCGTACGGGACGAACTGGCCGCGCTGGTCTCGCGGGCCATCGCCCCCTGGGTCGCGCACGACGGGCTGCGCCTGTTCGGGATGAACCCGGTCACCGGCGCCGTCTCGTTCGGCTTCCTGCACGATTTCAGCCCTGACCTCATGCAGGCGCAGTTGTTGGAGTCCTATCTGGGCGAGGACCCGTTCAGCCCCGCCGAGATCGCACGGCAACCCGTATCGGTGGGCCTGTTCGACGGAAGCGATGTCTCCACTCCGGGGCGCCGTCGTGTGCTGAGCACTCTAGCCGCGTACGGAGCCGGGTGCGAGGCGCGGTTGCTGCTGCGCAACGGCCAGGGGCTGTGGGGCGTGCTGGCCTTGATTCGCGAGACGGGCGGCAGACCCTTCGACCAGGATGACGCCGATCGGCTGGCCCGGATCTCCCCGCAGCTGATCGCTCTCCTGCGCGGGTACGCCGCCGCGGGGCCGCCTCCGAGCGGCGCGTATCTCCCGGCGGGGGTCGTCATCGTCGGCTCCGACCACCAGGTGCGTTCCGTCACTCCCGAAGCGCGCGCGTGGATGCGGGAGATCAGCCCGGCACGCGGCCTGGCACCGGAGTGGATGCCTCACGTGTCGATGCTGGAGATCTCCCTGGCCGCCCGGCGCCACCTCATCGACCCGGGCGCACCACGTCCGGTCGCGTGCAGTCCCACGGCGTTCCTCGGACGGCGGGTCGCCGTTCACGCCCAGCCCCTCGACGCATATGGCAAGGGCGATGTCGCCGTGGTCTTCCAGGAAGCCACCGGAGCCCTGCTCCTGTCCACATTCGCGGCCTGGCACGGCCTGACGGCCCGCGAGACGCTGGTCCTCGAGCATCTGTATTCCGGAGCGGCTCCCAAACGGATCGCCCGCAGCCTCGAGGTTTCCTTGCACACCGTCAACACCCATGTGAAAGCGGTGTTCCGGAAGGCCGGTGTCAGCGGTCGCGACGAGTTGCTCGCCGCCCTCGACTCCTGATCGCCGGGGGGCGACGCGCGGCTTCGGGCCAGGGCCGGTGCCTCTGGTATCCCCAAGTTTGGGGATACCAGGGCGTCATCGACCGGGGACATAGTCGTGGTGACCGAGTACCGAGCAGTCAACGGGAGAGGGCCGATCATGGCACGCACGATGCGCAAGAAGACAGTCGGCGCAGCGATGGTATTGGGACTGATGGTGTCCGGCATCGGAGTGGGGGCGGCGCAGGCCGCCGGAACGGCCCACGGGGTGAAGGCGGTTCAGGAGCAGACCAGAGCCGAGGCGACACTGACGTCGGTCGAGGTGACCTTCTACACCACCTATGACAACAAGGACCATGACACGAAGGTCTTCACGTCGGTGACGGACAACACCAACAAGACCATAGGGACCCTCGGAGAGCACTTCGGAGACGACGAGTTCTCGGACGGGGACGTCGACGGCCCGTACGCCTTGAGCCTGACGGAGCCCGCCACGTGGTCGTCCATGCGCGACGGACGGCTGCGCATCAGGATCGAGCCCAACGGCCATGACACCTGGAAACTCAATGTCCGGTCGACGCTGTTCTTCTCCGACGGCACCCGGCGCCACGCCGACCAGGACAATCTGGCTCCGAGTCAGCGCAACCGCCAGGTCGACGTCCCCATCGCCTGACCGTTACCGGTATGACCCATGGTGGAGCGGGCCCTCCTGCGGAGCGATGGTGTAAGTGGGAGCGCCTGCCCGCTGGTTCGTGGTCGGTGGGGGCGTGGCGCCGGCTTCCGGCCGGCTCCGGGGTTGCCACCGAGGTTCCGGGCGTCGGCTGTCCGGCGCCCTGAGCCGCCCCAGGGGGAACGGTCCGCCTGGCCGACCCGGCCGGCGGACCTCGGCCGGCCGGGGCCGCCGGGGCCTCGGCTCCTCTTCCGGTACCGCCCGCCGACGCTCGATGTGTCACGGAACGGCTTCCGGACTTCCAGAAGCGCATCGAGGCCGCCCTAGCTGGAGCTGCCGTAGGCGCCCCGGCCGAGATCGGTGGGAAGTGCTGCTCGCCATTGCCGAGCTGTCGAGGGACCGTACGTCAGCCCGCCGCCAGCAGGACGGTGCCGACCAGGGCGAGGCCCGCGCCTGTGGCCTGGACGGAGCGGAGGCGTTCGCTGAGGACGCCGCGTGCGGCGAGCGCGGTGACGACGGGGTAGAGCGAGGCGAGCACGGCGGCGACGGTCACGGGGCCGCTGTTGGCGGCGAGGTTGTAGGTGCCGTTGGCCGCGACGTCGGCGAGGCCGACGAAGGCGAGTGCGGGCAGCGCGGCCCGGATGGCGGCCCGGCCGCCGTCCTCGGGCAGGGCCCGGCCGCCGCGCCGTACGGACACCCACAGCGCGGTCCCGCCGACCAGCACGTTGCATACGCGCTGGACGAAGAGGGCGAGGAACAGCCCGGTCAGGGTGGTCGACGCCTCCGCGATCAGGGCCATGACCGCGCCGAAGCCGAAGGCGGCGCAAAGGGTGTGTATCAGTGTCTGGCGCTGGACGGGCGTGCCGCCGCGGGCGGGTCCGCTGGCGAGGACGACTCCGGCGACGGCGATCAGGATCCCGGTGAACTGGAGGAGGCCGGGGCGTTCTCCGACGGCGATGCCGACGCCGACGGGGACGGCGACTCCGCCGAGTGCGCCGAGGGGTGCGACGACGCCCATGGGGCCGAGGGCGAGGGCGCGGTAGAAGGAGAGCATGGCGGCGGGGCCGATGAGGCCGGCGGCGGCCGCGAACCACAGCCGGGGTCCGGCCTCGGTCCAGGCGCCGGTGGTGAGGACGACCGTGCCGAGTACGCCGACGGCCAGCAGCTGGGAGATCAGCACGACGGTGAGGGCGGGGATGCGGCGGGTGAGCAGCCCGCCGCCGAAGTCGGCCAGCCCCCACAGGAGGCTGGTGGTCAGGGCGAAGACCGCTGTCATCGGAGAAACCTCGCAGTACAGTGTGCTGAACGGTGCGGTACAGCGCACCGTAGTTCAGTTTGTTCGACCATGCCACCCAAAATCTTGTACCGAAGAGCCTGAGGGAAGACTGAAGACCGTGACGGACCTCGATCAGCTCACGCAGTCGCTCGCCCGCAACCTCAAGCGCTGGCGCGGCGAGCGGAACTTCACCCTCGACGCCCTGGCGGCCCGCTCCGGCGTCAGTCGCGGCATGATCATCCAGATCGAGCAGGCCCGCACCAATCCCAGTGTCGGGACGACCGTGAAGCTCGCCGACGCGCTCGGTGTCAGCATCACCACTCTCCTGGACCAGGAGCGGGGCGCGACCGTCCGGCTCGTGCCCGGGGCGGAGGCGGTGCGCATGTGGTCGACGGAGGCTGGCAGCCACACCACCCTGCTCGTCGGCGCGCAGGGCCGGGGGCCGCTGGAGCTGTGGGACTGGCGCATCGCCCCCGGTGACAGCAATGTCTCCGACCCGCACCCGCCCGGCACGGTCGAGCTGCTCACGGTGACGTCCGGCGTCCTCACGCTCGTGGTGGCCGGCGAGGAGTACGCCGTGCCCGCCGGAACGTCCGCGACCTTCGACGGCGGCGCCCCGCACATCTACCGCAACGACGGTCCGGAAGACGTCGCGATGACGATGGCCGTGGCCGTCGCCCCCGCCCCCTGACGCTCCCGCGGGGGCTTGGGTAAAACCTCTGCCACGACGTCGCGCCCGCGTATCCGGCGCAGCGGACCCGGTCGTACCGCGAAGCCGCAGTTCAGACTCGGCATCGCCGTGCCGGGCCCCTCTGTGCGGGCGGCCGCGCGCCGGGGGGAGTCGCGCGGGGGAGGTTGACGGGGACGCGCCATGGGCGGACGATTTATATAGGTGCTCGATACAACAGACGTGCGGGGGTCGCCGAGCCGGTGCCGCGCATCCGTCGCGCCCGCTCACGCTTCCCGGCGGCCCCGGCCCGGATCAGGAGGGCATGGCATGTGTGGCATCACCGGCTGGATTTCCTTCGACCGTGATCTGCGCTCCGCGCAGCAGACCGTGGACGCGATGACGGAGACGATGTCCTGCCGCGGCCCCGACGACAGCGGCACCTGGGTCAAGGGGCCCGCGGCACTCGGCCACCGCCGTCTCGCGATCATCGACCTGGCCGGCGGCCGGCAGCCGATGACCGCGCGGCGCGCCGACGGCAGCGAGGTCGTCCTCGTCTACTCCGGCGAGGCGTACAACTACACCGAACTGCGCGCGGAGTTGATGTCCCGCGGCCACCGCTTCCGCACCGGCTCGGACACCGAGGTCGTCCTGCGCGGCTACCTCGAATGGGGCGAGGCCGTCGCCGGACACCTCAATGGAATGGTCGCGTTCGCGATCTGGGACGAGCAGCGCGAGCGGCTCGTCATGGTCCGCGACCGCATGGGCATCAAGCCGTTCTACTACTACCCCACCGCCGACGGCGTGCTGTTCGGCTCCGAGCCCAAGGCGATCCTCGCCAACCCCGCCGCCGAGCGGAACGTCGGCCTCGAAGGGCTCCGCGAGCTCTTCTCGTTCATCAAGACCCCCGGCCACGCCGTCTGGGAGGGCATGCACGAGGTCGAGCCCGGCACCGTCGTCACCGTCGACCGCAACGGCCTGCGCAGCCACGTCTACTGGGCGCTGCGCACCCGCCCGCACACGGACGACAAGGACGCCTCCATCGCGCACGTCCGCGCGCTGCTCGACGACATCGTCCGCCGTCAGCTCGTCGCCGACGTCCCGCGCTGCACCCTGCTCTCCGGCGGCCTCGACTCCTCGGCCATGACCGCGCTGGCGGCCCGCCGGCTCGGCGAGGCGGGCGAGACGGTGCGCAGCTTCGCCGTCGACTTCGTCGGCCGGACCGAGAACTTCGTGGCCGACGAGCTGCGCGCCACCCCCGACACGCCCTTCGTGCACGACGTGGCCCGTCTCGCCGGCACCGAGCACCAGGACATCGTCCTGGACTCGACCGCGCTCGCCGATCCCGAGGTGCGCTCCAAGGTGATCCGGGCGCGGGACATCCCCGTGGGCTTCGGGGACATGGACTCCTCCCTCTATCTCCTCTTCAAGGAGATCCGCGAGCACTCGACCGTCGCCCTGTCCGGTGAGTCGGCCGACGAGGTCTTCGGCGGCTATCGGCAGTTCTTCGACGAGGAGGCCCGCCGGGCCGACACCTTCCCCTGGCTCGTCCACCACGCGCGGGACTTCGGTGACGACGACGGCATCCTGACCCCGGGGCTGACCGAGGCCCTCGACCTGGACTCCTACGTCCAGGACGGCTACAACGCCGCGGTCAAGGACATCGAACGCCTCGACGGCGAGAGCGACTTCGAGTTCCGCATGCGCAAGATCTGCTACCTGCACCTCACGCGCTTCGTGCGGATCCTCCTCGACCGCAAGGACCGCGCGAGCATGGCCGTCGGGCTGGAGGTGCGCGTGCCCTTCTGCGACCACCGGCTCGTGGAGTACGTCTACAACACGCCGTGGTCCCTGAAGTCCTTCGACGGACGCGAGAAGAGCCTGCTGCGGGAGGCCACCGCCGACGTCCTGCCGCGGTCGGTCTACGACCGCGTCAAGAGCCCGTACCCCTCCACCCAGGACCCCCAGTACGCCGTCGCCCTCCAGGGCCAGGCCAAGGACCTGCTCTCCCGGCCCTCGCACGCCGTCTTCGGCATCATCGACCGCGACTGGCTGCGCCGGGCGGCGCACGACGACGCGCCCCAGATCACCCAGGCGTCCCGGCACGGCCTGGAGCGCACACTGGACCTGGCTCTGTGGTTGGACATGTACTCGCCCTCTATCATGCTCCCCTGATCAGAACCGTACGGGGCGGTGGGCAAAGCGATGACGATCGGCGACGACGACGCACTGCACCTGGTGATCTCCCTGCACCGGCTCACCCGGAGCCTGCGCAGGGCCTCCGCCGCGGGCAGCGTCCAGCCCACCCACATCGCCATCCTGGTGCTGCTGGCCAAGGGCCCGGCCCGCATCGGCGAGATCGCCGCCTGGGTGCCCTGCTCCCAGCCCACCGCCACCTCCGCCGTCCTGGCCATGGAGGCGTCGGGCCTGATCCGCCGCGCGCCCGACCCGACCGACGGCCGCGCCTGCCGGGTCACGCTCACCGAACGCGGCGCCGCCGCCCTGGCCGGCCTCGCGCGCGGCGAGGCCGAGGTGCTCTCCAGGCGCCTCGCCTCGCTGCGCCCCGACGAGATCCGGCAACTCGTCGACGTGGGGCCCCTGCTGCGGCGGCTCGCGGAAGCCACCGACTGAGGGCCCCGCCCGCGGTCAGCCCAGGCGGGGGATCTCGATCGCCGGGCAGCGGTCCATCACCATCGAAAGCCCGGCCGCGCGCGTCCGTTCGTACGCCTCCTCGTCCACGACGCCCAGCTGGAACCACACCGCCTTCGCGCCGATCGCGACCGCCTCGTCGGCGACCGCGCCCGCGAGGTCGCTGTTGACGAAGACGTCCACCACGTCGACGGGGAAGGGGATCTCCGCGAGCGTCGCGTACCCCTTCTCCCCGTGCACCGTCTCCGCTCTGGGGTGGACGGGCACGACGCGCTTGCCGTACCGCTGCAACACCTGGGCGACGCCGTAGGCCGCCCGGCTCTCGTTGGACGACAGACCGACGACCGCCCACGTGTCGCCGGTCTCCTCGATGATCCTGCGGATGCTCCCCGCCTCTGCGTACATGCCCGCTCAACGAGCCTGCCCGCCGGACCATTCCCGGAGTGCGCATAGGGTGGCGGGATGCAGGACCAGTACCGGACAGTGGCGCGCGCAGGCGTCCACGAGATCGAGATCAACAAGTCGCGCTTCCTCTGCGCGCTCGCGCCCGCCGCGACCGAGGAGGAGGCCCAGGCTTTCATCGCGCGCGTCCGCAAGGAGCACCCCACCGCCCGCCACCACTGTTTCGCGTACGTCCTCGGCGCCGACGGCTCCGTCCAGAAGGCCAGCGACGACGGGGAGCCGGGCGGCACCGCGGGCGTCCCCATGCTCCAGATGCTGGTGCGCCGCGAGGTGCGGTACGTGGTCGCCGTCGTCACCCGTTACTTCGGCGGTGTGAAGCTCGGCGCGGGCGGGCTCATCCGGGCCTACGGCGGTGCCGTCGGCGAGGCGCTCGACGTCCTCGGCACGGTGACCCGCCGGCGGTTCCGGCTGGCCACCGTCACCGTCGACCACCAGCGGGCCGGGAAGCTGGAGAACGACCTGCGGGCCACCGGACGGGCCGTGCGCGAGGTGGACTACGGCGCGGACGTCCGCATCGAGGTCGGCCTGCCCGAGGCCGAGATCGAGGGGTTCCGCGCCTGGCTGGCCGACACCACCGCGGGCACGGCGGGCCTGGAGCTCGGCGGCGAGGCGTACGGGGACGCCTGAACCGCCGGGCCCGCCCGGCCCGCCGGGTCAGATGTAGTCCTCCAGCCGGGCCAGCGCGTAGCCCTGCTCGGTCGCCTCGCGCAGCACCGTGCGCAGCATGTCCGGCATGGTGGCGTTCCACGCCTGCGGGCCGTTGAAGTGCGTGAGGATGATGTCGCCGGGGTGGAAGCGCGGGTCGTCCTCGCGGTAGTCGATCCGGTCCGGGAACGCCTCCTCGTTCCACAGCGGCGCGGCACGCGCCCCGCACTCCTCGGCGACGGCGAGGGTGCCCGCGTCGAAGTCGCCGAAGGGCGGCCGGAACAGCCACGGGCGGACACCGATCTCGTTCTGCAGGATGTCCTGCTGGCCGCAGACCTCCGCGCGCTGCTCGTCCTCGGAGATCGTGATCATCTGCGGGTGGTGCAGGGTGTGGTTCTGGATCGACGCGCCCTGCGCGTGCAGGTCGCGGAAGTAGCCGTAGTCGTCGGCGGCCGACTCGTCGGTGAGGAACGCGGTGACCGGGATGTCCAGGTCCCGCAGCATCTGCAGGAACGCGTGGTCCTTCGCCGCGCCGTCGTCGATCGTCAGGAAGACGACCTTCTCCTCGGTCGGCACGCTCGCGAAGACGGGGATCAGACCGGGGCCCTGGTCCGCCCAGTCGGGCGTGGTCAGCTGGGGTTTGACCTTGGGCGGGGGCGGCGCCACGAGCGGCGGCCGGTCCAGCCCCCACTTCCTGGCGGCCGACATCCGCTCTTCGCGCGTCTGCTGCACCTGGGCCACGCCGGCCTGCGCGTGTCCGTCGTCCTGGTGGGTCTCCAGGGGCGCGGTCCCCCAGGTGGCGCAGGCGCTGCCGCCGGCGAGGAGCAGAAAGGCGGTCAGCAGATGGGTGACGGGGCGGCGGGCCGCCCCGGGGGGAGTGCGTACGGAGCGTATGAGTCGCATAGTCCGGATCCTGGCAGCGGGGTCCGGCGGGCGCGCGCCCGGTTACGCCCATCGGGTCCGCGCGCGGCGCGCGGGAGTGACGGTCCGTCGCCCGGGCCGTGCCACCGAAGGTCCCGTGGGCGCGGACCGAACCATCGGGCGGGCCGACCACAGGGTTAGTGGGACGGAGCCGCTCCGCGTTGACCGGCGCTCCGGCGCTTATCTAATCTTCACTCAGGACAAGTTGCCAGGTCCTTTCGGGGGAGCCGCCCTTCCGGGCGAGCCAAGGGGGCCTGATCTCGCGTGCACGCCGGGTCTCATCGGCGATTCGGCGCGCCTCGCATGGCGTGAAGGGATCTCAGTCTCTTGATGATTTCCACTCCTGTGCTCGTGGACCCCCCACCGAACGCCTCGTCGGCGGGGGCCGCGGACCTCCGGCCGCCGTCCGGCCACCCGGGCGCGGCGCACCCCTTCGTCCGCTTCAGCGAGGTGGAGGCGCGCGTCATCGAGGGCATCGCCGCGGGGGAGGCGACCGTCCCCCTCGCCTCCCGCCTCCACCTGAGCAGACAGGACGTCGAGCACCACGTGACGCGCCTGCTCCGGAAGCTGGACGTCCGCAGCCGGGCCGCGCTCGTCTCGCGCGCCTACTCCCTCGGGGTCCTCGAGGCGGGCACCTGGCCGCCGCGGGCCGTGGCGGACCTCGTCGGCTGAGCGGCCGGGCCGCGCCGGCCGGTCCGGATACGCGCGCTGCCGTACGGGGGACGGCAGCGCGCGTACGGCTCTCAGGACGGGACGGGCGGCTGCGTGTGGCACGCCTCGATCAGGGCCCGCAGCTCGGCGCGGGGCGGGTCGGGGCGCACCGCGAGGAAGGCCGGCATCGAGGGGGCGGGGCCGCGCAGCGGGCGGAAGACCACGCCCGGCACGGCCAGTTGGCGCGCGTAGGGCGCGTAGAGGACCGTCCACGACGGCTTGCCGTAGCCGATCGTGGCCAGCGTGTCCTGGTCGGTGGTGTACTCCGGGCCGAGGACCGGTTCGAACCCGGCCTCCCGGCACGAGCTCATGACCAGCGCGTACAGCGTGGGGTTCCTGGCCTCGGCGGCCAGCCGCAGCGGCAGCCCGGCCAGGAGCGCCATGTCGATCGTGCCGCGCACGGCGAGGTCGTGGCGGGCGGGCAGCGCGACCATGAGGTCGTCCTCCCACAGGGAGAGCAACTCCAGCTCCGGTACGGCCCGTTCGCCCCGCAGCAGCGTCGCGTCCAGCTCGCCGGAACGCACCCGCTTGAGCCGGTCGTCGGTGGCGGCCGTGACCAGTTCGAGCTGGGCGTGCGGGGCGAGCCGGGCGAACTCGGCGAGTATCCCCTCCAGCCGCGTGCCGAGCCCGGCGCTGGTGCCCAGCCGGAGCGTGGTGTTCCGCTCGGACCGCAGCTCGTCGATCGCCTCCCGCGCCCGGTCCCGCGCGGCCAGCACCTCCCGGGCGTGCGGCAGCAGCCGCCGGCCCGCCTCGGTCAGCCCGACGGCGCGGGTGGTGCGGTCGAACAGCTCCACCCCGAGCTCCCGCTCCAGCCTGCGCACCTGCTGGCTGACCGCCGACTGCACGATGTGCAGCCGCTCCGCCGCCCGCCCGAAGTGCAACTCCTCCGCCACGGTCAGGAAGTACCGCAACTGCCGGATCTCCATGCCCACCCCATTGATCTGAATCCGCGATGAGTGTAGGCGCGCTTCGGATCTTGGCCGACGGCGGTGCCCGCGATGAGAGTGGTGCGCACCGAGCCGTACACGGCGGCCGGCCCGCGAGCCGCCGGCCGCAGCGTGCCGACGGCACCCAGCCGTACACCGAGGATTCGAGGAACACCGATGCCCAGCACCACCCTGCCGATCAGCGGCGGCACGGCCACCGTCGCGTACGACATCACCGGGAGCGGCCCGGGGCTCGTGCTCGTGCACGGCACCGCGGCGACCCGCGAGCAGTGGGGGCCACTGACCGAGGCCGTCGCCGACCGGTTCACGGTGGTGGCCCCCGACCTCTCGGGATCGGGCGGCACCACCGACCACGGTGGGCCGGTCACCCTCGCCGATCTCGCCGAGGAGGTGCTCGCGGCGGCCGGCCACGCCGGGCTGGACTCCTTCCACCTGGCCGGTCACTCGCTCGGCGCGGCCGTCGCGACCCACATCGCGGGCACCCGGCCCGAGCGCGTCCGCTCCCTCGCGCTGCACGCGGGCTGGGTGCGCACGGACACCCGGATGGCGGCCGAGTTCCGCGCCTGGCTGGAGCTGCTGCGCGTGGACGCGGAACACGGGACGGCCCTGTTCGCGCGGGCGGTGCCGCTGATGGCCTTCGGCCCGCGCTACTGGGAGGGCGTCGACGCCCCGGCCCACGAGGAGCTGGTCCGCGCGCTCGACGGGATGATCGACGGCGCGGGCGCGGCCCGGCAGACCGAGACCGACCTCACCGTCGACCTGCGCCCCCTGCTCGGCCGGATCACCGCCCCGACGCTCGTGCTGGCCAGCGCGCACGACCGGCTGATCGGCGCCGAGCAGCAGCAGGCGCTGCTGGCGGGCATCGCGCGGGCCCGCTACGCCGAGATCGACGCCGGGCACGGCGCGCCCGGCGAGGACCCGGCCGGGTTCGCGGCGAAGCTGGCCGCCTATCTGGACGAGCGGCTCACGGCGGACCGGGAGCCGGTCGACGCTCCCTGAACCCCCGGGCTCAGACCTCCAGTTCCGCTTCTATGCGCCTGAGCTGGTGCCGGGCCATGGCGAGATTCGCCCGCTGCGCATCGAGGACGAGGTAGAGGAAGAGGCCGTTGCCGCCGCGCCCGGTGAGCAGTCTGATCAGGTGGTACTGCGTGCCGAGCGTGATGAGGATGTCCTCGATCCGGTCCTGGAGGCTGAGCATTTCCATGGCGCGCAGCTTGGCCCGTACGACATCGGTGTTCGCCGCCGCGGCGACATTGAGGTCGAGCGACTGGGACCCGCCCAGGGTGCCGAGCGCCATGCCGCTGCCGTAATCGACGAGGGCCACGCCGAGGGCCCCCTCGATCGAGCTCATCGCGTCCTTCAGTGCCATTTCGGTGTTCGCCATGACGGTTTTCGCTTTCGGTGTCGGTGATGGGTTTCGGTGCGGGGCTCGCTCGCTCAGACCTGCCGCCGGTGCGAGGCGTCCACCAGAGCGGCTATCCGGGGGCAGGCCCGGCGGGCCTCCAGATTCAGCCGGCCCACATTGGCGTCGGCGGCGGCCAGCAGCGTCAGCACGCTCGACGCCCCGGCGGCGTAGGTGGCCACATAGCCGAATTCGCCGCTGACCAGCAGCTCGCGGAAGCCTCCGTGGCCCACGGCGTCCGTGAGCCGGGCGCCCACGCCCAGGGCCGCGGCGGTCAGCGCGGCCATGCCGTCGGGCTCGGCGCCGGCGAGGAGATGCGCGATCACCAGCCCGTCCGTGCTCGCCACCATCGAACCGGTCAGATGGGGTACCCGGACCCGTAACTCCTGGAGCTCGGCGAGCACTTCGGGTGGTGCTGCGGTCATCGACTGCCTCCTTCCGGCGAACTGTCTCAAAGCGCGCCTCATCATGGGATCGGTCGAAACTGGCGGCTGCACGGCACGGTCACATTCCTCTCCAGCCCGTGGGCGATTACCAGTGGCGTGTCCGTTGCGACGGAAGGTAACCGATCGTGCGGGTGTGGCTCACGGTTTTGGCATTTGTCACCGGAAAATCCGGCCTCGGGCCGACCGGGGCCCGGCGGAGGCATTCCCCGACGTGCGGGCACGGGTGCGGCGGGAATGTGAAGCGGCCGGTGTGCGCCAAGGTGACCGAAAACGACGGCCGGAACCGCGGCCGGAGTTCCGCCACGGGCTCCGTACGGCCACGCTCCTCGCCGCTCTCCCGGCTCCAGGCGCGGACCCGCGGCCGGGCCCCGCGGAGCACATTCGCCCCATGGCCCCCCGGCCCCCCACCCGGATGGGAGACTGAGGGGCGGGCAGGCAGGATGCTGTCCGGGCGAGACATGGCCGGCGGTCGCACCCGCCGGGCCGAGGCGGAGCGTGGAGGGACAGGAACATGCAGGTCGGAGCCCTCCTGTGAGAATGCTGCACACCTCCGACTGGCATCTCGGACGGTCCTTCCACCGCATCGGCCTGCTCCAGGCCCAGCGGGCGTTCATCGATCACCTCGTGGAGGCGGCGCGCGAGCACGAGGTGGACGTGGTGCTCGTCTCCGGTGACGTCTACGACCGGGCCGTGCCGCCGCTCGCCGCCGTCGAGCTGTTCGACGAGGCGCTGCACAAGCTCGCCGACGCCGGGGTGCCCACCGTGATGATCTCCGGCAACCACGACTCGGCCCGCCGCCTCGGCGTCGGCGCCGGGCTCATCGGGCGGGCCGGCATACACCTGCGCACCGACCCGGCAGGCTGCGGCACCCCCGTCGTGCTCGCCGACGCGCACGGCGACGTCGCCTTCTACGGCCTGCCCTATCTGGAGCCCGCCCTCGTGCGCGAGGAGCTCGGCGCGCCGCGCGGCGGTCATCAGGCCGTGCTGCGGACCGCCATGGACCGGGTGCGCGCCGACCTCGCCGCGCGGCCCGCCGGGACCCGGTCGGTCGTCCTCGCGCACGCCTTCGTCGCGGGCGGCGCGGCCAGCGACAGCGAGCGCGACATCACCGTGGGCGGCGTCGCCTCCGTCCCCCCGGAGACCTTCGACGGCGTCGACTACGCCGCGCTCGGCCACCTCCACGGCTGCCAGACGATCACCGAGCGCGTCCGCTACTCCGGCTCCCCGCTGGCGTACTCCTTCTCCGAGGCCGACCACCGCAAGACCATGTGGCTCATCGACCTCGGCGCCGGCGGCGCCCTGACCGCGGAGCGGCTCGACTGCCCCGTCCCGCGCCCGCTCGCCCGGATCCGCGGCCGCCTCGACGACCTGCTGAGCGACCCGAGCCTGGAGAAGCACGAGGAGGCGTGGGTCGAGGCCACCCTCACCGACCCGCACCGCCCCGAGGAGCCCATGGCCCGCCTCGCCGGGCGCTTCCCGCACGTGGTGAGCCTCGTCCTCGAACCCGACCGGGCACCCGAGGACCCCCTCGCCTCCTACGCCCAGCGGCTCCGCGGCCGCAGCGACCACCAGATCGCCGCGGACTTCGTCGCCCACGTGCGCGGCGGCCTCGGCCCCGACGCCGCCGAGAGCACCGTGCTGACCGGCGCCATCGATGCCGTACGGCTGGCCGAGGCCCTCGGCGAGGAGGCCCGATGAGGCTGCACCGGCTCTCCCTGCACGCCTTCGGGCCCTTCGGCGGCTCCCAGGAGGTCGACTTCGACGCCCTCTCCTCCGCCGGGCTCTTCCTGCTGCACGGCCCCACCGGCGCCGGGAAGACCTCCGTGCTCGACGCGGTCTGCTATGCCCTCTACGGCGGGGTCCCCGGCGCCCGCCAGGGCAGCGGCCTGACCCTGCGCAGCGACCACGCCGACCCGGCCACCCTCACCGAGGTGACGCTCGACCTCACCGTCGGCGGCCGGCGGCTGGAGATCACCCGGCGGCCCGAGCAACTGCGCCCCAAGAAGCGGGGCGACGGCTTCACCCGCGAGAAGGCCCACAGCGCGCTGCGCGAGCGCGACGACGAGGGGCAGTGGCAGGGCCTCAGCCGCTCCCACCAGGAGATCGGCGAGGAGATCACCCAGCTGCTCGGCATGAGCCGCGAGCAGTTCTGCCAGGTCGTGCTGTTGCCGCAGGGCGACTTCGCGCGCTTCCTGCGCGCCGAGGACACCGCCCGCGGCAAGCTGCTCGGCAAGCTCTTCGACACCGGCCGCTTCGCCGCCGTCGAGGACCGCCTCGCCGAGCTGCGCCGGGCCGCCGAGAAGCAGGTCACCACCGGCGACGAGCAGCTGCTGGCCCTCGTCCACCGGATGCAGCAGGCCGTCGCGGACCCCTCGCTGCCCGAACCCGGCGCCACCCCCGCCGTCCCCGGCCAGCGCGACTCCTCCCGTACGGCCCGCCCGGCCCGTACGGCAGCCGCGGGCCGGGCGCCCCTGGCCCCCGGTGACGCCGGGCTGGCCGAGGCCGTGCTGACCTGGGCGGCACTGGCCCGCTCCGGGGCGCGGGAGCGGCGGGACATCGCGGCCGTCGCCGCACGCACCGCGGAGGAGGCCCACCGCGCCGCCCAGCGGCACGCCGACGCCACCCGCGAACTGGCCGGTCTCCAGGCGCGGTACGCGGCGGCCCGGCAGCGCGCCGCCGCCTTCGAGGAGCGCGACGCCGAGGCCGAGCGGCTGCGCGAGCGCCTGGAGCGGGCGCACGCCGCCGGGTCCGTGGTGCCCGCCCTGGAGCTGCGCGAAGAGGCCGGGCGCGCGCACCACGCCGCCGCCCGCGCCGAACGGGCCGCCCGCGACCGGCTCTCCGCCGCCCACCGGGACGCCCCCGCGGCGGAACTCGCCGCACTGGAGCGGGCCCACCGCGAGGAGCTCGGCTCGCTCTCGGCCGCCCGCCGCGCCGAACAGCGCGCCGCCGACATCGCCGCCGAGCTGGCCGAACTGGACCGCGAGGCCCGCTTCGACGAGGAGGCCCTCACCGAGGCCGACGACTGGCTCGCCGACTGGGAGGCGAGGCACGCCGCCCACCAGCGGCGCGTCGAGGACGCCCAGGAGGCGGCCACCCTGGCCGCCCGCCTGGAGGGCGAGGTGGCCCCCGCCCGGCGCAGGCTCGACGCCGCCCGGGAACGCGACCGGCTCGCCGGGCAGGTCACCGCCGCCCGGGCCCGGCTGCTCGAGGCCCGGGAGCGGGCCGGCGAGGCCCGGGAGCACTGGCTCGACCTCAAGGAGCGCCGCCTGCTCGGCATCGCCGCCGAACTCGCGGCCGAACTGACGCCCGGCACCGCCTGCAAGGTGTGCGGGTCCACCGAGCACCCCGACCCCGCCCGTACCACCTCCGACCACGTCGACCGCGCCGACGAGGCCCGCGCCCTCGGCCTCTTCCAGGACGCCGAGTCCGTCCGCGAACGGTCCGAGCGCGACCTCCAGACGCTGCGCGACGCCCTCGCCCACGCCGAGGCCGACGCCGGAACGGCGCCCGTCGCCGAACTCGCGGCGGCCGCCGAGGACATCGGCCGCTCCTACGCCCAGGCCCGCGCGGCGGGGGCCGACGCGCACCGGGCCCGCGAGGCGCTGGAGGGCGCGGAGCGGGAGTACGAGCGGCGGCGCGCCGGGCGGCAGGCGGCCCAGCTGCGCGCCACCGCCCGCACGGCCCGCAGGGAGCACCTCGACGGCGAACTGAGCACGCTGGAGAAGGAGTTGGCGCAGGTGCGCGGGGGAGCGGCGTCCGTCGCCGCGCACGCCGCGCTGCTGGAGCGCCGCCTGGCCCTCCTCGCCGACGCGGCCGAGGCAGCACGCGCCGCGCGGAGCGCGGCGGAGGACCTGGAGAAGGCCGAGGCGCGGCTCGCCGGGGCGGCCGGGCGCGCCGGTTTCCCCACGCCCTCGGACGCGGCCCGCGCCGTACTCCCCGAAGGCGAACAGCGGGCCCTGCGGCAGCGCCTCGACGACTGGCGGAGCGAGCGGGCCGCCGTCACCGCCGAGCTGGCCGACCCGCGCAACGCGGCCGCCGCGCAGCGGCCCCCCGCCGACCCGGCCGCCGCGGACGCGCTGCTGGCCGCCGCGACCCGGCGGCTGCGCGAGACCTCCGCCGCCGAGTCCGCCGCCCGCACGCGCTGCCAGGAGCTGGACCAGCTCTCCGCGCGGGCCGCCGCCGACGTGCGCCGCCTCGCCCCGCTGCGCGAGGAGCACCACCGGGTGGCGGGCCTCGCGACGCTCGTCGCCGGGACGTCCGCCCACAACGAGCGGAAGATGCGCCTGGAGTCCTACGTACTGGCCGCCCGGCTGGAGCAGGTCGCGGCCGCCGCGACCCTGCGGCTCCAGCGGATGTCCGCCGGGCGCTACACGCTGGTGCACTCCGACGCCCGCTCCGGCGGCGCCCGGCGCTCCGGCCTCGGCCTGCACGTCGTCGACGCCTGGACCGGCCGCGAGCGCGACACCGCGACCCTCTCCGGCGGGGAGACCTTCTTCGCCTCCCTGGCCCTCGCGCTCGGGCTCGCCGACGTGGTGACGGAGGAGGCGGGCGGCATCCGGCTCGACACGCTCTTCATCGACGAGGGCTTCGGCAGCCTCGACGAACAGACCCTCGACGAGGTGCTCGACGTCCTGGACTCCCTGCGCGAGCGGGACCGCGCGGTCGGTATCGTCAGCCACGTCGCCGACCTCCGCCGGCGCGTCCCCGCTCAACTCCAGGTCGTCAAGGGCCGGTCGGGGTCCGCCGTGCGCCACCGCACGGCGGGGGTCACCGGCTGAGCGCCCGGCGGGGGAGCGGCGAGGAGTAGACGACGCTCGTCGTCACCGGGCCGAGAGCGCCGATCCGCCCCGCCACCTCCTCCAGATGCCGCATCGAGCGGGCCGCGACCTTGATGACGAAGCAGTCGTCGCCCGTGACGTGGTGCGCCTCCAGGATCTCCGGCGTGGTCGCCAGCAGATCGCGCAACGGCTCGTGGCCGCCCTCCGGAGCGCGCAGCCGGACGAAGGCGAGGACGGGCAGCCCCAGCTTCCCGGCGTCGACGACGGCCGTGTACCCGCCGATGACGCCGGCCTCCTCCAGGCGCCGGACACGTTCGGTCACGGCGCTGGAGGACATGTTCACCGTGCGCGCCAACTCCGCGAAGCCCGCACGGCCGTTGCTCTGGAGGGCGTCGAGGATGCGCCAGTCGGTGGCGTCGGGGGAATAGCCGGTCATGGGTGATGTCTAACAGTGGAAACCCCGGTTGAACAAGGGTTTTACCGGGGATTGACGGTTCGCGAAGGGGTGGCCGGCCCGTGGATTTCCCGCCATGACGGCCACCGCGCCCCGTACGGCCGCGGCCCCGGCCGACCGCGGCTGATGAGCCTCGCGGTGTCCCCTGCCACCGCTGGTACTCGGCCGGTACCGTGGGGGGCATGCCGGCACTCAACATTGAATTCACGGAAGAGGAGCTCGCGGCCATCCGTGAGGCCGCTGCCGCCGACGGGAAGAGCATCAAGGCGTATGTGCACGACCTGTCCGTGCGCGAGCAGCAGCGGCGCCGCTTCGTGGAGCGTGCCGCGAAGTTCTGGAACGAACACATAGAGGAATTCGACGCCGCCTTCCCCGAGGAGGCACCTCCGTCCGAGGGCGGTGCGGCCGCCTGATGACGTTGCTCATCGACCTGCCCTGGCTCCTGGGCGTGCAGGAGCAGAAGCTGTACGAGGAGCCCGCCGTCCACGACTACACCGCCCTCGCCGCCGCGGTCTCCCGGCACGCCTTCGACGTCGCGAAGTTCGACCACGAGCCCGACGCCGCCTGGCGGGCCGCCGCCCTGATGCACACCCTGGTCCGGCTCCAGCCGCTGCCGGTGCGCAGCAGCCTCTACGCCTGCATGGTCGTCGTCGCCTATATGGCCGCAGCGGGCGAGGGCATCGACCCGCCCTACGGCTCCATAGTGGATCTCGCCCGGGACATCAAGGAGTACCGGGTCGACGTCTACGAGTGCGCCGACCGCATCCGGACCTGGCGCATCTGACGGCCGCGCGCGGGGGCGGGCCCGGATGCCGCACCGGGCCCGCCCCCGCGGCCGCGCGTCAGAGGGCCGACAGCTCCGCCAGCAGGTCGTCCAGGCCCAGCGACCCCTGCGAAAGCGCCGCCATGTGCCACGCCTTCGCGTCGAACGCGTCACCGTGCGCCTTGCGGGCCGCGTCGCGCCCGGCCAGCCAGGCCCGCTCGCCGAGCTTGTAGCCGATCGCCTGGCCCGGCATGCCGAGGTAGCGCACCAGCTCGCTGTCGACGAAGCTCGCCGGGCGGCCGCTGTGCAGCCCGAAGAACTCCCGTGCCAGCTCGGGCGTCCACCGCTCGCCGGGGTGGAACGGCGAGTGCTCCGGGATCCGCAGCTCCAGGTGCATCCCGATGTCGACGATCACGCGGGTGGAGCGCATCATCTGGGCGTCCAGATAGCCCAGCCGGCGCCCGGGGTCGGTGAGGAAGCCCAGCTCGTCCATCAGCCGCTCCGCGTAGAGCGCCCAGCCCTCGCAGTTGGCGCTGACGTGGCCGACGGTGGTCTGGTAGCGGGAGAGCCGGTCCGCCACGTGCGTCCACTGCGCGAGCTGGAGGTGGTGGCCGGGCACGCCCTCGTGGTACCAGGTGGACACCAGGTCGTACTCCGGGAAGCGGGTCTCGCCCATCGTCGGCAGCCAGGTGCGGCCCGGCCGCGAGAAGTCCTCGGACGGCGAGCTGTAGTACGGGGCCGCGGCGCTGCCGGGGGGAGCGATGCGGGACTCCACCCGCTTGACCCGCTCGGCCAGTTCGAAGTGGGTGCCGTCCAGCGCCTCGATGGCCTCGTCCATCAGCTTCTGGAGCCACACCCGCACCTCCTCGACGCCCTCGATGTGCGGGCCGTGGGCGTCGAGATGGGCCAGTGCCTCCCAGGGCGTCCTCGCGCCGGGCAGCACCTTCTCGGCCTCCACGCGCATCTCGCCGAGGATGCGGTGGAACTCCGACCAGCCGTAGGCGTACGCCTCCTCCAGGTCGAGATCCGTGCCGTTCCAGTAGCGCGCCCAACGGACGTACCGCTCGCGGCCCACCACCTCGGGGGCGCCCTCGACGCCCGGGGCGTAGACGTCGCGCAGCCAGTCGCGCAGCGTGACGAGCGCGCCCGTCGCGGCGGCGGCGCCCTCCTCCAGCTCCGCGCGCAGCGCGTCGGGCCCCTGGGCGACGAAGTCGGCGAACCAGCCGCCGTCCGTGCCGATCCACTCGTCCAACTGCCCGATGACGGTGGTCACCTGGCGCGGACCGGCGGGCAGCTTCCTCTCGAGGCCCTCGGCGAGCGCCGCCCGGTAGGACTCCAGCGACGCGGGAACGGCCCGCAGCCGTTCGGCGACCGCCGACCAGTCCTCGGCGCTCTCCACGGGCATGATGGTGAAGGTCTCCCGCACGCTGTGCAGCGGGGAGTGGATGTTGCTCACCGCGCGCAGTGGCTCGCCCGCTTCCTGGACGGCGAGTTCGGCGGTGAGACGCTCGCGCAGCAGGCGGGCGCAGCGCCGCTCGATGTCGCTGTCCGCGCCCGGCAGCCGCTCCGCCTCGGCGAGCCGGTCGAGCGTCTCGCGGGCCAGGTCGGCCAGGGCCTGCTGGCCCGCGGGCGAGAAGTCGGGCAGCCGCCGCGCGGACTCCGCCACCCCCAGATAGGTGCCGGTGAGCGGGTCGAGTTCGATGAACGCGTCGACGTAGGCGTCGGCGACCTGACGGGGGAGGAGGGTGCTGGTGTTGTTCGGCATGCGGTCATCCTCGTACGCGTGAGGCCGCCGCGTCACCGGCATTACGGTTCCGGATATCGAAAGCGGTGCGGCGATTCACCGTTCGCGGGCGGCAGATCCCGTACGGACCGCGGGCGCGCCCTGCTCCGGGGTCAGCCGGGCCGTGACGACCAGCGTGCCCTCCTCGATCAGATAGTCCAGCGGCAGGCCCAGGGCGCGCATCGCCCCCACCATCGCCGTGTTGGACGACTGGGTGACGGCGTAGACGCTCTCGCACCCGGCGTCGGCGGCCATCGCGACCAGCCTGCCCAGAAGTTCACCGCCGACCCCGCGCCGCTGCCACGCGTCCTCGACGAGCAGCGAGACCTCGGTCTCCTCGCCGTCCCACAGCAGGTGGCCGAGCGCCACCAGCCGGCCGGAGGCCGTGTACGCGGCCAGGGTGCGGCCGAAGCGCGGGCTCAGCAGGTGGCGGAGATAGCGGTCGGCGTCACCGAACGGCCCGTGGTAGCGGCGGGACAGCGTCGCGGGGGAGCAGCGCTCGTGCATCTCGCGCGCCGCCGCCAGATCCCCGAGGCCGGCGCGGCGCACGGTGATCTCGTTGCCCTCCGGCAGCGTCAGCACATCGCTGCGCGGCGGCACGCGCGGGCCGAGGCGGGCGTCCAGCTCGACCAGCGCGCGGGCCCGCGCGAACTCCGTGGGGGTGAAGGGCGGGTGGGGGCGCTCGATGGTGATCGTCCCGCCCGAGGGGTCCGGCAGACGGATCACGTTCTCGTCCCACATCCCCTCCGGCGGCACCTCGGCCTCCGTGCCGGGCAGGGAACGGATGGTGCAGCGGCCGAACAACTGCCGCAGAGCGAGCGGGAGTTCCGCGGCGTCGAGGGCCGTGCGGGTGGCGAGGGTGAGCGCCCGGGTCGGGGCGTCCACGAGGTCGTGGGCGTCGGCGCGCTCCAGCCATGTCCCGCTGCCGCCGCCCGCGGTGGCGGCGTCCGACAGGGCGGCGGGTGCCAGGGTGTCCGGGGCGCGCAGCAGCAGCTCGTCCACGGCGCCGTCGGCCAGCGGGTGCGTCTGGAGCGCGAGGATGTCGACGCGGTGGCGGGCCAGCGCTGCGCACAGCGCGGCGAGACTGCCGGGCTCGTCCCGTACGGTGGTCCGCATCCGCCACAGGGTGGTGCCGCCGTCGGCCTCCGGCTCCTCGTGGCCGGGGCCGGCGAGGTGGTCCGGCCCGGCGAGGCGGGCGGGAGCGGCGTGGCGCCGGGCCCACCAGGTGTGGCAGCCGGCCGTGGCCAGCAGCGCGGCGGCCGAGGAGAGCAGCAGGACGGGACCGTCCGCGCCGTGCACCACCGTGTCGGCCACGGAGTCGGTGGCGGCGACCGCGGTGAAAAGGGCGGCCAGCTCCACCAGTTCCCGCCGCCAGTGATGGCGCGCGCGGACGCTCTTCGCACGGGTCTCGTCAGTCATGCCCCCACCCTGACGGAGCGGTGTTGCGTGATCACGAACGGCTTGTGACCGATGGGTTAAGGGCGGCCTTGTCGCCAACTGTCCCGGTTGTCAGCCCTCCGGTGCCCCGCGGAGGTCGGCGAGCGCGTCCTCGATGCCCCGGTGGAAGGTCGGGTAGGCGTAGATCATATGGCGCAGGGCCTCCACCGGCACCTGTGCCTGGATCGCCACGGCCAGGCCGTACATCACCTCGCCGCCCGTCGGCCCCACCGCGGTCGCGCCGACCAGCACGCCCCGGTCCGCGTCCTCGACCAGCTTGACCAGGCCGTCGTTGCCCGCCTTGTGGATCCAGCCGCGCGCCGAGGAGGGCACCCGCGCCAGGCCGGTGCGCACCCGCAGCCCCTTCTCCCGCGCCTGATGCTCCGTCAGGCCCACGGCCCCGGCCTCCGGGTCGGTGAAGGTCACCCGGGGCAGCGCGCGGTAGTCGGCGTCGGGCCCCGGCTCGCCCAGCACGGCGCGGATCACGATCTCGGCCTCGTACATCGCGACGTGCGTGAACGCCCCGTGCCCCGTCACATCGCCGACGCCCCATAGCGCGTGCGCCGCCAGCAGCTGGCCGTCCACCTTCAGCGACCGCGCCTGTGGATCGAGCCCGACGGTCTCCAGGCCGAGGTCCGTGAGGTCCGCCCGGCGGCCCGTGGCCACCAGCAGCCGGTCGGTCGTCAGCTCCGTGCCGTCCGCGAGCGTGAGCGTGAAGACGTCCCCGGAGTGCCGCACCCCGGCCGCCCGGGCGCCGGTCCGGATGTGGACGCCCTCCCGGCGCAGCACCTCCGCCAGCAGCTCGCCGGCCTCCGGCTCCTCGGCCGGGAGCAGGCCCTCCATCGCCTCCACGATCTCGACCCGGGTGCCGAAGCGGGCGTAGACCTGGGCCAGTTCGAGCCCGATGGCACCGCCGCCGAGCACGAGCAGCGAACCGGGCGGTTCCTTCGCGGACACCGCGTCGCGGTTGGTCCAGTACGGCACGTCCCGCAGGCCCGGCACCGGCGGCACGGACGGCTCGGTGCCCGTCGCGATCACCACCCCGCGCAGGGCCTCGAAGACCTGGCCGGCCACCTCGACCCTGCCGGGCCCGGCCAGCCTGCCGCGGCCCCGGACCAGCCGGCCGCCCTTGCCGGTGAAGCGGTCGGCCGCCACCTGGTCGTTCCAGTCGTCGGTGGCCTCGTCGCGGATCCTGCGGGCGAGCGGCGCCCAGTCCGGCGTCACCTCGGAGGCCCCGGCCATACCGGGGATCCGGCGCCCCTCCGCGAGCAGGTTCCCGGCCCGGATCATCATCTTGCTCGGGACGCACCCCCAGTACGGGCACTCGCCGCCCACCAGCTCCGCCTCGACGCCCACCACGCTCAGCCCGGCCTCGGCCAGCCGCCCGGCCACGTGCTCACCGCCCGGCCCCATGCCGATGACGACGACGTCCACCTGCTCGGCCATGTGTGCCACCTTCCGCTCGCGGCGTGCCCGGGTGTGCGCACCCACCATCCCACCGGCCCGGCGGCGGGGCACGCCCACGGCCTCCCCCGTGGCTCTCTCGTAGCAACGCACGAACCGAGCCGGGGCGCTGGCCTGCGCGAACCGCCAGTAGACTCTGGTCGTGTGACAGCTGCGTCTTTGAAGCCCCGCATCCCCAACGTCCTCGCCGGCCGCTACGCCTCCGCCGAGCTCGCCGTCCTGTGGTCCCCCGAGTACAAGGTCACCCTGGAGCGGAAGCTCTGGCTGGCCGTGCTCCGCGCCCAGAAGGACCTGGGTATCGAGGTGCCGGACGCCGCGCTCGCCGACTACGAGCGGGTCCTGGACCAGGTGGACCTGGCCTCGATCGCCGAGCGCGAGAAGGTCACCCGCCACGACGTCAAGGCCCGGATCGAGGAGTTCAACGCCCTCGCCGGCCATGAGCACGTCCACAAGGGCATGACGTCCCGCGACCTCACGGAGAACGTCGAGCAGCTCCAGATCCGGCTCTCGCTGGAGCTCGTCCGCGACCGCGCCGTCGCCGTGCTGGCCCGGCTGGGCAAGCTGGCCGGCGAGCACGCCGAGCTTGTGATGGCGGGCCGCTCGCACAACGTCGCCGCCCAGGCCACCACCCTCGGCAAGCGCTTCGCGACCACGGCCGACGAGCTGCTCGTCGCCTACGGCCGGCTGGAGGAGCTGCTCGGCCGCTATCCGCTGCGCGGCATCAAGGGCCCGGTCGGCACCGCCCAGGACATGCTCGACCTGCTCGGCGGCGACGCCGCGAAGCTGGACGAGCTGGAGCGCCGCATCGCGGGCCACCTCGGCTTCGCGCACGCCTTCACCTCCGTCGGCCAGGTCTACCCGCGCTCTCTCGACTACGACGTCGTCACCGCGCTGGTGCAGCTGGCGGCGGCCCCCTCCTCGCTGGCCAAGACGATCCGGCTGATGGCCGGCCACGAGCTGGTGACCGAGGGCTTCAAGCCCGGCCAGGTCGGCTCGTCCGCGATGCCGCACAAGATGAACACCCGCTCCTGCGAGCGCGTCAACGGCCTCATGGTCATCCTGCGCGGTTACGCCTCGATGACCGGCGAGCTGGCGGGCGACCAGTGGAACGAGGGCGACGTCTCCTGCTCGGTGGTGCGCCGCGTCGCGCTGCCGGACGCGTTCTTCGCGCTCGACGGCCTGCTGGAGACCTTCCTGACGGTCCTCGACGAGTTCGGCGCCTTCCCCGCCGTCGTCGCTCGCGAGCTGGACCGCTACCTCCCCTTCCTCGCCACCACCAAGGTCCTGATGGCCGCCGTGCGGGCCGGGGTCGGCCGCGAGGTCGCGCACGAGGCCATCAAGGAGCACGCCGTGGCCTCCGCGCTGGCCATGCGCGAGCAGGGCGCCGAGCGCAACGAGCTGCTGGACAAGCTCGCCGCCGACGACCGCATCCCGCTGGACCGGGCGGGCCTGGACGCCCTGATGGCCGACAAGCTGTCCTTCAGCGGTGCCGCCGCCGACCAGGTCGCCCTGGTCGTCGCCCGCATCGAGGAGATCGCCAAGCGGCACCCGGAGGCCGCCGCGTACGCGCCGGGGTCGATCCTCTAGCGCCCGCGCTTCCCGCCCCTCGCCGCCCGTGGCGGTGTCCCCCTCGTGGGGACGCCGCCACGGGCGGTCGGCGTTTCGGGGCCGGCCGTGCCGTACCACCGGTGACGGGAGTCCGGAATGTACCGTTCTGCGTGGTCTCATCGGATGCCCGACGCGAGGAGAGACGGCCGTGTTCAAGGGATTCAAGAACTTCGTCATGCGCGGTGACATCGTCACCGTCGCCGTGGGACTGATCATCGCCCTCGCGATGAGCACGCTCATCAAGGCGTTCACCGACTTCGTGATCAACCCGATCATCACGCGCGCCCAGGGCGGCCACTCCATGGGCCTCGGCTGGCAGCTCGGCCGGACCGGCAACCGCGCCACCTATCTCGACCTGGGCTCCTTCCTCTCCGCCCTCGTGTACTTCCTGATCTTCATGGCCGTCGTCTACTTCCTCATCGTCGTCCCCTACAAGCACGTCCAGGCCCGGCGCGGGCTCGTCGTCTTCGCCGAGCCCGGACCGCTCAAGGTCTGCCCGGCCTGTCTCTCGGAGGACCTTCCCGAGCGCGCCCGCAAGTGCCTCCACTGCGGGACGGACCAGCCCCCGGTATAGGGTTGTCCCGAAAAGGGAGGGGACGCCTGGTGGTACCCGATGTCGTCGCGGAGGATCTCCGCGTCCTGTTCTGCGGCATAAATCCCGGCCTGATGTCCGAGGCCACCGGCCATCACTTCGCCCGCCCCGGCAACCGGTTCTGGCCCGTCCTCCACCTCTCCGGCTTCACCCCCCGCCTCCTCGCCCCCGCCGAGCAGGAGGAACTTCTGACGTACGGCCTCGGCATCACCAATGTGGTGGCGCGCCCCTCGGCGCGGGCCGACGAGATCGGCGACGAGGAGTTCCGCGAGGGCGGGCGCCTCCTCCTCGACAAGGTCACCCGGCTGCGGCCGCGCTGGCTGGCCGTCGTCGGCATCACCGCCTACCGCGTCGCCTTCGACGACAAGCACGCCCGCATCGGCCCGCAGGACCGGACGATCGGCACCACCCGCGTCTGGGCCCTCCCCAACCCCAGTGGCCTCAACGCTCATTGGCCGCTCCCGAAAATGGCCGAGGAATTCGAGCGGCTGCGCGCCGCGACGGAGCTCCCCGTCTGACACGACGGGATCCGGGCGCCGCACCGCCCACCGCCCCCGGGCCGCCGCGGAACGGCCGCCACCGGTTGCCGGCCCGCGTGCGGTCCCGAGGCTCGCCGGTCTCCTCCGCACCGGATACCATCCGACCCGACAGCAAAGGACACGCAAAGCGAGGAGGCGGCACGTTGGGGCGGCTCACCGGCGGGGATCCGTCTCTGTTGCGGCGGATCAATTCGGCCGTGGTGCTGCACGCGCTGCGCGCGGCGGCGCCTCCCGGCTCCCCCACGCTCACCGACCTGACCAAGGTGACGGGCCTGTCCCGGCCGACCGTCGAGGGCGTGGTCGAGGGGCTGATGGAATCCGGCCTGGTGGTGGAGGTGCCCGCCGAGGAGGGCGAGGCCCGGCGCCAGGGCCGCCCCGCGCGCCGCTTCCGCTTCCGCGTGGAGGCCGGCCACCTGATGGGCATCGAGATCGGCCCGCACCGGATCGCCGCCCTGATGGCCGATCTCGGCGGCCGGGTCATGGGCTCGGCGTCCCTCGACGTCGCGGAGACCGCCTCGGCGGACGAGCGCCTGGGGTGCGTGCGGGTCGCGGTCGCCGACCTGCTGGAGCGCTCGGGCGTGCCCCGCAGCAGGCTCCGGGCGGTCGGCGTGGCCAGCCCCGGCATCGTGGAGGCCGACGGGACCGTACGGCTGGGGACCGCCCTGCCGGGCTGGACCGGACTGCCCCTCGGGGAGCGGCTGCGGCGCTCGTTCCGGTGCCCGGTGCTGGTCGAGAACGACGCCAACGCCGCCGCCGTGGCCGAGCACTGGAAGGGCGCGGCCACCGGCTCGGACGACGTGGTGTTCGTGCTCGCCGGGCTGAGCCCGGGGGCCGGGTCGCTGATCGGCGGCCGGCTCCACCGTGGCTACGGCGGCGCGGCCGGGGAGATCGGCGCGCTGCACCTGCTGGGCCGGGAGGCCACCCCCGAGGTCGTGCTGTCCACGACGGGCGAACCCCTGCACCCGCTGGACGAGGCGCAGGTGGCACGCGTCTTCACGCTGGCACGGGAGGGCGACGAGCGGGCCGGTGCCGCCGTCGACCGGTTCATGCGGCGGCTCGTGCACGACGTGGCCGCCCTGGTGCTCGCCCTCGATCCGGAGCTCGTCGTGGTGGGCGGCTGGGCCGCCGGGCTGAACGGCGTCCTGGAACCCCTGCGCGCGGAGCTCGCCCGCTACTGCCTGCGCCCGCCGCGGGTCGTGCAGTCGCTGCTGGGCGAGGCCGCGGTGGCGACGGGCGCGC
Source organism: Streptomyces sp. NPDC025618 (assembly GCF_055558795.1). NCBI lineage: Bacteria > Bacillati > Actinomycetota > Actinomycetes > Kitasatosporales > Streptomycetaceae > Streptomyces > Streptomyces sp. NPDC025618. Next base: position 161,916 of record NZ_JBVHLW010000005.1, on the reverse strand, counting down.
TGCGGCTGGCTCTCGACCACGTGGAGGAGCAACTGTTCGCGGTCGAGAGCACGGTGACGGCGCGGCGGTGAGGCGGGCCGTGGCCGGCGTCAGCCGGCCAGCAGCTGCATCCCCGAGTCGCCGAAGGTGAGCCGGCAGGTGTCCGCGCGGTAGGTGGCCACCGCCACCGCGCCCGTGCGGCCCGCCGTGAAATAGCGGGTGGTGACGACGAGGACGGGCGCGCCCGGCAGCCGGTCGAGCTGCTTGGCGTCGTCGGCGCGGGCGGAGCCGAGCTCCACGGCCTGGTCCTGGCCGTCGAGCTCCAGGCGCTGCAACTCCCGGAGGACCGCGCGTGCCCGGGCCGCGCCCGCCGGCGCGTCGATGCCGGTGAGCCCCGGCACGCTGCTCAGCGGGACGTACAGCAACTCGGTCGCCACGGGCTGGCCGTGGGTGCGGCGGGTGCGGCGGACGGTGTGCACCGGCTCCCCGCCGCGGGTGTCCAGGAGGCGGGCGACAACCGCGGGCGGGACCGCCTCGGCGCAGTCGACGGCGAGCCAGGCGTCCGGTCCCGCGCCCGGCCAGGAGTGGTCGGCGTCGCCGACGGAGACGCCCATGCGGGGCGGGGCCACGGTGGTGCCGACGCCCCGGCGGCGCTGGAGGCGCCCTTCCAGCTCGAGCTGTTCGAGGGCCTGGCGGAGCGTGGCCCGCGCGACGCCGAAGCGGGCCGCGAGCTCGCGCTCGTTCGGCAGGATCTCGCCCACCGCGAACTCGGAGTCGAGTGCGTCGGTGAGCACGGTCTTCAGGTGCCAGTACTTCGGCTCCGGCACCGTGTCCAGCTGCGTGGTCCCCACCCTGATCCTCCGCAAAGGCTTTTCGCGCGCTTCTTTATTAAAGGTTGTTGCAGTATGCCTGCGACCATAAGGCGGCACGCAGACTTGGTCAAGACCAATGGCGTGATTGTCCGACCGGGCCGGAAGACCCCGGTCCCGGCCGCTGTCCGCGCGGGACCGCCGTCTAGGGTGCGGGCATGATCCCGCAGGCGTATCTCTCCGAGCTCTTCTCGCTGGACGGCCGGGTCGCGGTGGTGACCGGCGGCAGTTCCGGTATCGGCCGGGCCGTCACCGGGGCGCTCGCGCGCGCCGGGGCGCGCGTCGTGGTCGTGGCCCGCCGGGAGGCCGAGCTGGCCGCCACCGTCGAGGAGTTGGCGGCCGACGGCTGCCGGGCGGCCTGGGTGAGCGCCGACCTGGGCACCCGCGACGGCGTGCGCCGGGCGGCGGAGGAGGCGGCCGCCGTGTTCGGCGAACCCGACATCCTCGTCAACAGCGCCGGGATCAACCTGCGCCCGCCGATGGGCGAGCTGGGCGAGGACGTGTGGGACACCACGATGGCGGTGAACCTGGAGGCGCCGTATCTGCTGGGGGAGCGGTTCGGGCCCGGCATGGCCGAGCGGGGCTTCGGCCGGATCATCCACATCACCTCCCAGCAGGCACACCGGGCGTTCGTGCAGAGCGGTGCCTACGGGGTGTCCAAGGGCGCGCTGGAATCGCTGGCCCGTTCACAGGCCGAGGCGTGGTCCCCGTACGGCGTCACCTGCAACACCCTCGTGCCGGGCTTCGTGATGACCCCGCTCAACGAACGGCTGTCCGCCGACCCCGGGAAGGTGGCGGCGCTCGCGGCGCGCACGATGACCGGACGCAACGGCCTGGCCGAGGACTTCGCGGGCGCGGCGGTCTTCCTGGCGAGCCGCTCCTCCGCCTATGTCACCGGCCAGTCCCTCTTCGTCGACGGCGGCTTCTCCGTGCACTGAGCCGCACGCCGCGGTGCGAGACGCGCGAGCTTGCCGGGGTTCCGCTGGACATAGACGGCCGCGATCCGGCCGTCGCCGGAGGGCTCGACGCTGAGGGCGGTGTCGGGCCGGCCCGCGGAGAGGACGAGCAGCGCCGGCCCGCCGTTGAGCTCCAGGAAGCGGATCTCCGGCTCGGGCACGTCCCTGTGGGCCACCGCGAAGAGGAAGCGGCCCACCTTGGCGGCGCTCTCCAGCACGCGCGGCGGGGCCTTGGACTTCCCGCCGCTGTCGCCGACCAGCCGCACGTCGGGGGCGAGCAGGGCCAGCAGGTCCTCGATGCTCCCGCCGGTGGCGGCCGCGAGGAACTTCTCGGTGAGGTCGCGCTGTTGGACGGGGTCCACCGGGAACCGCGGTCTGCCCTCGTCGACATGGCGGCGCGCCCGCCCGGCGAGCTGCCGCACGGCCGCCTCCGAGCGGTCGAGCACGGCGGCGATCTCCTGATAGGGGAAGGCGAACGCCTCGCGGAGCACGAAGACCGCGCGCTCCAGCGGCGAGAGGGACTCCAGGACGACCAGCATGCCCAGCGAGACGGAATCGGCGAGCACGGCCCGCTCGGCGGTGTCCGGGACGGTCGTCCCGAAGTCCGTCACGACCGGCTCCGGCAGCCACGGGCCCACATAGCTCTCGCGGCGGGAGTGCGCCTGGCGCAGCCGGTCGACGGCCAGCCGCGTGGTGACGCGGACCAGGAAGCCGCGGGCGTCGCGCACCTCCTCGCGGCCGGCGCGGGACCAGCGCAGCCACGCCTCCTGCACGACGTCCTCGGCGTCCGCGACGCGGCCCAGCATGCGGTAGGCCACACCGGTCAGGACACCGCGGTGTTCCTCGAAGGCGTCGAGCGCGGAATCGGGTGCGGTCACGGCGTCCATCCCACCGCGATCCGGGCGGGGTTGTCCATATGAGCCTTCCCCTGCCCGCCGCGGCGAGGCGCCCGCCGGGGTCTACCCATCGGTAATCCTTGCTGACATCCTGTCTCAATACCCCTGCACTGCCCCGTGGATGACGAGGAGTCGCACCATGGCCGACACGGTCGCCTTCCCCATCGACACCCCCGCCGGAGAGCGGACCGTCGAGGTGTCCTACGAACGGCTCGGCGGCGGGGAACCCCTCGTCCTGCTGCACGGCATCGGCCACCACCTCCAGGTGTGGGACCCGGTCGCGGGCATCCTCGCCGCCGAGCGCGACGTCATCGCCGTCGACCTGCCGGGCTTCGGCCGCTCGTCCGGCCTGCCCGAGGGAATCCGCTACGACCTCCAGGGCGTGACCCCCGTCCTGGCCGCGCTCTTCGAGGCGCTCGGCCTGGACCGGCCGCACGTCGTGGGCAACTCCCTCGGCGGGCTGCTCGCCCTCCAGCTCGGCCGCGAGAAGCTCGTCCGCTCCGTCACGGCGATCTCGCCCGCCGGGTTCTGGAACGAGCCCGAGCGGCTGTACGCCTTCGGGGTGCTGTGCCAGCTGCGCCGCGGCGCCCTCACCATGCCCCCGCCGCTGGCGGCCCGGCTGGCCCGTACGGCCGTCGGCCGGGCGGCGATGGTCGGCGCCATCTACGCCCGGCCCCTGCGCCGTTCCCCCGACGCCGTGATCGCCGAGACACGCGCCCTGCGCGAGGCCACCGGCTTCGCCGCGACCCTGGCGGCGGGCCGCACGGGGCGGTTCGACCAGGACGTGCCCGACATCCCGGTCACCATCGCCTGGGGCAGCAAGGACCGGGTGCTGGTGCCCCGCCAGGGCATCCGCGCCAAGAAGGTCATACCGAACGCCCGGCTGCTGCGCCTGTCCGGCTGCGGCCATGTGCCGATGAACGACGACCCGGCACTGGTCGCCCGCGTCATCCTCGACGCGTCCCGCTGAGCGAGGGGCGTTCGCCTCAGGAGACGGACCAGTCCCGGGTGCACGGAACGAGCCGGCAGCCGTCCGGATCCTCCACGGTGTCGCCCCGGTTCTCCCAGCAGGGGTTGCGGGACGGCTACCCGCTTGCCGCCGTGGGCTTCCAGGCGGGCGACGATTTCCTCGGGGATCCGCTCGTCGAGACAGACGACTCGTCGAGACAGACGACGACCAGGTCTTCCTCCGTGGGCGTGGGGGCGGTGGGAGCCCCGGTCTCGTACGTCAGCTCCAGGTGCCACCCGGCCCCCGGCCGGCCCACCGCCACCAGGCGGTGGTCCTCGCCGGGGAGGTCCCCGGGGGACACCTCCCGCCGCCAGATCACGGACAGGCCGAGCCCCTCGGTCCAGAAGCGCTCGGCGGCGTCGAGGTCGCGGGAGGGGCGGGCGACGCGGATGTGGGATGGCGCGTTCGCGGGCATGGCACGACCGTACGCACGGGCCGTCACCCGCGCGATCGGCCGTCGGTCCTGGGCCGTGGCCTGACGGGCTGTCAGTCCTGTGCGGGGCCGATGACCACCGGCCGGGCCCGTCCCGTGGTGGCGTCGAAGTGTGCTCCCACGCGTCCGTCGCCCGATGAACGGCCCGTCAGGCGGCGGCCGATCCAGGGGAGCAGGTGCTCGCGGGCGAAGCGCGCGTCGGAGGTGCGGCGGGCGGTCCAGGGCGGCCGGACGAACGGCGGGAGCGGGGCGCGCCAGTCGAGCTCCGGTTCGTGGCCGAGCGCCTGCCAGACGGCCTCGGCCACCCGGCGGTGCCCCTCGGCGTTGAGGTGCAGCCGGTCCTCCGCCCACATCCGCGGATCGCCCAGCACCTCGGCCCCGAAGAGGTCGACCACCAGCGCGCCGTGCTTCTCCGCGAGCTCGTCGACGAAGCCGAAGAGGTGCTCCATGCGCGGCCGGAACCGCTCCAGCACCGGACCGTGCCGCCCGGGGCTGCGCATCAGCACCAGCTGCCCGCAGCTCGGCGCGATCCGCTCCACGGCATCGGCCAGCCGGGCACACACGAGATCGACGTCGCACTTCGGGCGCAGCACGTCGTTGAGCCCGCCGACCAGGGTCGCCAGATCGGCGCCCATGGCCGCGGCGGCGGGCGACTGCTCGTCGGCTATCTGGCCGATGAGCTTGCCGCGCACGGCCAGATTGGCGTAGCGCAGGCCGCCGGGCGCACGGGCGGCCAGCCGTGCCGCGAGGAGATCGGCCCAGCCGCGGTACGAGCCGTCGGGGAGCCGGTCGGACATCCCCTCGGTGAAGGAGTCGCCGACCGCGACAAAGCTGGTGTACGTGGCATTCATCTGCATGGCGCGGTGATCCTACTCCTGCCGGGCGGGCGGCCCCGGGGCGGTGTCCCGCCGCCCCGGGGCGTGAGCGCTACGGGCGCTGCCCGACCAGCTCGCGCAGCACGTCCTCCAGGGTCACCAGCCCCACCGGCCGGCCGTCGTCGCCGGTGACCGCGGCGAGGTGGGTGCCGGTGCCGCTCATCGTCGTGATCACGTCGTCGAGCGGGGTCGCCGCCCGGACCGTCGCGATCCGGCGCATCCGCCGCACGGGGAACGGCTGGTCGCGCGGGGTGACGTCCAGCGCGTCCTTCACATGCAGATAGCCGATGAGCCGGCCGGAGTCGTCGAGCACCGGGAAACGGGAGAAGCCGGACTCGGCGGAGAGCCGCTCCAGCTCCTCGGGCGTGACCCCCAGCGGGGCGGAGACCACCTGCTCGACGGGGGTCACCACATCCTTGACCGGGCGCTTGCCCAGCTCCAGGGCGTCCCGCAGACGTTCGGTCGCCCGCTCGTCGAGCAGCCCCGCCGCGCTGGAGTCGGCGACGATCCGGGCCAGCTGGTCGTCGGAATAGGTCGCCGCGACCTCGTCCTTCGGCTCGACCCGCAGCAGCTTGAGCAGCGTGTTCGCGAGCGAGTTGATGGTGAAGACCACCGGGCGCAGCGCCCGCGCCAGGGTCACCAGCGGCGGGCCGAGGAGCAGGGCGGTGCGCACCGGCTCGGCGAGCGCGACGTTCTTCGGGACCATCTCGCCGAAGAGCATGTGGAGATAGGTCGCCACGGCCAGCGCGATGGCGAACGACACCACGTGGATCAGCCCGCCGGGCAGGCCGACGGCGTGGAAGACCGGCTCCATCAGGTGGGCGATGGCCGGTTCGGCGACCACACCGAGCACCAGGGTGCACAGCGTGATGCCGAGCTGGGCGGCGGCCATCAGGGCCGAGATGTGCCGCAGCCCCCACAGCACGCTGCGGGCCCGCCGGTCGCCCTGGTCGGCGTACGGCTCGATCTGGCTGCGGCGCACGGAGATGAGCGCGAACTCCGCGCCCACGAAGAAGGCGTTGACGACGAGGGTCGCCAGGCCGATGAGCAGCTGGACGACGGTCATCGGCCCGCCTCCCCACCGGTGGGGAGGCCGTGACCGGCGGCCGGGGCCGTCAGCCGGACCCGGGCCGCGCGGCGGCCCGCGGCGTCCGCCACGTCGATCCGCCAGCCCGCGATCTCGACGGTGTCGCCCACGGCCGGGATCCGGCCGAGCTCGGTGGCGACGAGCCCGGCGAGCGTCTCGTACGGGCCGTCCGGCGCCCGCAGCCCGATGATCTCCAGCTGGTCGGTGCGCACGGCGCCGTCCGCGTCGTACAGCCGCCGTCCCTCGCCGTCCGTGCCGGCCGGGGCCAGGTCGGGCAGCTCGTCGGGGTCGTGCTCGTCACGGACCTCGCCGACGACCTCCTCCACGATGTCCTCCAGGGTGACCACGCCGGCCGTGCCGCCGTACTCGTCGATGACGACGGCCATGGTGCGCCGGCCCGACAGCCGGTCCAGCAGCCGGTCCACGGTCAGCGACGTGGGGACGAGCAGCGGCTCGCGCAGCGTCGCGGTGACGGGGTGGTGGCGGCGCTGCTCCGCCGGTATCGCCAGGACGTCCTTGACGTGGGCGGTGCCGATGACGGCGTCGAGGCTGCCGCGGTAGACGGGGAAGCGCGAGAGGCCGGTGGCCCGGGTGGCGTTCACGACGTCCTCGACGGTGGCGTGCGAGTCCAGCGCGGTGACCTGCACGCGGGGCGTCATCACGTTCTCCGCGGTCAGCTCGGCGAGGTTCAGCGTGCGGATGAACAGCTCGGCGGTGTCCGCCTCCAGGGCGCCCTCCTTGGCGGAGTGGCGGGCGAGCGCGGCGAGCTCCTGCGGGCCGCGCGCGGAGGCCAGCTCCTCGGCGGGCTCCAGGCCCATCCGGTGCAGCGTGCGGTTCGCGGTGTTGTTGAGGTGCCGGATCAGCGGGCGGAAGGCGGAGCTGAACGCGCGCTGCGGCCCGGCGACCTTCCTGGCCATCGGGAGCGGGCGCGAGATCGCCCAGTTCTTGGGGATCAGCTCGCCGATCACCATGAGCACGACCGTGGAGAGCACGGTGCCGAGCACCAGCGCGGTCGAGGAGGCCGCGGCCCGGGACAGGCCGAGCGCCTCGACGGGCCCGGTGAGCAGGGCCGCGATCGAGGGCTTGGAGATCATGCCGATGATCAGCCCGGTGACGGTGATCCCGAGCTGGGCGCCGGAGAGCTGGAAGGTCAGGGTGCGCACGGCCTTGAGCGCGCTCTGCGCGCCGCGGTCACCCTGCTCGGCGGCCCGCTCCAGCTCCCCGCGCTCGACGGTGGTGAGCGAGAACTCCGCCGCGACGAAGACGGCGCACGCCAGCGTCAGCAGCAGGGCCACTGCCAGGAGCAGCACTTCCATCATCGGTTCCACACCTCCGTCCCATGATCGGGCAGGGCAGGGAGGATCGCGCGATGTCGGCTACTGGGAGGCTCGCCCATGGGCGGACGCTCACACCTTTCGGGAAGTGAAGATACGGGTGACCATCCATGGTAAAGGACGAGCAAAGCGGCTCGGGGTCCGTGCCCCCGGCCCGGTGCGGCCGTCAGGCGCGCAGCTCCTCCATGACGGGGGCGAACGCCTCCATGCTCGCCTCCAGGACGGTGAAGTAGGTGAAGCCGAACCGCTCGCGGTGGCCGCGCACCTGGTCCGCGATGTCCTTGACCGAGCCCGCCAGCAGTGCCGGGTGCCCGAGCAGCTCGTCCTCGGTGAGCTTCGCTTTCTCGCCCAATTTGCGCACCGTGGCCCGGCGGTCCGCGCAGACGGACACGATCTGCACCAGGTAGTTCAGCTCGGCGGGCGTCTCGCGGCCGGCGGCGAACCCGTGGTAGACGGCCATCCGCTCCTCCATGAGGGCCGGGCTCATCAGCTCCAGGGCGCCGGAGTCGTTCGTGACGGCCCCGGTGAACGCCGCGATGTCGGCGTGCCGCGCGGCCAGCCGCAGCATGCGCTTGCCGTTGCCGCCGAGCAGCAGCGGCGGGTGCGGTGCCTGCGCGGGCCGCGGCAGGTGCTCCGGGTCGCCCAGCAGCCGGCCCAGCTCGGTGACCATGTGCTCCAGGTGGTCCACGCGCTCGCGCGGCGAGCCGAACGGCAGCCCCGCCCTGTCGTGCTCCTCCTTCACATAGCCCGCGCCCAGCCCCAGCTCCAGGCGTCCGCCCGTGAGCTGGTCGGTGGTCGCCACCTCGCGCGCGAGCAGGGCGGGGTTCCACAGCCCGGCGTTGAGCACGAAGGTGCCCAGGCGCGGCCGCTCGGTCGCCTCCGCGGCCGCGACCAGCGAGGGGAAGGGCGCGGGCATGCCGAGGTGGTCGGGTACGAGGATGACGTCGTAGCCCAGGGACTCGGCCCGGCGGCACTTCTCGCGCCACTCGGCGGCGGAGCCGGGCGAGAGCATGTTGACGGCGAAACGGAACGGACGTGTCATGGAGGCCCCCCTTGATCGTTCTCTTGCGCAGACCCTACCGGAGGGATCCTCCGTTTAGTACCCGGCCGACCGGTGAGCGGATTCAGGAAGTGCCGTCGGCCCCGTCCGGCTCGGCCGGGCGCCGGGCCGCTCCCAGCACACAGGGCGCGACCGGATTCGGCATCCGGCCCGCGGGGATGCGCAGCCGCCGGTACGCCCCGAGCTCGAAGCCCGCCGCCCCGATCGCCGCCAGCGGATCCCGGGCCGTGTGACAGCCGCCGAAGAGCACCGGCCAGACCGTGGCGTCCAGCACCCGCTGCACCCCCGCAGGCACCGGCCCCTCCGCCCGGACGTGCTCGAAGAACCGCAGCTCACCGCCCGGCCGCAGGACCCGCCGCAACTCCGTGAGCGCCCGCCGCACATCCCGTACCGAACACAGCACCAGCGACGCCACCGCCGCGTCGAACGCCTCGCTCTTGACCGGCAGCGCCTCCGCGGCCCCCGGCACGACATCGACCGGAACACCCGCGCGGACCGCGGCGTTCACCGCGTGTCTGCGCAGCAGCCGCTCCGGCTCGATCGCCACCACCTCGGACACCGTGTCCGGGTAGTACGCGAAGTTAAGGCCGTTGCCCGCGCCGATCTCGATCACCCGGCCCGACAGCCCGGCCAGCAACTCCCGCCGGTGCGCGGCCATGCCGGCGCGTTCGTCGAGGAGCGGGCTCAGCTTCGCGTAGTACCGGGCGAACACCGGATGGTGCACGGAGTCGTGCGGCGTCGTGGTGGACCGGAGCGACATGGCACACCCCTTCCCGGGGATATGGCGGTTATCGCGATTCTTCCCCCGCCAGGCGCACCCGCACCATTCCCGGTGTGTCCGGGTGCTGGAGTCCTGGGTGCGGTTCGTTGATCAGGCGCGGGTTCGTTGCCGCCTGCGGCGGAGGTGCCCCTCGGGCCCGTCTTCAAGCGCCGGACGGGCTGGGTCGGCCGTAAGCGACCGCCAACTTGCGCCTCCCGCGTGGTTCGTCAACCGCGCTGGGACGCCGCGAAGCGGGCCGCGTCCCACGTGCCGTTCAGCTCCGGTGCCAGCCAGCCGGGCGCCGCGGCGCGGAACTCCGCGGGCGGCAGCGCGCCCGCGCCCTCCGGCACCGCGCCCAGCAGCGGCGCGCCCGCCGCCTCGGGGAGGTCCGCGAGGTTGCAGCGCTCCGCGAGGCCGGGGTCCGCGGGCCAGCTGCCGATCACGACGCCCTGACAGCGCAGACCGCGGGCGCGCAGCGCCTCCGCGGTGAGCGCGGTGGCGTTGAGCGTGCCCAGGCCGGCCTGGGCCACGAGCAGCACGGGGGCGGCCAGCAGGCCCGCCACGTCCGCCAGTGTCGAACCGGCCTCGTCGAACCGGACGAGCAGCCCGCCCGCGCCCTCGACCAGGACCAGGTCGTGCTCGGCCGCCAGCCCGGTCGCGGCCCGCTCGGCCTCGCGCGGCCGCACGGGCGCGCGGCCCGCGCGGCGGGCGGCGGTGGCGGGGGCCAACGGGTCGGGGAACCGGGCGAGTTCGCGGCCCGTCACCGGACCGGCGAGCCGCCGCACCTCCGCGATGTCACCGGGCTCTTCCGGGGTGACACCGGTCTGGGCGGGCTTGAGCACGGCGACGGTCCGGTGCGCGGCCGTCGCCGCCGCGGCGACGGCCGCGGTGACGACGGTCTTGCCGACCTCGGTGTTGGTGCCTGTGACGACGAGAACGGTCATGTCTTCCACTTCTTCTCGTTCTTCTCGTTCTTCTCGGGGTGCCCCGCAGGCGTCCGCGCGGACCGGCTACGCGACCCGCGCCGCCGCGCGCACCGCCGCGCAGATCCGGGCCACGTCCTCGTCACCCGTCACATACGGCGGCATCGTGTAGACGAGATTCCGGAACGGGCGGAGCCAGACGCCCTCGCCGACCGCCGCGCGGGTCGCCGCCGCCATGTCGACCTCGTGGTCCAGCTCGACCACGCCGATCGCGCCGAGCACCCGGACGTCCCGTACCGAGGGCAGCCCGGCCGCGTCGGCGAGGCCGTCGCGCAGGGCGGACTCGATGCGCTTGACCTCCGTCCGCCAGTCCTGGGACAGCAGCAGGTCGATGGACGCGCACGCGACGGCCGCCGCCAGCGGATTGCCCATGAACGTCGGGCCGTGGGCCAGCACGGGGACCTCGCCGCCGGAGATGCCCTCCGCGACCCGCGTCGTGCACAACGTCGCGGCCATCGTGAGATAGCCGCCGGTCAGCGCCTTGCCCAGGCACATCACATCGGGGGTGATCCCCGCGTGCTCCGCCGCGAAGAGCCTGCCCGTACGGCCGAAGCCGGTGGCGATCTCGTCCAGCACCAGCAGCACGCCGTGCTCGTCGCACGCCTCGCGCAGCACGCGCAGATACACCGGGTCGTGGAAGCGCATCCCGCCCGCGCCCTGCACCACCGGTTCCACGATCACGGCGGCCAGCTCGTGCGCGTGGCGCGCGAGGACCTCCCGCAGGTGCGCCGAGTAGGCGTCCACCGCGTCCGTGTCGTAGTCGTGCGGCGGCGCGTCCGCGAACACCTGCCGGGGGAGCGCCCCCGACCACAGCTCGTGCATCCCGCCGTCCGGGTCGCACACGGCCATCGGCTGCCAGGTGTCGCCGTGGTAGCCGCCGCGCCAGGTCATCAGCCGGTGCTTCTCCGGCCGTCCCACCGAGCGCCAGTACTGGAGGCACATCTTCACGGCCACCTCGACCGAAACCGAACCGGAGTCGGCGAGGAAGACGTGTTCCAGGCCCTCGGGAGTGATCTCCACCAGGCGGGCCGCGAGCCGCACGGCGGGCTCGTGGGTGAGCCCGCCGAACATCACATGGCTCATCCGGCCCAGCTGTTCCCGCGCGGCCGCGTTGAGCACGGGGTGGTTGTAGCCGTGGACGGCGGACCACCACGACGACATCCCGTCGATCAACTCGTCCCTGCCGTGGGCAGGTTCGGCGAGCCGCAGCCGCACCCCCGACGCGGAAGCGACGATCAGCGGCTCCGTACGGCCCGGCATCGGGCCGTACGGGTGCCAGACGTGCTGCCGGTCGAGGGCGAGCAGTTCCCCGGGGGCGAGGGGCTCAGGCATTGGGCGGCAGGTCCGTCCCCGCGCCCCGGCGGCGTACGGCGACCAGCTCCGGGCGCACCTCGCCCGGGGCACCGACCGGAACTACCGATTCCGCCTGGGGCGCTGCCGCCTCGGGAGCCTTGGCGGCCTCGGCGCCGCCGTCCCCGCACGGTCCGCAGCCGCCACCGCCGTGCCCGCCGCAGCTGCCGGCCGAGGCGGAGGCCAGGGCGTCGGCGCGGTGCTCGGGCAGGGTCGTGGTGTCCGCGCCCTCCACCTCGAAGCCCGCGTCCTCGATCATCGCCAGGTCGGCCTTGCCCTCCTGGCCCTCACTGGTCAGATAGTCGCCGAGGAAGATCGAGTTGGCCAGGTGCAGCGCGAGCGGCTGCATCGAGCGCAGGTGCACCTCGCGGCCGCCCGCCAGCCGGACCTCCACATCCGGGCAGACGAACCGCACCATCGCCAGGATCCGCAGCGCGCGCTGCGGGGTGAGGTTCCACTCCTTCGCCAGCGGCGTCCCCTCGAAGGGGATGAGGAAGTTGACCGGCACCGAGTCCGGGTCCAGCTCCCGCAGCGAGAAGACCACGTCGACGAGATCGGCGTCGCTCTCGCCCATGCCCGCGATCAGCCCGGAGCACGCGGACATGCCGGCCGCCTGCGCCTGCTGAACGGTCTCCACGCGGTCGGCGTAGGTGTGCGTCGTGGTGATGTCGCCGTACGTGGCCTCGGAGGTGTTGAGGTTGTGGTTGTAGGCATCGGCACCCGCGGCGCGCAGCCGCTCCGCCTGCCCGGCGGAGAGCAGCCCGAGGCAGGCGCACACCTCGACGTCCTCGTTCTGCTCCTTGATCGCCTCGATGGTCCGGGTGACCCGCTCCACGTCCCGGTCCGTCGGCCCGCGCCCGCTGGCCACCAGGCAGACGCGCTTCGCGCCGCCCGCGACACCGGCGGCCGCCGCCTGCGACGCCTCCTCCGGCTTCAGCCAGGTGTACTTCAGGATCCCGGCCGTGGAACCGAGCCGTTGCGAGCAGTACGAGCAGTCCTCGGGGCAGAGCCCGGACTTGAGGTTGACCAGATAGTTGAGCTTCACCCGGCGCCCGAACCACTTGCGGCGCACCTTGCCCGCCGCGGCCACCACATCGAGCAGTTCGTCGTCGGAGGTCGCCAGTACGGCGAGCGCCTCTTCACGGGTCGGCAGCTCCCGCCGCAGCCCCTTGTCCACCAGCGTGTTCAGCAGGTCCATGGCCGAGATCCTTACGCACCGCACCGCCTCGGGCCAATGGAGAGATCGCACAACAGCCCCCTTTTGAGGTGTGTGTATTGCCACACCCTGACCAGGCGGGACGAGGACTACGTTCTATGCACTGCATACAAAGCGGGGCCCGGGGCCCCGCCGTGCTCCCACCCACCGTCGCCCCGCCACGGAAACGACAAGGACGGCCGATGCCCCAGGACCCCTTCGACTGGATCGACCGGCACCACGAGCGCCGCCTCGCCGCCGGTCTGGTGCGGGACCTGCGTCCGCGCCCCGCCGAATCGCCGCTGGCCGACCTGGCGGGCAACGACTATCTGGGGCTCACCCGGCACCCGGAGGTCACCGCGGCGGCGGCCGAGGCCGCGCTCCGGTGGGGCGCGGGAGCGACCGGTTCGCGACTGGTCACCGGCAGCACCGCGCTGCACGCCCGGCTGGAGGAGGAACTGGCCGCCTTCTGCGGCTTCGAGGCGGCCCTGGTGTTCTCCTCGGGCTACGCGGCCAACCTCGCCGCCGTCACCGCCCTCACCGGGCCCGCGGAGCACGCGGCCCTCGTGGTCTCCGACGCGGGCAACCACGCCTCGCTCATCGACGGCTGCCGGCTCGCCCGGGCACAGACCGCGGTGGTCCCGCACGCCGATCCCGACGTGGTCCGCAAGACGCTCGACGCCCACGGCGGCCGCGCGCTGGCCGTCACCGACTCCGTCTTCTCCGTCGACGGCGACGCCGCCCCGCTGGCCGCGCTCGCCGACGCCTGCCGGGCGCACGGCGCGGCCCTGCTCGTGGACGACGCGCACGGCCTGGGCGTCCTCGGCGAGGGCGGCCGCGGGGCCGTGCACGCGGCGGGCCTCGCGGGCGCGGCGGACGTCGTCGCCACCGTCACCCTGTCGAAGTCACTGGGCAGCCAGGGCGGTGCGGTCCTCGGCCCGGCCCGGGTGATCAGGCACCTCGTCAGCAACGCCCGGACCTTCATCTTCGACACCGGCCTCGCCCCGGCGGCCGTGGGCGCGGCCCTGGCGAGCCTCGGGGTGCTGCGCCGCGAGCCGCAGCGCGCGGCGCGCGCCCGGCACGTCGCCCGCGAGCTGCACCGAAGGGTGACGGCCGCGGGCCTCGAAGCCGTACGGCCCGACGCGGCGGTGGTGTCCGTACGGGCGCCGTCCCCCGAGGCGGCGGTGCGCTGGGCGGCCGACTGCCGGGCCGCCGGGATCGCGGTCGGCTGCTTCCGGCCGCCGTCCGTGCCCGACGGCATCTCGCGGCTGAGGCTGACCGCCCGGGCGGACCTGTCGGACCGGCAGGTCGAGGAGGCGGCCGGCACGGTCGTACGGACCGCACCGGCCGCCTGACGGCTCAGGTCGTGCGGTCGGGGGGACGGAGGGAGCCGTCGCGCAGTCCTCCGAGGAAGGAGGACCAGGCGAGGGGGGAGAGCAAGAGGGCGGACAGGGCGGTGTTCTTCGAGTCGCGCACGGCCAGGAGCCCGGGGGCCAGACCGGCCGTCTCCACGCAGTTGTTCATTCCGGTGCTGTAGCTGCTGCGTCGCCACACTGCGCCGCACAGGGCCGAAGGGGAAGGTACGTACCGAGGCATTGCGGACATGGTGCCTCCTTACGCGCCGTCGTAGATCCCGGCGATGAAATCCAGCGAGTTCTCGTGCGAGAGGGCGTGCGCCCGCAGCGTGGTGAATGCCTCGGCGTACGCCCGGAGGTCTTCTTTCCGCTCGAGGTAGAGGCTACTCGTCAAATGGTCGAGAACAACCACGTCCAGATCAGCAATGCGCGGAAATGAGAAAATAACAAAAGGTCCGGTGATGCCAATATGACAGCTCCTGGAGAACGGCAGTACATGCAGCCGCACATGACGCTGCGCACCCGTTTCCACCAGGTGTCGCAACTGCCCGGCCATGACCTCCCGCCCACCGACCTCGTGGCGGAGCACCGCCTCGTCCAGCACGGCGCACAGCTCCAGCGGACTGTCGCCGCCCAGCACCGACTGCCGTGCCATGCGCACCCGCACCAGCTTCTCCACCTGCTCCGGCGGCGGGTCGTTGAGCGCCGCACGGGTCACCGCGCGGGCATAGGCGGGAGTCTGGAGGAGGCCCGGCACGACCGTCGTCTCCAGGGTGCGTAACCGCGACGCCTCCGATTCCAGGCTGATGAAGTCGAGATACGCCGCCGGCAGCAGATTGCGGTAGGCGTACCACCAGCCCCGGCGGGCGCCCTCCGCATCGGCGGTGCCCGCGCCGCACAGCGCTCCCAGCAGCGCGCGCAGTTCGGGGTCCGACACCCCGTACGCGTCCAGCAGCAGCGCGACGTCCGAGGACTTCACGCCACTGCTGCCCGTCTCGATGCGGCTGACCTTCGACTGGTGCCAGCCCACCGCGTGCGCGGCCTCCAGGCTGGTCAGTCCGGCGAGTTCGCGCTGGCGGCGCAGCTCGCCGCCGAGTTTGCGGCGGCGCACCGCGGGTCCGTTTCGCATAGCCCTGCCTCCGCCTGTGATGAACCCCGTGACGAACGTGGTGTTTCTTGTCAATAGACCAGTGTGCCGTCGGAATCCGGTCTCTCGTCGTAGAGTTCACCGCTTCGAGCGACAGATATATGCAGATGCTGGAGGATCGCCCGCATCACCCCCATTTCCGGTGGCAGGCTGTCGCGCAGAGCCGTCCGGAAGTGCTCTCGACTTCACGACGCATTGCGTCGGAGTCCGCTCCCGGCGGGAAAGGGACAGCGCCATGGCAGATCACCAAGAAGCCACCGTCACCCTGCCGAGCGCCCCCGCCTCGGTCTCCACCGCACGCCGCTATGTGGCCGGCGTGCTCGCGGACTGGGGGCTGCCGGGCGGCACGGACGCCGCCGAGACCGTGCGGCTGATCGTCTCCGAGCTCGCCACCAACGCCGTGCAGCACACCCGTGGCCAGTCGCCCACCTTCACCGTCGAGGTGCGGCTCGATCTCGACCAGCAGTTGCGGATCGGGGTCACCGACAGCCACCCGCGCTTCCCCCGCAGACTGCCCGCCGCCGTCCAGCAGGACAACGGGCGGGGCCTGGTCATCATCCGCTGCCTCACCGCGGAGCGCGGGGGAAGGGTCTTCTTCACCCCGAACCCGGACGGCGGCAAGACCGTGTGGATCTCGCTGCCCTGGACCGTGCCCGCCCTCAGCGCCGAACGGTGAGGGCGGGGCCGGGGCCCCGCACGGCGTGCGGGGCCCCGGTGCGGCGGCGCGGCCGCCTCCTGCCGCTGGGTGTGCCGGCGGGTCAGTTCACCCGGCCGTAGCGGACGTTGTTCGTCCAGATCCGCTCCAGGCGGACCACCGCTCCGGTCTTGGGCGCGTGCCAGATCCTGCCGCCGCCCGCGTATATCCCCACGTGGTAGATGCCCTGGCCGGAGACGAAGAACACCAGGTCACCGGCTTCGCGGGCGGAGCGGGAGATATGGGTGGTCCGGTTGTACTGCTCGGCGGCGGTGCGGGGCAGGGTCTTCCCGGCCCGCTTGAAGGAGTAGAGGGTCAGGCCCGAGCAGTCGAAGCGGTAAGGGCCGGTCGCGCCCCACTGATAGGGGGAACCCTGTTTCGAGGCCGCGATGTGCAGTGCGTCGGTGGCGACGGTCGATGCCTCGGCTCCCGTCGCGCCGCCCGGCACCAGCACCGTGGCGCCGACGGCGGCGAGCGTGAGCGCGGAGGCCGCGCCGGCCCTGGACATCATTGACGGACGTTTGTGCGCACCCATGTGCCAACCCTTCGTCAGCCGCCTGTGAAGGATGACCTGTCGGGTTCGGGCAGGCGAAGATGCCCGGCCGTGTCAACGGCTTCACCCCAAGGGCCGACCGCACTACTCTTGGTCGTCCCACCGTGCTCGGGTCCTCCATCCCCACCGGTGCGTTCGTTCGACCCGGCATCCAGGCAGCGGCGGGGTTCGGCGTCCGCCTGGACCGCCCCGCCGGGATGGCGGGGTCTTGTCGTCGACCGGATCTTGGCGCAGCCCAGGTACGGATTCCGAGCGGAACCAGAGGTATGTGAGGCTGCTCACTCCCGGGCAATTCCGCTGGACACGACGGGGATTGTCCGTTTCGGCGAAGCCCTGTTGAGCCCCTGGCCTGGGGGCCCGCGGCACCGCTCCGGCGCGGCGTGCGTGCCCGGTTGACATCGATCACCGCGCGTCGTCTACGACACCGTCCGGCGTCTGAGGGAGCGGTGTTTATTCGCCCGCCGACCCGTGATGCACGGACGCGGGCGGGAGCGTGAGCGGGACCGCGCCCCGGACGCGCCGACGCGCCCCGGTCCGGACCGGCAACGGGCGCGCCAGGCGGCTCCCGGGCAACTCCCGCCCACCGCCCTCGAACGCGGCTGCGAGGGCTTCGCCGGGCCCGGCGCGGGCGACGCGCGCGGTCTGCGGGGCCCGTAGCCCGTCGTACGTGTCATGCGGATGGAGCGGAGTGATCCGGCCCAGAAGATCCAGTAGTTGCAGACGGCAGCGGCATGAAGTTCCGGCCCGGATCGCCGGTTTCGTCCCCCTGGCCCCTCCGGCCCCCCGTGACACCCCTGGCCATGGATGCGCAAAGAGTCAGTTAACGCGTTGGAAAAGCTTCCGCTCTAATCTGCAATCCCTGGCCGTCCGATGAAGAACCCCAGGTCAAAGGTGTGTAGAACTCTTGTGTGCCTCCGTTGGGTTCGCTGGGGGCACTGGTTCGTCAGTGAGGTGGACGCATGCAACTTTCCCCGCATGAGCAGGAACGCCTGCTTCTCCATGTGGCCGCCGACGTAGCCGAGAAGCGCCGGGCCCGTGGGGTGCTGCTCAACCACCCCGAGGCGGTGGCCCTGATCACCGTGCACGTCCTCGAAGGCGCCCGCGACGGCCGGACCGTCGCCGAGCTCATGTCCTCCGGGCGCAAGGTGCTCAGCCGCGCCGAGGTGATGAGCGGCATACCCGAGATGATCCGCGAGGTCCAGGTGGAGGCCACCTTCCCGGACGGCACCAAGCTCGTCACCGTGCACGAGCCCATCGGCTGAAGGGAAGACCGCCATGATTCCCGGAGAGATCCTGCTCGCCGCCGACCCCGTACCCCTCAACCAGGGGCTCCACCGCACCCGGCTCACCGTGCTCAACGCCGCAGACCGGCCCGTGCAGGTCGGCTCGCACTACCACTTCGCCGAGGCCAACCCGGGCCTCGACTTCGACCGCGCCGCCGCCCGCGGCAAGCGGCTCGACATCGCCGCGGGCACCGCCGTGCGCTTCGAGCCCGGCATCCCCGTCGAGGTCGGCCTGGTGCCGATCGCCGGCAAGCGCGTCGTCGAGGGGCTGCGCGGCGAGTGCGGAGGGCCGCTCGATGACTGAGCTCAGCCGGGCCGCGTACGCCGATCTGTTCGGCCCGACGGCGGGGGACCGCATCCGCCTCGCCGACACCGACCTCCTGATCGAGATCGAGGAGGACCGCAGCGGAGGGCCCGGCCACGCCGGGGACGAAGCGGTCTTCGGCGGCGGCAAGGTCATCCGGGAGTCCATGGGCCAGTCCCGCGCGACCCGGGCCGACGGCGCCCCCGACACCGTTGTCACCGGCGCCGTCGTCCTCGACCACTGGGGCGTCGTCAAGGCCGACATCGGCATCCGCGACGGCCGCATCACCGGCATCGGCAAGGCCGGCAACCCCGACACGATGGACGGCGTCCACCCCGACCTCGTCATCGGCCCCGAGACCGAGATCATCGCGGGCAACGGCAAGATCCTCACCGCCGGGGCCGTCGACGCCCACGTCCACTTCATCTGCCCGCAGATCGCGGACGAGGCCCTCGCCTCCGGCGTCACCACGCTCGTCGGCGGCGGCACCGGCCCGGCGGAGGGCAGCAAGGCCACCACCATCACCCCCGGCTCCTGGCACCTTGCCCGGATGTTCGAGGCGATGGAGGGCTATCCGCTGAACGTCGGCTTCCTCGGCAAGGGCAACACCGTCTCCTACGACTCCATGCGCGCCCAACTGCGTGCCGGAGCCGTCGGCTTCAAGATCCACGAGGACTGGGGCGCGACCCCCGCCGTCATCGACGCCTGCCTGTCCGTCTGCGAGGAGAGCGGCGCCCAGCTCGCCATCCACACCGACACGCTCAACGAGGCGGGCTTCGTCGGCGACACCCTCGCCGCGATCGCCGGACGCACCCTGCACGCCTACCACACCGAGGGCGCGGGCGGCGGGCACGCGCCCGACATCATCACCGTCGTCTCCGAGGCCAACGTCCTCCCCAGCTCCACCAACCCGACCCGCCCGCACACCGTCAACACCGTCGACGAACACCTCGACATGCTGATGGTCTGTCACCACCTCAACCCCGCCGTGCCGGAGGACCTCGCCTTCGCCGAATCCCGCATCAGGCCCGGCACCATCGCCGCCGAGGACGTCCTGCACGACCTCGGCGCCATCTCGATCATCTCCTCCGACTCCCAGGCGATGGGCCGCGTCGGCGAGGTCGTGCTGCGCACCTGGCAGACGGCGCACGTGATGAAGCGGCGGCGCGGCACCCTGCCGGGGGACGGCGCCGCCGACAACCGGCGGGCCCGGCGCTATGTCGCCAAATACACCATCAACCCGGCCGTCGCGCAGGGCCTCGACCACGAGATCGGCTCCGTCGAGACCGGCAAGCTCGCCGACCTCGTGCTGTGGGAACCGGCGTTCTTCGGCGTCAAGCCGCTGCTCGTCATCAAGGGCGGCCAGATCGCGTACGCGCAGATGGGCGACGCGAACGCGTCCATCCCCACCCCGCAGCCGATCCTGCCGCGGCCCATGTACGGCGCCATGGGGCGCGCCCCCGCCGCCAACTCCCTGAACTTCGTCACCCAGTGGGCCCTCGACGACGGCCTCCCCGAGCGGCTCGGCCTCGGCAAGCGCTTCACCCCGATCCGCAGCACGCGCGGCGTCACCAAGGCGGACATGCGCAACAACGACGCCCGCCCCCGGGTGGAGGTCGACCCCGACACCTTCACGGTCACGGTCGACGGCGACGTCGTCGAACCACAGCCGGTGGCGGAACTGCCCATGGCACAGCGCTACTTCCTCTTCTGATGGCGGCGGGGGAGACCGGGACGCCGGCGGGCTCGCGGGCCGCGCTGCTCGTCCTCGCCGACGGGCGCTTCCCCGCCGGAGGCCACGCGCACTCCGGCGGCGCCGAGGCCGCCGTCAAGGCGGGCCGCGTCCGGGACGCGGCCACCCTGGAGACGTTCTGCCGGGGGCGGCTGCACACCGCGGGGCTCACCGCGGCCGGGCTCGCCGCCGCGGCCGCCGCGGGCCTCGACCCGCTCGCGCTCGACGAGGCCGCCGACGCCCGCACCCCCTCACCGGCCCTGCGTGCCGCCGCGCGCCGGCTGGGGCGGCAGCTGACCCGTGCCGTACGGGCCACGTGGCCCTCGCCCGAACTGGAAGCGCTGGTCGAGGCCCGGCCGCGCGGCGCCCACCAGCCGATCGTGCTCGGGCTGGCCGCCCGCGCCGCCGGGCTGACTCCGCTGGACGCCGCGTACGCGGCCGTCTACGAGTCGGTCGGCGGACCGGCCACGGCGGTCGTACGGCTGCTCGGCCTCGATCCCTTCGACGCGACAGGAGTGCTGGCCCGGCTGGCGCCGGAGCTGGACACCGTCGCGGCGCGGGCGGCCGCCGCGGCGTGTGAGGGACTGGACGCGCTTCCGGCGGGCGGGGCGCCCCTGCTCGACATCATGGCGGAGCACCACGCGGCGTGGCCGGTCCGCCTGTTCGCGACGTAGGGAGGGGGACGGTCCTGTCTTCCCTGCCCCGCCCCTCCCCGACGCATCCGGTGTGCGGCCGCGCCGCGACGGGGGGCAAGCCCCGGCCCTCGGGGTACGCACTCGGCCTGCCCGGCGTCCGAGGACGTGCCCGCAGGGTGCTCCCTCCGCGGGCGGCGACACCCACAGACACCCATCACCGAACCCCCGGAGGGACCATGCATCTCGACCACCCCGACGCCTTCCCCCACCGCCACACCTACAGCGCCGCCGGCCCGCTGCGCGGTGACGGGTCGCGGCGGGCGCTGCGGATCGGGCTCGGCGGGCCCGTGGGGTCCGGGAAGACCGCCACCGTCGCCGCGCTCTGCCGCGAGCTGCGCGACCGGCTGTCCATCGCCGTCGTGACCAACGACATCTACACCCGCGAGGACGCCGAGTTCCTGCTCCGCAACGCCGTGCTGCCGCCCGAGCGCATCACGGCCGTCGAGACCGGCGCCTGCCCGCACACCGCGATCCGTGACGACATCTCGGCCAACCTCGAGGCCGTCGAGGACCTGGAGGACGCGGTCGGGCCGCTGGACCTGATCCTCGTCGAGTCCGGCGGCGACAACCTCACCGCCACCTTCTCCAAGGGGCTCGTCGACGCGCAGATCTTCGTCATCGACGTCGCGGGCGGCGACGACATCCCCCGCAAGGGCGGCCCCGGCGTCACCACCGCCGACCTGCTCGTCGTCAACAAGACCGACCTCGCCCCCTACGTCGGCGCCGACCTGGAGGGCATGGCCCGCGACGCCAAGGCCCAGCGCGGGGAACTCCCCGTCGCCTTCACCTCGCTGGCCACCGAGGGCGGCGTCGGCCCCGTCGCCGACTGGGTACGCGCGCAGCTCACCGCCTGGACCGCCGGAACCCGATGACCCTCGCACCCGTACGGCCCGAGCCCGCCGCGGGGATCCGGGCCGCCGCCCGGATCGTCGCCACCCCCGACGGCAGGGGCGGCACCGCCCTGCCCGTCCTCGACGGCGCGGGCCCCTTCGCGCTGCGCAGGCTGCGGGCGTCCGGGCCCGGGGCGCGGGTGGCCCTCGTGGGCGCGATGAGCGCGCCCCTCGGCGGCGACCGGCTCACCCTCACCGCCGAGGTCGAGGACGGCGCCACCCTGCGCTTCTCCACCACGGCGGCGACCATCGCCCTGCCCGGCCGTACGGGCGAGCCGGCCACCTACGACACCCGGATCCGCGTCGGCGACGGGGCCACGCTGCACTGGCTGCCCGAGCCGCTGATCTCCGCCCGGGGCAGCGACCTGCGCAGCACCACCCGGGTCGAACTCGCGCCGACCGCGCGCCTGGTGCTCCGCGAGGAGCAGATCCTCGGCCGCGCGGGGGAGGAGCCGGGCCGGCTGACCGCACGGCTGACGGTCCACCGCGCCGGCCGCCCGCTCTTCGACCAGGAGCTGTCGTACGGGCCCGGGGCGCCCGGCTGGGACGGCGGCGCGGTGCTCGGCGGCCACCGGGCCGTGGGCCAACTCCTCGTCGTCGACCCGGCCTTCGAGGGCGCCCCGGTGGCGGCGCGCCCGCTCGGCGCGACGGCCGCCGTCGCCCCGCTCGCCGGGCCCGCCGCCGTGGTGTGCGCGGTCGCCCCGGACGGCCTCCGGCTCCGAAAAGCACTGGAAGCGGGCGACATGCCGGCAGATCGCATCATGCGGGCGATTTGATGCGCCGGGGATGAACGGCGGCACATGTGGCGTCTTTTGTGTCTTCATTCTTACGGATTAGTAAAGAAACCCCTGTGGAACCTGTCCTTTATGGCAAGGGAGACGGAAGGATCCGAGCAGCAGTAGTGCGATCATCGCCGCAGCAGGCGGCGCATCAGCAGGGGGATTCCTACGTGAGACCTACATCAATACTCGGCGCGGCCGGCACTGCGGTGACCGGCGCGCTGGTGGCCGGGTTCCTGACCGCCCCGGCAGCCGGCGCGGTCGACCGCGTGCCGGGCGGCGCCGCCGAGGCGCACGGTGTGCAGGTCGCCGCCGCGAAGGCGGCGAAGTCGGGCATCAAGTGGCAGGACTGCCCTGCCGACTGGGCCCTGGAGAAGCCGATCGAGTGCGGTTTCGTCACGGTGCCGGTGGACTACCGCAAGCCGAACGGCCGCACCATCAAGATCGCCGTGGACCGGGCCCGGTCCACCGGCACCGCCGCGGAGCGCCAGGGTTCGCTGATCTACAACCCCGGCGGCCCCGGCGGCTCCGGCCTGAGGTTCCCCAAGCGGATCACGACCAAGAGCCCGCTGTGGACCAAGACCGCCAAGGCGTACGACTTCGTCGGCTTCGACCCGCGCGGCGTGGGCCACTCCGCCCCGATCTCCTGCATCGACCCGCAGAAGTTCGTGGCGGCGCCCAAGGCCGACCCGGTGCCCTCCAACGAGGCCGACAAGCTCGCCCAGCGCAAGCTGGCCCGGCAGTACGCCGACGGCTGCGCCGCGCGCAGCGGCGACCTCCTGCCGTACCTCACGACGGCCAACACCGCCCGTGACGTCGACGTCGTGCGCGCCGCCCTCGGCGAGAAGAAGCTCAACTACCTGGGCGTCTCCTACGGCACCTACCTCGGCGCCGTCTACGGCACGCTCTTCCCCGACCACGTCCGCCGCCTGATCGTCGACAGCGTCGTCAACCCGGCGCAGGAGAACATCTGGTACCAGGCCAACCTGGAGCAGGACGTCGCCTTCGAGGGCCGCTTCAAGGACTGGGAGAAGTGGGTCGCCCAGCACGACGCCGTCTTCCACCTCGGCGGCACCCAGGCCGAGGTCCAGCGGGGCTGGGAGAAGATCCGGGCCACCGCCAAGAAGAACCCCATCGGCGGGGTCGTCGGCCCGGCCGAGCTCATCAACTTCTTCCAGAGCGCCGCGTACTACGACTCCTCGTGGGTCCCGGTCGCCGAAGCCTGGAGCAAGTACGTCGCCGGTGACAGCAAGCCGCTGGTCGCCGCGGCCGGCCCGAACCTGGCCGACAAGGCGGCCAACATCACCGCGGAGAACGGCAACGCCGTCTACACCGCGGTCGAGTGCGCCGACGCCAAGTGGCCCACCAGCTGGAAGAAGTGGGACCGGGACAACACCCGCGTCAACCGCCAGGCCCCCTTCATGACCTGGGCCAACGCCTGGATGAACCTCCCCTGCGCCACCTGGAAGGCCCCTCAGGGCACGCCGGTCGAGGTCACCACGCACAAGGGCCTGCCGAAGACGCTCATCGTCCAGAGCACGCGTGACGCCGCCACCCCCTACGCGGGCGCGGTCGAGCTCCACAAGCGCTTCCAGGGCTCGCGCCTGATCACCGAGCAGGGCGCGGGTTCGCACGGCGTCACGGGCCTCGTGAACCCCTGCATCAACTCCCGTGTCGACGCCTACCTCCTCGAGGGCAAGGTCGACAGCAAGGACGTCACGTGCGCCCCGCACGCCGTCCCGGAGCCCCCGAAGGCTTCCGCGGCCAAGTAAGGCTCAGAGGTCACGGCGGAAGTCGCGCCCCGGTCCCTGAGGGACCGGGGCGCGATCGTCGGTCCATGCCCGTCCGGAGTCGCATCCGAAGGGAACCGTCCCATGCTCCGTAAGCCGCACGCCCTGCTCACCGCCGCCGCGCTGCTCGCTCTCGGCGCCGCGACGCCTGCCGCGGCGGACACCCCGCCGCCACCCGCGCGGACGGCCGCCTGCACCTATACGCCCGCCGTCCCCGCCGACAGATTCAAGGGGATACCGGTCTTCGACCCGGTCAAGGCCGCCAGGCCCTACAGCGCCACGCTGCGCACCAGCCAGGGCGCCGTCACCTTCCGGGCGCAGACCGACAAGGCGCCGTGCACCACCTACTCCTTCAGGTTCCTCGCGCAGCGCGCGTACTTCGACAGGACGCACTGCCACCGGCTCACCACGGCACGCATCTACGTACTGCAATGCGGCGACCCGACCGGCACCGGGAGCGGCGGCCCGGGCTACTCCTTCCCCGACGAGAACCTGGCCGGGGCCACCTACCCGGCCGGCACGGTGGCGATGGCCAACGCCGGCCCCGACACCAACGGCAGCCAGTTCTTCTTCGTCTGGAAGGACACCAAGCTCCCACCCGCCTACACCCCGTTCGGAAAGGTCACCGCCGGCCTCGACGTGCTGCGGAAGATCGCGGCAGGCGGCGAGGACGACCAGAACGGCCCCGGCGACGGCTTCCCGACGTTGCCCGTCGACATCAAACGCGTCCACATCAGGGTCGGATAGCGTTACGCCGACGGAGGGCGGGGGCGCGGGGAGAGGGCCCGCCGGGCGGGTGACGGTGTGCGGCCGGTCGGGGGACCGGCCGGTGCGGGGGCTTGCGGCGCGCCTCGCGCGCGCGATGAGCTTGCTCCGGGCACCCCCGCGCCCCAGGAGGAACCGATGTCCGTACGTACCGCCGCCGTGGCCACCGCGGCGAGCGCCACCGCTCTGCTCGCCCTGGCCGCGCCCCCAGCGGCCGGCGAATCCGACCACGGGCGGCTCTTCCTGACCGTTTCCGGCGCCCAGAACACCTGGACCCGCGGGCTCCAGCTCACCTGCCCGGACGGCGACGGGCACCACCCGCACGGGACGGCGGCCTGCGCCGCCCTGCACCGGGCGCAAGGGGAGCCGGGGGAGGTGATCGTCGAGAGCCACCTGTGCACGCGGGAGTACGACCCGGTCACCGCGACCGCCGAAGGCGACTGGAACGGGCGGCCGATCGTCTGGCACAAGACCTACCCCAACGCGTGCGCGCTCGACGCGGCGACGGGCCCCGTCTTCCGTTTCTGACCGGCCCCGCGGGCCCTTACGTTCTCCTGGTCGCCGACGCCCCTATCGTCAGCAGCCCCAGCATCACCCACGTGAACCACAGCCAGCCGTTGCTGCCGATCGTCACCGAATACGCGGTCACGACGATGAGCGAGCCCACCGTCAGCACCGCCATCGCCTTCGTCGATCCGGGCATGCCCGTACCTCCTCACGGCGGCCCGGATGCGTGGCAAGCGAAAGGGCCGCGGCCAGGAGACCATCGTCTCCCGGCCGCGGCCCCTGCCGCTACGGCGTCCGCCTACCGCCCCCGGCCCTGGAGCGACGCCAGGTAGGCGTTGTAGGCGGCGAGTTCCTTGTCGCCGTCGCGGTCCGCGGCGCGGTCGAAGCGGCGGGCCTGCCGCTGCTCCGAGCGGTACCACTGGAGGACGAGGGCCAGCAGCACCACGACCGAGGGGATCTCGCTGAACGCCCAGGCGATGCCGCCACCGGCCTGCTGATCCTCCAGCGCGTCGATGCCCAGCGAGGCCGGCGGGTGCATATACGTGCCGATCATCGGCTCCGAGGCCATCATCAGCGCGATGCCGAAGAAGGCGTGGAAGGGCATGCCCGCGAAGAGCTCCAGCATCCGCATCACATAGCCGGGCCGGTGCGGACCCGGGTCCACGCCCATGATCGGCCAGAAGAACACCAGACCCACGGCCAGGAAGTGCACCATCATCGCGATGTGCCCGGTCTTCGTCTCCATGAGGAAGTCGAAGAGCGGGGTGAAGTACAGCGCGTACAGGCTCGCGATGAACAGCGGGATCGTGAACGCCGGGTGCGTGATGATCCGCATGTAGCGGCTGTGCAGCAGCGACACCAGCCATTCGCGCGGGCCCCTGCGGCCCCGCCCGGCCGCGGGCAGCGACCGCAGCGTCAGCGTCACCGGCGCGCCGAGCAGCAGCAGGATCGGCGAGAGCATGCTGATCACCATGTGCTGCACCATGTGCACGCTGAACATGACCATGCCGTAGTCGTTCAGCTTGGTGCACATCACCAGCGCCACGGTCAGCACACCGGTCACGAACGCGACGACGCGGCCCACGGGCCAGGCGTCACCCCGCCGCCGCAGCCGGACCACGCCCCAGCCGTACAGCCCCAGCGCCAGCAGGCAGCCGATCAAGAAGAAGGGTTCGCTGCTGTACTGCAACCCCCGTCCCAGCGTGAACGGCGGCATGTCCATCATCATGCCGTGCCCGCTGTGATCCATCCGCTCTCTCCCATTTCGCACCAATGCGCCTCGTCAAGACTAGAGGCGCCCTCGGCCGGAGCGGTGGCCGGGGGCCGTCCCCGGGTGCGGGTCCGTTGCCGCCTGCGGCGGGTGCGGCCCGCGGCCGCGTCCTCACTCTCCCCCGGCTAACGCTGGGAGGTGCCCCCAACGGGCTGGATCTCCAGCCCGTCCGGCGATTGAGGACAACGCGCGAAGCGTGTTGCTGGGGGTGTGGGGGCTTGCCCCCAGTTCGGGAAGGGGCGGGGTGGGGAAAGGCTCGCCGCAGGCGGGAACGGGCCCGGGGCGGAGGGGAGAGCTCAGCCGGCGCCCGGTCTCACAGGACGCACTCCACCTCGGCGTAACGCTCGTGCGGCACCGTCTTGAGGCTTTCGACCGCCTCCGCCAGCGGCACCAGCGTGATGTCCGTCCCGCGCAGCGCCGTCATCATCCCGAACGCCCCCTGGTGCGCGGCCTCCACCGCGTGCCAGCCGAAGCGCGTCGCCAGCACCCGGTCGTACGCCGTGGGCGTACCGCCGCGCTGCACGTGGCCGAGTATCACCGGGCGCGCCTCCTTGCCCAGGCGCCGCTCCAGCTCGCCGGCGAGCTGCCGGGCGACGCCCGCGAAGCGCTCGTGGCCGTAGACGTCCGTGGCGCCGATCTCGAAGGCCATCGAGCCCTCGCGCGGCTTGGCGCCCTCGGCGACCACCACGATCGCGAAGCGCTTGCCGTCCTCGAAGCGGCGGCCGACGACCTCGGTCAGCTCGTCGATGTCGAAGGGGCGCTCCGGCACGACGATGGCGTGCGCGCCCGCGGCCATGCCCGAGTGCAGGGCGATCCAGCCGGTGTGGCGGCCCATGACCTCGACGATCAGCACGCGCTGGTGCGACTCGGCGGTCGTCTTCAGCCGGTCCAGGGCGTCGGTGGCGACCCCCACGGCGGTGTCGAAGCCGAAGGTCACATCGGTCGACGCGATGTCGTTGTCGATGGTCTTCGGGACGCCCACGATGGGCAGGCCCGCGTCGGACAGCAGCCGGGCCGCCTTGAGCGTGCCCTCGCCGCCGATCGGGATGACGGCGTCGAGGCCGAGGTCGGCGACGTGGCCCTTGGCCCGCTCGACGCCGTCCCGCAGCTGCGCGGGCCGCACCCGCGACGAGCCGAGGAGCGTGCCGCCGGTGGCGAGGATGCCCGCCACCGCGTCCAGGTCGAGCTTGCGGTAGTCGGCCTCCAGCAGGCCCCGCCAGCCGTCGTGGAAACCGATGACCTCGTCGCCGTGGTCGACCACGGCGCGGTGCACGACGGACCTGATGACGGCGTTCAGACCGGGGCAGTCGCCACCGGAGGTGAGTACACCAATGCGCATGACAGGGAACCTTCACAACAGGGCCGGAGACCGGACCCCGTCGTCCGGCTGGATCCCCGCCACCCTACAAGCGGTGGGTGGCGGGGGATACAACCGTCCGTCATCCGGGCCGACCGGCCCGTTCCGCGGCTCAGGCGGGCTGGGTCGCCGCCGCGATGCGCTCCTCGCGCAGCGCGTCGTACCAGCGGTCGTCGACCGGCGGCAGGGCGTTGACGTCCAGCGCCAGCTTGATCAGCATGTCCGCGATGTGCGGGTTGCGGGCCATGACCGGGCCGTGCATGTACGTACCGAAGACGGTGTCGTTGTACGCGCCCTCGGTGCCGTCGCCGGTGCCGTTGCCCTTGCCGATCCGCACCCGCGCGAACGGGCGCGCGTTGCGGCCGACATGGGTGACGCCCTGGTGGTTCTCGAAGCCGGTCAGCGGGGGCAGGCCCAGCCGCTCGTCGATGTCGGCCAGCACGTCGCCGACGCAGCGCTCGTCCTCACCGCGGGTGCTCACGACGTCCAGCAGCCCGAGGCC
The DNA here is from genome assembly GCF_055558795.1 of Streptomyces sp. NPDC025618. Taxonomy (NCBI): domain Bacteria; kingdom Bacillati; phylum Actinomycetota; class Actinomycetes; order Kitasatosporales; family Streptomycetaceae; genus Streptomyces; species Streptomyces sp. NPDC025618. The sequence goes on along the minus strand of NZ_JBVHLW010000005.1, from coordinate 133,507 downwards.
CTGCTCGCGCTGGCCCAGGTCGTTGATGAACTCGTGGCCAAGGATCTGGTAGCCGGCGCAGACCGAGAAGACGATCGCGCCGTTGGCGACGGCCCGGTTCAGACCGCCGTCACGGCGCAGCCGCTCGGCCGCCAGCCGCTGCGGACGGTCCTCACCGCCACCGATCAGGTAGATGTCACCGGAGGTCGGGATGGGCTGGTCGGAGCGGATGTCCACGCGCTGGACATCGAGGCGGCGCTGGCGCGCGCGCCGCTCCAGGACCAGGGCGTTGCCCTGGTCGCCGTAGGTGCTGAGCAGGTCGGGGTAGACCCACACGACACGCAGACTGTTCTGGCTCATGCTCACAATCCTGTCAAGTGCTCGCGGGGTCAGTTGCCGACGCGGCGGCGCACGTCCTGGAACGCCGTGTAGTTCGCGATCAGCTCGATCCTGCCGGGCGGTGCGGACTGCACCGCCTCGTCGACGGTCTCGCAGACCCGGAAGTCCAGGCCCGCGACCTCCAGCCGCACCGCGAGGTCGAGCTTGCGGTCGCCGATCACGAAGATCGGGTGCCCGGCGAGGCGGGTGTAGTCGACGTCCCACAGCCACGAGGTGTCCGTGCCGTCCGCGCCGCGCGCGTTCACGCCCAGGATCACCGGGGCGGGCGGGCCGTCGATGAGGGAGAAGGTCTCCAGCCAGCCGGCCGGGTTCTTCGCCAGCAGCAGCCGGACGTCACGGCCCAGGAACGACACCACGTCGAACCGGCCCGCGACGGCCTGCACCTGGTACATCCGCTCCAGCGCGACCTGCGGCGGCACCCCGAAGGTGGCCGCGACGGCCGCCGACGTGGTGGCGTTCGCCTTGTTGGCCCGGCCGGGCAGCTGGAGGTGGATCGGCCACGCGCTGCCGTGCGGGTCGAGGACGTAGTCGCCCGACAGCGCCCAGCTCGGGGTCGGCCGGCGGAAGCCGCACTCGCCGCAGAACCAGTCGTCGCCGGGGCGCTGCATCACGCCACCGCACGACGGGCACGACCAGGCGTCGTCCTTCCACTCCTGGCCCGCCGCCACCCACACCACGTTCGGCGAGGAGGAGGCGGCCCATACGATCAGCGGGTCGTCGGCGTTGGCGATCACCACGGCCTTGGTGCCCGCCAGTCCCTCGCGCCACTTCTCGGCGAGCATGCGCGTCTCCGCGGCCCGGTCGAGCTGGTCGCGCGAGAGATTCAGCAGCGCTATGGCCTTGGGTGAGACGTCCCGGGCGACACCCGCCAGATACTTCTCGTCCACCTCGATCACGCCGTAGCGCGCGTCCGAGCCGCCCGCGAGGGCGGAGGTGATGCCGGCCGGCATGTTCGCGCCCAGCGCGTTGGAGACGACCGGGCCGCTGGCCCGCAGCGCCTCGGCGATCAGCCGGGTCGTGGTCGTCTTGCCGTTGGTCGCGGACACCAGGACCACGTCCAGGTGGGTCGCCAGCCGGGCCAGCAGATCGGGGTCGAGCTTGAGCGCGACCTTGCCACCGATCACCGATCCGCTGCCGCGGCCCGCGGCTCGCGACACCGCCGCAGCTGCCTTGCCCGCCGTCACGGCCAGCTTGGCCCGCGGCGACAGCGGCCCCGTGTTGCCTGCCATCGTCCTAGATCCTCCTTGCATCCGGCGCCGCCGCCTGTTTCCTGGTCCGCCGGTGGAACGCCCCCTCCGTGCCGAACGCCGGCCAGGAGGCTTCGGTCGGGGCTCAGCCTATCGAGATCCGGCCGGGGGCCCGAACCCAGAGCCCCTGGAACGTACGCTTGACCCCATGCGAACAAGCTCGATTCCCGGCAGCGCGGGACAGGTGCGGCCCATGCGGCTGCTCGGCGACCGGGGCCTTGGCGCACCGTGCGAAGAGGTCACGGACTTCGGTCCTGACCTGGCGAAACTCGTCGAGGACATGTTCGCCACGATGTACGCGGCCCACGGCGTGGGCCTGGCCGCCAACCAGATCGGCGTTCCGCTGCGGGTCTTCGTCTACGACTGCCCCGACGACGAGGACCTCCGTCACCTCGGACACCTCGTCAACCCCCGCCTGGTGGAGGCCGACGGCGTCGTCGTCCGCGGGCCCGAGGGCTGTCTGTCCGTGCCGGGCATCGAGGCGGGCACCCCGCGCTTCGACCACGCCGTGGTGGAGGGCTTCACCGTGGACGGCGCCCCGGTGCGTGTGAGCGGCACCGGCTTCTTCGCGCGGTGCCTCCAGCACGAGTGCGACCACCTCGACGGCGGCCTGTACCTCGACCGCCTGACGGGCCTGCGGCGGCGCCGCGCGCTGCGGGCCGTCCGCAAGGCTCCCTGGGCGGCCTGACCCGTGCCACGGGCCGGGCCCGCCCGGCGCCTGAGCCGCGGTCAGAAGACCGGGCCGCCCTCCAGGTCGCCCGCGGCCGCGAGCCGGCCCCACAGCAGGTCCGCGAGGTGCCGCACGAGGTTCTCCCGCGGGAACGGCCGCTCGCGCAGCCACCAGTCGCCCGCCGCGTGCATCATGCCGACGATGCCGTGCCCCCACGCGCGGGCCAGCTCGTCGCTGCCCGGCCCGAGGTCGACGCGCTCGGCTATCACCTGGGCCAGCTCCTCGCCGAGCCGGCGCAGCAGCGGCGCGGAGTGCCGGCCGACGTCGAAGCCCTGCTCGCCCTGGTCGGAGGGGTGGCCCTCGTCGGCCGGGTGCATCAGGAAGCGGTAGACCTGCGGCCGGGTCTCTATGGCCACGAGATAGGTGTCGAGCGTCGCCTCGACGCGGTCGCGCCGGGTGGCCGCCGGGGCGTCGAGCGCGGCGCGCAGCCCCGCGAGCAGAGCCTCCGTGTGGCGCGTGGCCAGGGCGCGGTAGAGCCCGCCCTTGTCGCCGAAGTGCCGGTAGAGGATGGGCTTGGTGATGCCCGCCTCCGCCGCGATGGCGTTCATGGACGCCCCCGGCCCGTCCCGCAGCACCACCCGGTCCGCGGCCTCCAGCAGCTCCTTGCGCCGCCGCTCCGCGGCTCGTTGCTGATCGTCCCGCTGACTGGTTTCCATTAAGGACCCGCCTCCCCGCCCCTGTGTATCCGGTAACGCCTGCGCAACGTAACACCAAGCCCACTCAGCGAATCCGGGAGGCCGGGCTGTTGACACCTCTACTGACGGGTAACATACTCATGTTACCGCGAGTAATGACGAGTTGGAGGGGTCGTGACGCAGTTCATGATGGAGCTCGACGAGGATCAGCGGGGCATTCGCGACTGGATCCACGGCTTCGCGGTCGACGTGATGCGCCCGGCCGCCGCGGAGTGGGACGAGCGCGAGGAGTTCCCCTGGCCGGTCGTCCAGGAGGCCGCCAAGATCGGCCTCTATTCCCTCGACTTCTACGCGCAGCAGTTCTTCGACCCCACCGGTCTCGGCGTCCCGCTCACCCTGGAGGAGCTCTTCTGGGGTGACGCGGGCCTCGGGCTCGCCATCGCGGGCACGGGCCTCGCCGCGATCGGCGTGCTCACCAACGGCACCGAGGAGCAGATCGGCACCTGGGTGCCGCAGATGTACGGCGACGCGGCCGATGTGAAGGTGGCCGCCTTCTGCTCCTCCGAGCCCGACGCCGGTTCGGATGTCTCCGCCATGCGCACCCGCGCCGTCTACGACCAGGCCAAGGACGAGTGGGTGATCAACGGCACCAAGACCTGGGCGACCAATGGCGGCATCGCCAACGTCCATGTCGTCGTCGCCGTGGTCGACCCGGAGCTGGGCTCGCGCGGCCACGCCTCCTTCATCATCCCGCCGGGCACCCCGGGGCTCTCCCAGGGGCAGAAGTTCAAGAAGCACGGCATCCGCGCCTCGCACACCGCCGAGGTCGTCCTCGACGGCGTCCGCGTCCCCGGCCACTGTCTGCTCGGCGGCAAGGAGAAGCTGGACGAGCGGCTGGCCAGGGCGCGGGAGCGGGCGGCGGGGCAGCGCGGCGCGGGGTCGCCGAACGCCGCGATGGCCACCTTCGAGGCGTCCCGCCCCGCGGTCGGCGCCCAGGCGGTCGGCATCGCCCGCGCGGCGTACGAGGTCGCCCTCGACTACGCCAAGACCCGGGTCCAGTTCGGCCGCCCCATCATCGACAACCAGGGCATCGCCTTCCAGCTGGCCGACATGCGCACCCGCGTGGACGCCGCCCGCCTCCTGGTCTGGCGCGCCTCCTGGATGGCCACCGCGGGCAAGCCCTTCACCGCGGCGGAGGGTTCGATGTCGAAGCTCTTCGCGGGGGAGACGGCGAAGGCCGTGACGGCCCAGGCGATGCAGATCCTCGGCGGCAACGGCTACACCCGTGAGTACCCGGTGGAGCGCATGCACCGCGACGCCGCCATCTACACGATCTTCGAGGGCACGAGCGAGATCCAGCGCCTCGTCATCGCGCGCACGCTGTCGGGGATGCCGATCCGATAGCCCGGGAGCGGGCTCCGCGGGCCTCGGCCCGGCACCCGCGGAGCCCGCTGCGAAGCCGCGGGAGGCTACAACAGGCGTATTACGTGGAGATGTCGGCTTGTCCCCGATGGATTGTTTTCGGCTCAATTGCCGAGGGGCCCGCTGACGGGCGGACCCTGTGGGCATCCAGGAATCGAACGCACGTTTTCGGTCGTGTCTGGGATGTCGTTTTGGCTCAAACGTCATAGGCGTTCATCAGGCGTTCTGTTACCGTCGTTTCCGATCTTGTTCGTGCAAGTCCGGTCTTGGCGGTCGCTCTTGGGGATCCGCCCTCCGGTGCGCACGTCGATCACCGGAGCTCAAGTGTGGCTTCATGGAAGAAGGAAGCGCCGTGGCGGTCAGCAGCGATCGGGAACAGGACACCTCCTCCCGGCGGCACCTGTCCGGCCGCTCCCACGCGCTGGACGGCCTCCTGCGGACAGCGGCGGCCGTGCGCGCCGGATCCGCGCGGGCCGTCGTCGTCCGCGGCCCGGCCGGGACCGGCAGGACGGCTCTCCTCGCCGCCCTCGCCGAGCGGCTGACCTCCACCGGCATGACCGTACGGCACCGTACGGCACCGTCCGGTGCGCGCGAACACCAGGTCTTACGCGACCTCTTCGCACCCTTCGACCCCTTCGACGCCGGCCTCCCGGACGCCCCCGCCGCGTACGCCGTCCACCGCGCGCTCCACCGCCGCGCCACGGGCCTCCTGGCGAACGGGCCGCTCGCCCTCCTCCTCGACGACGCCCAGGCGTGCGACGAAACCTCCCTGAACGGCCTGGGCTTCGTGCTCCGCCGCGCCACCTCCTTACCCCTCCTGGTGGTCCTCGCCCAGCGCACCGACCACCCCGGGCCCGGCGCGGACGCGCTCTCCGCGCTCCTCGCCCACGACGGCTGCACGGCCCTGGACCTCGGCCCGCTCGACCCCGCGGCCATCGCCACCGTCGTGACCCGCGCCCTGGGCCGCTCCCCGTCGGAATCCTTCCTCCAGCACTGCGCGGAGCTCTCCGGCGGCAACCCCGGACTGCTGACCCGGCTGCTCACCGACGTGCGCGCGGCGGACATCCGCCCCGACGCGGACGGCCTCCACCGGCTGCGCGCCATCGGCGAGGAGCTCCTCACCCGCTCGGCGACGGCGAGGCTGTCCGGACAGGCGGGTCACGTCCGCGCCGTCGCCCGCGCCGTCGCCGTCCTCGGCCACACCGACCCCGAACCGCTGGGCGCGCTCTCGGCGGTGACCGGCAGACGCCTGACGGCCGCGCTGGAGACCCTGCGCCGCGACGGGATCCTCGCCCCGGCCGATGGGCCCGCCGCCATGCGGGAAGCCGTCCGCCGCGCCGTCCTCGCCGAACTGCCCGCCCCCGAGCGGGAGGCACTGCGCGCCCGCGCCGCCCGGCTGCTCAACGACGCGGGCCGCCCCGCCGGCGAGGTCGCCGCCCAGCTCGTCCACCTCAAGGAGCCGGCCGAGCCGTGGATGCCCGGCGTGCTCCGCGAGGCCGCCGCCCAGGCGCCGGACCGCGCCACCGCGCGGGCCGCCATGCGCAGTCTGCGCCGCGCCCTCGCCGCCGGGCCCACCGGCGGCCTCCGCCAGGAGATACGCGTCGAACTGGCCCGTACCTCGGCGCACTTGGCGCCCGCGACCACCCTCGCGCAGCTGCGGCAGGCCCTCGCCGAGGCCACCCGCCCGCACGACCGGGCCCGCATCGTCGTGCAGTACGGGCTGATCGCCGCCGGCACCCGCCGCGCCCCCCAGGCTGTACGGGAACTGGGCGCCGTGCTCGACACCCTGCCGACGGAGCCCGGCGTCCCGGGCCAAGCGCTCCGCGCCCCCGTCGCGGCCGCCCTCCTCGTCACCGCCGTCAACGACCGCACGGCCCTGCCCGCCGCCCGCGAACGGGCCCGCGACTGGCCCGTACCCCCCGGTGAGAGCCGCGCCGAACGCCACCTGCTGGCCGGCCTGAGCGTCCTCGCCGCCCTCGACGGCGAGCCCGCGGGCCCGGCCGTCGACCTGGCCCGCCGCGCCCTGTGGATCAAGGAGCCCGCACCCGTCGGCCCCTGCGTGCTCGGCGCCTCCCTCGTGCTCTCCCTCGCCGACGAGGTGGACGAGGCCATGGACGCTCTGGGCCGGTGCGTGTCCGACAGCCGGGCGCGCCGCGAGACGTGGACCCACATCGCCGCGCTCTGCGGGCAGTCCCTCACCCTGCACGGCACCGGCGACGTCACCGCGGCCGTCTCGACCGCCCGCACCGCCGTCGAACACGCCACCCGGGCGGGCTGCCCCGACGCCACCATGCCGGCCCTCGCCCTCGCCACCGCCCTGCTCTCCTGGGGCGAGGCCGAAGAGGCCGACGCCCTGCTCGACGGAGTCGCCGGACCGGACGTGGCCCAAGGCGTCTGGGAATGGCACCACTTCCTCTACACCAAGGGCAGAGCCCGGCGGGAGCGGGGCGATCTCGACGGCGCGCTGGAGCTGTGGCTGCACTGCGGGCGCAGCATGGAGGCGGCGGGCATCGGCAACCCGGTCCTCGCCCCGTGGTGGCTGCCCGCCGTCACCACCCTCGTGCGCCAGGGCCGCACCAAGGCCGCAGCGGACCTCGCCGAACGCTCACAGGAGGCCGCACGCCGCTGGGGAACCCCGCGCGCCGTCGGCCTCGGGCTGATCGCCGCCGGTGTCGTCGCCGACGGCCGCGCCCGGCTGGACCTGCTCGTCGAGGCCGTGGACGCCCTGGCCGCCTCCCCGGCCCGCCTCGACCGCGCCAAGGCCGAATACCAGCTCGGCTGCGAGCTCCTGCGGCACGACGCGACCCCCGACGCGCGCCGCCACCTGCGCCGCACCGTCGAACTCGCCACCGGCTGCGGCTACCACATGCTCGCCGCCCGCGCCCGGGACCTGCTCGTCGCGGCGGGCGGCCGGATGTCCCGGCTTGCCGCCAGCCCGGTCGACTCCCTGACCGAGAGCGAGCGCCGCGTCGCCGAGCTCGCCCGGCGCGGTGTCACCAACAAGGAGATCGCCGCCACCCTCTTCATCAGCCTCCGCACCGTCGAGGCCCACCTGACGAACGTCTACCGCAAGCTCGACGTCCGCGGCCGCGCCGACCTGCCCTCCTCCCTCGGCACCCCCTACCGCCCGGGCCGCCACGCACCCGACGGACCGCGGCACTCACCGGCCGGCACCCGCGTCGCGAGCAACTAGGAGCGCCGCGGGTGACACAAGGGAACACCGGCCACTGGGACGGACACGGGGGGACGGAGCTCGTCGAGCGGGACCGCGAACAGGAGCTGCTGCGCGACCTGCTGAGCGGACTGCGCGACGGCCCGTCCGCCCTCGTCGAGATCGAGGGGGGACCCGGCAGCGGCCGCAGCGCCCTGCTGAACCAGGCGGTCACGCTCGCCGGGCGGAGAGGGGTCCGGGCCGTCACCGCCCACGCGTCGTGGGAGGAATCCGCGCTGCGCTACGGCGTCGCCGACCAGCTCCTCGCCGCCCTCGGGCGGCCCGGGGCCGCACCGCCGTCCGGCGCGGACGAGACCGTCCTCGTACCGGCGCTGTGCCGCGCCTTCCTCGCCGCGGCCCGCGAACAGCCCCTGCTCGTCGCCCTGGACGACGCCCAGTGGGCCGATCCGCACTCGTGGCGCTGGCTGCGGGCCCTGGCCCGCCGGCTCTCGGGCGCCCCGATGATGCTGCTGACCACCCGCGGCGGCGTCCCCGCCGACGGCACCCACGACCCGCTGGAGCCCGGCTCGCTCGCCACCGGGCGCACCGTCGTCCGCCACACCCTCACCCCGGCCCCGCTGTCCCCCGCCGGGGTGACCGAACTCCTCACCCGGGCCTACGGATCGCCGGTCGATCCGGTCTTCGGCACGGCCGCCGCCCATGCCGTCGGCGGCAACCCCGCCCTGCTGCGCACGGTGGCCGGGCGGTTCGCCCGGCACGGCTGGCGGCCCGCGGCCGACCACCTGCCGCACCTCGCCGACAGCGTCGCCGAAGCGTTCCGGGAACGCGCGGCCAGGACGGCGGCCGCCCTCCCCGCCGAACTCCTCGACGTCCTGCGGGCCATCGCCGTCTGCGGACGGGACGGCACCCCCGACATGATCGCCGCGCTGACGGACCCCGGCGGCACCGACACCGCCCGTGCCGTGGGCCGGCTGGCCGGGACCGGCCTGCTCACCGACGGCGACCGGCCCGCCTTCCGCGAACCGCGGGCCGCCGAGGCGGTGCTCGCCGGGCTCGGCGCGGAGCGGCGCGAGTCGCTCTACGCCCGTGCCGCCCGGCACGCCCACCGGGCCGCGCTCCCCGACGGCGTGCTGACCAGGATGCTGCTCGCCGCCCACGTCATCGGCGCCCCCTGGGCCGTGGACGCCCTGCGCCGGGAGGCCGCCCGCTGCCACGCCGCCGGAGACCTGCGCGCGGCGGGCCGGCTGCTGCACCGCGCGCTGCGCGAGCCCATGGCACCGGCCGCGCGGGCGAAGCTCTTCGTCGAGCTGAGCGCCGTCGTGCTCCCCAGCTCGCCCGCCGTCTCGGACCGGCACCTGCGCAGCGCCCTGCTCACCCGGGCCGACGCCGGCGCGGGCCCCTCGTGGGTCGAGGCCGCCGGCCTCCTCGTGGCCCGCGGCGACGTGGTGTCCGCCCAGCCGCTGATCGCCCGCATCCTCGACGGTACGGATGTGAGCACACAGGACCGGGCCGCGCTGCGGGCGCTGTACTGGCTCGCCGAACACAGCCAGCAGGGCGCCGAACCCGAGCTGGACCGGCCCGCCATGGCCGCCCTGCCCGATCTGCCCGCGGAACCGGCCGAAGCCGGTGTCGCGGCCTGGCACTGCGCCCTGCGTGGCCAGGACATCGCGCGCACCCGCTCCCTGGCCCGTGCCGCCCTCGCCCCCGACGCCAGGGATGCAGCCCCGCCGGCCGCCCAACTGGCCGCCTGCCACGCCCTGCTCCTCACCGGCGACTTCGCCGAGGCGCAGGCCGCGCTGGACGCGGTCCTGGTGCGCGCACAGCGCTCCGGCGCCCGCCCGACCGTCGGGCTCGCCCTGATCGTCGAGACGCAGGCCGCGCTCCACCAGGGCAGACCCGAGGAGGCCGTCACCTTCCTCGACCGCCTCCAGCACGTCATGCCGCCCCACTGCTGGCACCCCTTGATGGCACCCGCCCCCGCCGGACTCCGGGCACTCGCCCATCTGGCGCTGGGCGATGTCGCGACCGCCGAGCGCGCGGTCGAAGGGGTCCGCCCGGCCGGTGCGGAGGGCGGCCTGGCCTGGGCCTATCTGCTCTACGCGCGCGGCCGGGTGCGGCTCGCGGGCGGCCGCGGCGGCCCGGCGCTGGCGGACCTGCTGGAGTGCGGCCGCCTGCTGCTCGCCCGGCAGGTCGCCAACCCCGTCCTGCTGCCCTGGCGTTCGGCCGCCGCCGCGGCCCACGGCCCCGCCGCGCGCGGCGGGCCGGCCGCCGACCTGCTGGCCGAGGAGCGCCGCCTCACCCGTGCCTGGGGCGCGCCCGACGACGTCGACCGGGCGATGCGCTACGTCGCGGAAGTGGCCTTCCGGACCGCCCAGGCCCCCGCCGTCCCCGCGGCCGCCCCCCAGGAGGAGATCCCCTCCGGCCGCGGGCTGACCGACGCCGAGCTGCGCGTGGCGGTCCTCGCCGCGCGCGGCATGACCAACCGCGCCATCGCCGCCGAGCTCTCGGTGACCCTGCGCACCGTGGAACTGCACCTGACCAAGGCGTACCGCAAGCTGGGCATCACCCGCCGGACCGAACTGGCCCGCGTCCTGGGGCCCTTAGGGAGGAAGACCCGATGACGCCCGTGCCCGACCGGCGACTGCTCGACCGGCAGCGAGAGCTGGACCTCATCATCGGGGCGATGCGGGACGCCGCCCGGGGCAGCGGCTCGCTGATCGTCGTCGCCGGTGGCATCGGCATCGGCAGAACCGCCCTGCTGCGCGCCCTGCCGCCCCTCGCCGAACGGTCCGGGACGCGCGTACTGACCGCCAGCGCGGCCCCCATGGAGACGGACTTCCCCTTCGGCGTGACCGGCCAGCTCCTCGACCCCCTCCAGCCGGAACCGCCCGAGGGCGGGCACTACGGCGAACTTCTCGCCCTCACCGTCCGGCACAGCGAACGGCAGCCCCTGCTGCTGCTCGTCGACGATCTCCAGTGGGCCGATCCGCAGTCCCTGCGCTGGCTCGGCCGACTCGCCCGCCGGATCAACCACCTCCGGATCACTGCCGTCGTCACCCTGCGCGAGGGCGAGCCCCGTGCCGAGGAGCCGCGGGTCCACGAGATCGTCGACAGCGCCGCCCACGTCCTGCGCCCGGCGCCGCTCGGGCGGGAGAGCACCGCCGAGCTCGTGGCCGCCCGCCACGGCCGGGCGGGCACATCCGCCTATGTGACTGCTTGTCAGGAAATCAGCGGCGGCAACCCGATGTTCCTCACCGCCCTGATCGACGCCACCGCCGGGGAGGGCGAGCCGGACGCCGCCTCGGCCACGGCCCTGGCCGAGGCGCCGCTGCCGGCGCTGCGCGAGCGCCTCGCCGTCGCGCTGCGCGCCCAGCCCCGGCCCGTACGCGCCCTGGCCGAGGTGCTGGCCGTCCTCGGCACCCGCACCGCCCCGGAGCTCACCGGCCGGCTCGCCGGCCTCGACCCGACCGGCCGCGACACCGCCCTGCGGGCCCTGTGCAGGCTCGGGCTGCTGACGGCCGGCTCCGAACCCCGCTTCGTGCACCGGGCCGTACGCGACGCCGCCGAGGACCTGCTGAGCCCGGCGGAGCAGGAGGAGCACCACGTCCGCGCCGCGCTCCTCCTGCACTGCGCCGGGTACCCCGCCGAGGAGGCCGCCGCCCACCTTCTGGCCGCGCCCTCGTGCCAGGAGGACTGGGCCCTGGAGGTGCTGCGCGCCGCCGCCACGGCCGCCCTGCACCGCGGGGCCCACGAGGACGCCGCCCGGTGCCTGCGCCGGGCCCTGCTGGGCAGCGCGCCGGACGAGCCGCAGCGGGCCGCGCTCCTCGTCGACCTCGCCGCCGCCGAGCGCGCCTTCGACCCGGCCGCCGCGATCCGGCACGTCTTCCAGGCGCTGGACCTCATCCCCGCGCCCCGGCAGCGCGCCCTGGCCGCCGCGCGCATCCCGCCGTCCCAGCTCGGCGGCGTCCCGCTGCCCTCCGTCGAGGCGGTCCGCGAACTCGCCGACGAACTGGGCACGTCCGGGCGGCCCGCCGACGAGGACCGCGAGCCCGCGCTACGGCTCGAGGCCCGGCTGCGCCACGTCGAGGTGGTGACGCCGGGGCAGCTGCGCGCCAGCGCCGAACGGCTGCGCTCCCTGGGACCTGACCCCTCCCTGGACACCGCCGCCGAGCGCGAACTGGTCACCGTACTGCTGCACGGCGCGACCATGGCCCAGGGCACGTCCGCGGCGGAGGCCGCCCGGCTCGCCCACCGCCTCCTGCAGTACGAGCCCGCCGCCCCCGACCACGCGTACACCGCCCTGCCGTTGCTCACGCACGTCCTGATCGCCGCCGACTCCGTCGGCACCATCGGGCCCTGGCTGCACACCGCCCAGGAACGGGCCCGCAGGGAGAGCACCACCGTGCCCCGCGCGGTGATCAGCGTCGAACTCGCCCATGTGCTGCTCGCACAGGGCCGCCTGGCGGAGGCGCGGGCCCAGGCCGACGAGGCGCTCGCCCTGGGCGTGACCGAGTGGGCGACGCTCCAGTCGCTCGTCGGCATCGTCATGGTCGCCATCGAGAGCCGGGACACGGCCCTGGCCCGGAGGCTGCTGGCCTACCGCCGCGACGGCGTACGGCAGGGGAACCAGCCGTCCTCCCTGCACCTCGTCCGCGGCTCGATGGCGGTCGTGTCCGGCGATCTGCCCACGGCGCTGGAGCACATCCTGGAGTGGGGCCGGTCCGCCGAACGCGCCGACTGGCGCAACCCCGCCGTCTTCCCCTGGCGTTCCTGGGCCGCCGGGCTGCACTACCGGATGGGACACCCCGCCCTGGCCAGGGATCTGCTGGAGGAGGAGTGCGCGCGGGCGGCCGCCTGGGGGAGCCCCGTGGCCATCGGCCGCGCCCAGCGGATGCGCGGGGCCGTCACCCAGGGCGAGCGGGGCATCGCCCTGCTCCGCGAGTCCCTCGCCATCCTGGAGGGGTCCGTCAACGGCCTGGAGCGCGCCCGCACGGCCGTCCTGCTCGGCCGCCGGCTGCGGGCCGGCGGCCGGCCGGAGGCCGAGACCCACCTGCGCAGCGGCCGCGAGCAGGCCCTCGCCGGCGGGATGCCCTGGCTCGCGGACCTGGCGGCCCGCGAACTGCGCGCCATGGCCAGCCCGGTGGCCCCCGTCGCGATCGAGTCCCTCACCCGGAGCGAACGCAAGGTCGCCGGGCTCGCCGCGCACGGGGTGTCGAACCGGGACATCGCCGAGCTCCTGGAGGTGAGCTCCCGGGCGGTGGAGAAACACCTGACCCACGCTTACCGGAAGCTCGACGTGGCGGGCAGGGGCGAACTCGCCGCCCTGGCCCACCTCTTGCCGGACGCCTCGGCCGCACCCTCAGACGGTGCCCCGGCGGCCCCCACCACTGTCACCCGTACGAAAGGTCACTCATGAACAGCGCATTGAACCAGCCCCTCTCGCGGCGCCGCCTGCTCGGCATGGCCGCCCTCGGCGCCGCCGCCATGGCCGGGGCGACCACCATCACCACCGCGACGCGCGCCGCCGCGGCCACGGCCACCGACGGCGCGTACGTACCGGCCGTGGTGATCGGCACCGGCTACGGCGCCGCCGTCTCCGCCCTGCGCCTCGGCGAGGCCGGAGTGCCCACGCTGATGCTGGAGATGGGCCAGCTGTGGAACCAGCCGGGCCCAGACGGCAAGATCTTCAACACCATGCTCGCGCCCGACAAGCGCTCCAGCTGGTTCCGCAACCGCACCAAGGCCCCGCTGGGCTCCTTCCTCTGGCTGGACGTCATCAACCGTGACATCGAGCCCTACGCGGGTGTCCTGGACCGGGTCGAGTACAGCGACATGTCCGTCTACGTCGGGCGCGGCGTGGGAGGCGGCTCGCTGGTCAACGGCGGCATGGCCGTACGCCCGTCCCGCGCCTACTTCGAAGAGGTGCTGCCGCAGGTCGACTCGGGCGAGATGTACGACCGCTACTTCCCGCGCGCCGACAGCGCGCTCGGGGTCAACCACATCGACCCGGACTGGTTCGAGAAGTCCGAGTATTACAAGTTCGCCCGGGTCTCGCGCGAGCACGCGCGCCGGGCGGGGCTGGGCACCACCTTCGTGCCCAATGTCTACGACTTCCCCTACATGCAGCGCGAGGCGGCCGGGGAGGTGCCGAAGTCGGCGCTCGCCACCGAGGTCATCTACGGCAACAACCACGGCAAGCGGAGCCTGGACAAGAGCTATCTGGCGGCCGCCCTCGGCACCGGCAAGGTCACCATCGAGGCCCTGCACACCGTCCGGGCGATCGGCAGGCAGTCCGACGGCAAGTACGTCCTGACGGTCGAACAGGCCGATGCCTACGGCAAGGTGCTCGCCCGCAAGCGGATCACCTGCCGCCATCTCTTCCTCGGCGCGGGCAGCCTGGGCTCCACCGAACTGCTCGTACGGGCCCGGGACACCGGCGCCCTGCCCGACCTCAGCGCCGAGGTCGGCGCCGGGTGGGGCCCCAACGGCAACATCATGACCGCCCGCGCCAACCACATCTGGGACACCACCGGCGCCCACCAGTCCTCGATCCCCGCGCTCGGCATCAACGACTGGGACAACGCGGCCGCCCCGGTCTTCGCGGAGATAGCGCCCATGCCGGCGGGCCTCGAGACCTGGGTCAGCCTCTACCTCGCCATCACCAAGAACCCCGAGCGCGGCACCTTCGTCTACGACAAGGCCACCGACCGGGCCCTCCTGCGCTGGACGCGGGACCAGAACGCGCCCGCCGTCAATGCCGCGAAGTCCCTCTTCGACCGGATCAACAAGGCCAACGGCACCGTCTACCGCTACGACCTCTTCGGCTCCCAGCTCAAGGCGTTCGCCGACGACTTCTGCTACCACCCGCTCGGCGGCTGCGTCCTCGGCAAGGCCACCGACCTCTACGGCCGCGTCACCGGCTACCCCAACCTCTATGTCAACGACGGGGCGCTCATCCCCGGTTCCATCGGTGTCAACCCCTTTGTGACCATTACCGCACTTGCCGAACGGAACATCGAACGCATCATCAAGCAGGACGTCCTCGCGTCATAAGGTGGCCGGGTGACCGTGGGCGGCGGGGGCCGCAAGGTCCCTGCCGCCCACGGCTGTTCGTCACCTTGCTCACGCTTGCTCCGTATGTCGAATTTCCGTTGGAAGGAACGACCGACCGTGATCGACAACCCCGAGGACAACGGCCTGTGGGTCCGCAGGTTCCACCCGCGCCCGGACGCCGCCACCCGGCTGGTCTGCCTGCCCCACGCCGGTGGTTCGGCGAGCTTCTACTTCCCCGTGTCGCAGGCCATGCCGGCCGACATCGACGTCATCTGCCTTCAGTACCCCGGCCGCCAGGACCGCCGTACGGAGCCGCTCATCGACAACATCCCCGAGCTCGCCGACCGGGTCTTCGCCGCGCTCCTCCCGTGGGCCGACCGGCCGTTGGCGTTCTTCGGGCACAGCATGGGCGCCACACTGGGCTTCGAGGTCGCCCGGCGCTTCGAGCGGGAGAAGGGCATCGTCCTCGCCGGACTCTTCGCCTCCGCCCGCCGCGCGCCGTCCAGGCCCCGGCACGAGACCGTGCACCAGCGGGACGACGACGGCCTGATCGCCGAGCTGAAGGGGCTGAGCGGCACCGACACCCAGCTCCTCGGCGACGAGGAGATCCTGCGCATGGTCCTCCCGGCGATCCGCGCCGACTACCACGCCGCGGAGACCTACACCTATGAGCCGGGGGAGCCGCTGCACTGCCCGGTGACCGCGCTGACCGGTGACGACGACCCCAAGGTGACCCTGGAGGAGGCCCGGGCGTGGGCCGAGCACACCGAGGGCCCCTTCGACTTCCATGTCTACCCGGGCGGTCACTTCTACCTGGCCGCGCACCAGAAGGCACTCAACACGCTGATGGCGGACCACCTGCGGGCCCGCCAGGGGGCGTAGGGCGCTGGTCATGAACGCGAAACGGGCTTGCCGCGGCATCCGCGACAAGCCCGCCCCGGGCGCCGGGGTCACGACTCCAGGTCGGCCTGGGTCGTGCCGTCGTGCGAGAGCCAGTCCGTGAACGCGGACTTGCCCGAGCCCGTGTGCCGGGCGCTGCTGAGCCTGCCGTCCATGCCGAGGACGACGGCGACCGTACGGCCCTTGGCGTCCTGGGTCATGCCGGTCATGCCACGGTGCGGTATGCCTTCGTCCGCCCAGGGGCCGGGGCGGCCCGAACCGGCCGACAGCCGGACGAGGCCCTTGCCGTCCCGCGCGGCGAGCACCGTCGCGGTGCCCGCCTGGGCGAGCGCGACGCGGCCGTAGCCGCTGATCGAGGCGCACTCCGCGGAGACCTTCCAGCTGTCCGTCAGCCGGTCGGCGACGACTATGCGGGAGGTGTCCGGCTGGCGCATGGCCACGCGGATGCCACCGCCGGTCAGGGGGGCCAGGGTCAGCGGGCCGGTCGTGGCGGGCAGCCGCGTCGGGGCGGCCGGCTGCGGCGGCCCGTCCGGGCTCTGGGACATCCAGTGGTGGACGGTCTTGGTGTCGGCGGCGACGACGTGGATCCGCCCGGCGCCGTCGAGGACGGCGTCCAGGCCGTCCTCCAGCCTCGTCCGCGGCCCGGCCGGCGGCAGCGCGGTCCAGCCCGTCCAGCCGTTGCCGCCGGTGCCGCTGCGGAAGCTGATGCCGCCGTCGTAGTCGCGGACGAAGACGAAGACGGTGCCGTCCTTGCCCACGACCGCGACCGGGTAGCCCACCTCCATCGAGCGACGGGGGTCGTCCTCGGGGGAGTCGAGCGACTGCCAGGGGCCGAACGCCGGGGCGCCGCCGGGGCCCTTGCCGGTCTGGAGGGCGGTGACGACCTCGCGGCGGTGGGGCTTGTCGTTCACGGGGAGCACGGTGCGCACGGAGAACAGCTGGAGCGAGCCGTCCTGGTGCCGCACGACCTCTATCTGGCCCTCCAGCATGCTGCCGCCGACCGCGACGGGCGCGGACCAGATGCCGCTGCCCGCCTTGCGCTCGGTCCAGCACTGCGCGGCGCCGTCGAGGATCCCGAAGGCGGCGAGCCGGCCGTCGGGCAGCGGCTGCACCCAGCGCATGGTGCCGGGAGCGCGGTGGCGGCAATTGCTCGACCAGCCGTGGTATTTGGTGGCGGACAGATTGCCGACCTTACGGTCGCCGCAGCCCGCGGGGTCCCCGCAGTTCTTGCCGTGGTCGGCCCAGCCGTAGATGTCGAGGAAGGTGATCTTGCGGTCGGTGGTGGCCTTGTCGAGATTGCTGCGGAGCACGTCGACCTCGTAGCCGACGTAGCTCTCGACGGCGGTGGGCCGGGAGTGCTTGCGGCCCCAGTACTCCGCGAGGGCGGCCTGGGCGAAGAAGGCGGAGGTGGTGTGGTCCTGGTGGTCGTGGCTGTAGATGCCCTGAAGCACCGGCGGGGTGTTGCGGTAATCCGGCTGCTTCGCCAGGTGCGCGGGGTTCGGGTCGAGGGTGCGGACCACGGTCGGCTGATAGCGCTCGAAGACGGCGGCGAGCGTGTCGATCAGCTGCCGGCGCCCGTACTGGTAGGTGCGGGTGACCGGGCTCGCCGTCGGCGTGAGCGTGGTCAGCTTGGGCGTCGCCCCGAGCCACAGACCGCGCAGGCTGTCCTTGTGCGGGTAGCGCAGCGACCGCGCCTCGATCAGCTCCACGAAAATCATCTGGACATGGGGGGCCGCGCGCAGCGTCTGCAGCTCGACCTCGAAGCCGGGCACGAGACGCAGGGTCTCCACATCCCAGGGGCTGAGGGAGTTGCCGGTGGCCATCTGGGCCGTGGCCTCACGGAAGCCGTTGATCCGCGCGCGGACGAACTCCGGCCGCTTCATCGGCATGTGCTCATAGCCACGGGTCTTGGAGAGCGCGTTGCGGCCGTCGGACTCACCGCCGGTCAGGCACACGGTCACGGCGGGCGCGCCGCTGAGTATGGACTGCTCCAGCTCCGGGTTCATGAAGTAGAGCGAGTCGTCGGGGTGGGCGATCACATGGACGAACGACGCGGACGTCGACGTCTTCGCGGCACGCACCGGGGCGCCGCCGTCCGTGCCGGTCTTCTTGACCTCGGGAGCCAGCCACTGCCAGGCGCCCACGGCACCCGCTCCGACGACAAGGCCCCCGCCGGCGACCTGAAGCACTCGGCGACGCGGTATGTGCCCTGGCACAGGTATCCCCCTACTCTCCTGCGCCAAGAGCGCGTGGTGATCAAACAGTCGAACGCGATGGGGAGGGGAACTGACCACCCCCTGATCGAGAGTTCGATCCTATGACCCGCCACCTGCCGTTTCCCTGCTGTTTTGTAACAGCCGCCGCACGGCCCGATGTAGGTTCCCAGGCGGTTGGGCAACACGGCCCTCCGGATGCAAGGGCCCGGAGCCCCCGGCCCGGGGCGGGCCCTGACGGCCTCAGACCGTGCCGGACCGGTCGGCGTCGTGGGCGAGCAGGGCGATCTGGACCCGGTTGTTGAGACCGAGCTTCGTCAGGATGCGGGAGACATGGGTCTTGACCGTGGCCACGCTCATATACAGCGCGCCAGCGATCTCCGCGTTGGACTGCCCGCGCCCCACGGCGGCCGCCACCTCCCGCTCCCGCTCGTTCAGCAAAGCCAACTTGCCCCGCGCCTCACTGCTGTGAGTGTCCGCCTGCTCACCACCCGTTACTTTGGCGATCAGTTGGCGGGTCACGGTGGGGGAGAGCACCGGCACCCCCGACGCGACGCGGCGCACCGCCTCGACGATCTCCGCGGGCGGGGTGTCCTTGAGGACGAACCCGGCGGCGCCCGCCCGCAGGGCGCGCAACACCTGCTCGTCCGCGTTGAACGTGGTGAGCACGATGACCTCCGGCGCGTGCTCCCGGCCCCGCAGCAGCTCGGTGGCGGCCAGGCCGTCCATCGACGGCATGCGGATGTCCATCAGCACCACATCGGGCGAGAGCCGGTCGACGAGGCCGGCCACCTCGGTGCCGTCGGCCGCCTCGCCGACGATCTCTATGTCCGCCGGCCCGCCCAGCATGAACGACAGCCCGGCCCGGACGAGCGGGTCGTCGTCGACGAGCAGGACACGGATCGGCCGGGGCGGCGGTGCGGTGGTCATACCGGCCACGGTAGCCAGCCGTGGACCCGGAAGCCGCCGTCGGGTGCGGGCCCGTGCTCGAGCCGGCCGCCGGCGAGGGTGGCGCGCTCGGTGAGACCTATGAGCCCCTGCCCGGAACCGGGCACCGTCGAACCCTCGGCCGACCCGGGCGGATTGGTGACCACCACGGTGAGCCCCTCGTCCGGCGAGCCTCCGACGGCCACGCCCACCTCCGCGCCCGGGGCGTGCTTCCGGGCGTTGGTCAGGGCCTCCTGAACTATCCGGTAGACCGTACGGCCCGTGGCCGCGGGCACCCGCTGCGGATCGGCCACCTGCTGATCGAGACGGACGGCCATGCCCGCCTGCCGGGACTCCTCCAGCAACTCCTCCAGCGCCGCGAGGGTCGGCTGCGGCCGGTCGCCCTCCGGCCCGGACTCGGCGCCGGGCGCGCCCGCGGAGGCGGCGGCGCCCTCGGGAGCCCGCAGCACACCGATCACCTCCCGCAGATCCTGCAACGCCTGGTGCGCGCTGCTGCGGATCACCCCGGTGGCGCGCGCCAGCTCGGCGGGGGGCGCGTCCGGCCGGTATTCCAGGGCGCCCGCGTGCACGCACAACAGGGACAGCCGGTGCGCGAGCACATCGTGCATCTCCCGCGCGATGCTCTCCCGCGCGAGGCGCTGGGCCCGCTCGGCCCGCAGCTCGGCCTCGGCCTCCGCGCGCACGGCGCGCTCGCGCAGCGACAGCACCAGCTGCCGGCGGGACCGCACGAACATGCCCCAGCCGATCATGGTGAGGACCAGCAGCCCCCCGATCGCGGAGGCTCCCATGAACCCCAGCCCGGGATCCGGGCGGACGACGGCCTGGACCGGCTGGCTGATCAGCGCCAGCCCGCCCGCCACCGCCACCGGGCGGAACGGCCGGTGCACCGCCACGCTGAACACGGCCACCAGCAGCGCCCCCGCCGCGCACGGTGTCATGGCGCTCACCACCGACAGCGCAACGGCCAGCTCGGTGGGCCACCGCCGCCGCAGCCACAGCGCCGTGCAGGCCGCGGCCCCCACTATCTGATCGGCGAGGAGTGCCCCGTCCGACACCTGGGCGGCCGCCCGCGCGTCGTCCGCCACCAGCAGCCCGAAGAGAGCGGCGAAGGCGAGGCACACGATGTCGACGGCCCAGTCGCGCGCGGTCCGCCGCGCCCGCCCGCCGCCCGCCCGCGGCTCCATGACCGCGGACGGCAGCAGCCACGGATAGGCCGCGTCCGGCTGGATCATGTCTTGTGCTCGCTCGCCGTTCATGCGCACAAATCTACTGAGCGGCAGGTCCTCGCGGGGGTGCCGGACAGCGGCCCGCGACCTAAGTCGCACGACCGCATACTTTGGTCGGAACGGTCCCGGCGAACCCGCTACCTCCGGCCCTGGGCCGTCGACCTCCGGGCGATGTCCGGGCCGTCGGACGGCGGGAGGATCGTGGTCATGAAGAAATTGCTGGAGGGCGTCGGAGCCACTCTCCTCATCGCGGGCATCAGCACCATCGTCCATGAATGGACCGGCTGGCTCCGGCTCTGGGGCGTCGTGCGCTACATCGGATTCCTCAAGGGGTACGAGATATACGCGGGCATCGTGCTCGCTGTGCTGGGCGTGGCCGTGTTGATCGCCTCGGACTCGGTGAAGGGCGAGCCCGACAAGTGAGGCCGGGCGGGGCGGGGGGCAAGGAGCCCCCGGGCGGGCGTGACAGTGACGTGGCAGAGAAGTGACGTGGCAGAGAAAGGATGACGATGGCGGACATCTCCGGGCTCGTCGAGGCCCTCGGCCTCCGGGCGCATGTCGAGGGCGGCTGGTATCGCGAGACGTGGCGGACCACGGCCGAAGCCTTCCCCGACGGATACGGCGGCCCGAGGGCGTACGCGACGGGCATCTACTATCTGCTGCACCCCGGCGAGACATCGCGCTGGCACCGGGTGCGGTCGGACGAGCTCTGGCTGTGGCACACGGGGGGCCCGCTGCGGATCAGGCTGGGAGGGGAGGGGAAGACCCCGGGCGAGGACGGGACCGTCGAGGCCGTGCTGGGAGTCGCGGTCGACCGGGGCGAGCGGCCGCAGTTCCTGGTCCCCGGAGGCCACTGGCAGTCCGCGGAACCGGCAGGAGACGAACCGGTGCTGGTCTCGTGCGTGGTGGCCCCGGGCTTCGACTTCCAGGATTTCGAGGACTCCGAGAAGAGATAGACAGTCCGAGAAGAGATAGAGGAGAGGCAGGTGGTGGCGCGCGGAGCTCCGGCCGGCTGATGCCACCGAGCCGACTGATGCCACCGATACGACGCGACCGATGTGACTGATGCGACCGGTGGCTCGCGCACAGGTGATCGCATCGTACGTCCGCGCGACTCCGTCAAATCCCTTGCCACACCAGTCAGATGGCCGTCAAGACCGGTCGGCGGCGCGCGCCTCCTACGGTCTATGGTGGGCGACATGTCCGCCCCTGAACTGATCCGTATCGTCTCCCGCGACTCACCCATGGCCCTGGCACAGGTGGAGCGCGTCCGGGCCGAGCTGGCCGCGCTCCATCCCGGCATCCGTACCGACGTCGTCCCCGTCAGAACGACCGGCGACAAATGGATGGGTGACCTCTCGCAGGTGGAGGGGAAGGGGGCGTTCACCAAGGAGGTCGACGCCGCCCTCCTCGCCGGTGAGGCCGACCTCGCGGTGCACTGCGTCAAGGACATCCCCGCCGACCGGCCGCTCCCCGCGGGCACGATGTTCGCTGCCTTCCTCAAGCGCGACGACATCCGCGACGCGCTCGTCCACCCCGGCGGCCTCACCCTGGACGAGCTGCCCGCGGGCACCCGCGTCGGCACCTCCTCCGTGCGCCGTACCGCCCAACTCGCCGCCTCCCACCCGCACCTCGAGTGCGAACCGATGCGCGGCAACGCCAACAGGCGCCTGGAGAAGCTCGCCGCGGGCGACGCCGACGCCCTGCTGCTCGCCGTCTCCGGACTGGAGCGCATCGGCCGCGCCGATGTGATCAGCGAGATCCTGTCGGTCGACACGATGTGCCCGCCGGTCGGCGCGGGTGTCCTGGCGCTCCAGTGCCGCGAGGGTGATACCTCGGTCATCGACACCGTCAGCGGTCTCGGTGACCCCGCCACCTACCGCGAGGCCACCGCGGAGCGGATGTTCCTCCACGTCCTCCAGGGCCACTGCAACAGCCCCATCGCCGGGTACGCGCGGGCCGAACGCAGCGGTGATCTTTCGCTGCGGGCAAGGGTGTTCACCCCCGACGGCAAGACGGTCCTCAACGCCCACGAGTGGGCCGGGCCCCTCGACCCCGCCACACTCGGCACCTCGGTGGCGGTCGCCCTGCTGCGCCAGGGCGCGCGTGAGCTGATCGACAACATCGCGCACTGAAACCCTCGCTCGCCGCTCGCCGCTCGCCGCTCGCCGCTCGCGCGACCGCGGCTCGCTGTTCGTCACGCGCCGCGCGCCCCGGAGCCCGGTCCGCTCCGGGCAGCGGGACCCGGTCCGGCCGGGGCGCTCCGGGGTCCGTACGGTGTTGATCATGTTGAGAAGAGCCTCTCTTCCGAACCGGAAGACATCACGGCGGTCCTTCGTGGCGGCCGCGCTCCTGCTGGCCTTCGCCGCGCCCTCCGTGCCGGCCGCCGCGGCGGACGCGCCGGGCAGGTCCGCCGTCGAGACGCCCGCGCCGACGACGCGGCAGCCGCTGGGCACGAAGACCCTGCACCTGGTCGACACCTCGCGTACCGATCCCTGGAAGCCCGCCGCGGGCCACCGTGAACTCATGGTCTCGCTCTGGTATCCGGCCCTGCCGTCCCGGGAGACCCCGGCGCCGTACATGTCGCCCGCCCTGTCGAAGGCGATGCTGGGCAGCGAGGCGCTGGCCGGTGTCCGGACCCACGCGGTCGCCGGCGCGCGCCCCGCGCCGGTGGCCCGGCCGCTGGTCGTCCTCTCGCCCGGCTTCGGGATGAGCCGCCTGACCCTCACCGGGCTCGGCGAGGATCTGGCCTCCCGCGGTTACGCGGTCGCCGCGCTCGACCACACCTACGAGGCGCCGGTCGAGTTCCCCGGCGGTCGCGTCGAACCCTGCCTGATCTGCCAGAAGATGGACCCGGCCGCCGTCGTCCGCAACCGCGCCCAGGACATCCGGTTCCTGCTCGACCGGCTCACCGGCCCCCGCAGCGAGCTGCGCGTCGACCGGCACCGGATCGCCGTCGCGGGGCACTCCATCGGCGGCGCGAGTGCGGTCCAGGTCATGCGCGACGACCCGCGCGTGGACGCCGCGGTCAACCTCGACGGTGACTTCTTCACCGAGCCGCCCGCCAAGGGCCTGAACCGGCCCGTCCTCCTCATGGGCGCGCACCGGGCCCAGGCCACCAGGGGGGACTGGGAGCGCAACTGGAGCCACCTGACGGGCTGGAAGCGCTGGCTCGACGTGCCCGACGGCGGCCACATGACCTTCACCGACGTCCCCTGGATCGTGGAGCGCTTCGGCATGCCCGCACAGATCCCGCCGAAGGACGTACCCGGCTCGTTCGGCACCCTCCACGCCGCCCGCGCGACCGCGCTCACCAGGGACTATGTGGCCGCCTTCCTCGACCGCCGGCTGCGCGGCAGGCCGAGCCCGCTGCTCGACCGGCCGTCGGCGGCGTATCCGGAGGTCAACCTTCTCAAGTAGCGCCCCCGCTCCGACCGTCAGGGGGTGTAGCTGGTGCCACCCCCACAACGGATACCAGTGGGATCGATCGCGGCCCTCCCGCGCGCGAGCATTCGAGGCGTAGGAAAAACGCCTCAGGAGGATCGATGTTCGAGTTCAGGAAGTCGCGGTTGACCCGCTCCGTCGTGACGGGTGCGATGGCGACGGCGATAGCCGCCGCGGTGCTTCCGGCGGCCACCGCGGCAGCGAGGACCCCCGGGCCGCCGCCCGTACCGGAGCGCTACACCGCGCAGCAGCTCGCGTGGCAGCCCTGCGGTTCGGGCGGCTCGCTGGAGTGCGCGCAGATGAAGGTGCCCCGCGACTGGTACCACCCCGGCACGGGTGAGGACCTCACCATCGCGGTGTCCCGGCAGCGGGCGAGCGACGCGGCGAAGCGACGCGGCGTGCTGATGATGGCCGCGGGCGGCCCGGGCGGGCAGGGGCTGCTGCGCCCGGCGAGCCTGGTGAAGAACTCGCCTTCCCTCGGCGCGGCCTACGACGTGGTGAGCTTCGACCAGCGCGGTGTCGGGCAGAGCTCGCGGGTGCGGTGCGAGACCGACGCCGAGTTCCAGAGCTACTTCGACGGCGACTCCCGGGACCGCTCGCCCGCCGCCGCGCAGCGCGAACTGGACAACGCCCGCAAGTTCGTGGACAGCTGCCGCGCACGCAGCGGCGACCTGATGAACTACATCACCACCGACCAGACCGTCCACGACATGGACCTCTACCGCACGCTGCTCGGCGAGAAGAAGGTCTCCTACTACGGACCGTCCTACGCCACGGTGATCGGCGCCTACTACGCGACCGCGTTCCCGCAGCGCCTCGACCGCGTCGTGCTGGACAGCAACATCGACGCCGCCGCCACCTGGGCCGAGCACGAGGAGGGGCAGCCGCTGAGCTTCCAGCGCCGCTTCGAGCAGGACTTCCTGCCGTGGCTCGCGAAGTACGACGACACCTATCACTTCGGGCGCACCGCCGCCGAGGCCGGGGCGAAGTACGAGAAGCTGCGCGGCGCGCTGCGCGACCACCCGCTGCCGATCGCCGGCGGGAAGGCCGTCATCGACCCCAACCGGCTCGACAGCGTCGTCATCTCGGCGATCTACAAGGGGAGCAACTTCCCCGCCCTGGCGCAGTCGCTCGCCGTCCTCGACCACTGGGACCAGGCGACCGCCGATGAGCGGGCGATGATCGACAAGGGGTTCGGACAGTCCGCGAGCGCGGACTTCTTCGCCGAGTTCTTCTCGGTGACGTGCAGCGACACCCCCTGGAACCGCGACACGAGCCACTGGGTGAAGAGCGCGGCCAAGGACGCCGCGAAGTACCCGCTCGCCGGGGCCCGGGCACTCACCTACACCGCTGTCTGCGCGAACTGGCCCGAGTCCAAGGCGCCGCAGACCAAGATCACTGGCAAGGGCCTGCCGCCCATCCTGATGCTCAACGGCCGCCACGACCCGGCGACCCACTACGAGGGCGCGCAGCGAGCGCACCGCGCGTACCGGGGTTCACGCCTGGTCACGGTCGACGGCGGTGACCACGGGCAGTACCAGGACGGGAGCGCGTGCGTCGACTCCGTCGTGGACGACTACCTCCTCAAGGGGAACCTCCCGGCGCGCGACATCACGTGCGAGGGTGCGGCGTTGCCGGTGCCGGCGGGGCGGGGGTAGGCCGGGTTCGTGGCTGGAGTTGGCGGTCGAGTGCGGGTGGTGTCGTCCGCAACACGGCTTCGCCATGTTGTCCTCAATCGCCGGACGGGCTGAATATCCCGCCCGTTGGGGGCACCTCTGGGGGCACCCCCGGACGGAGTCTGGGGGAGGTAGCTGGGGGAGTTTGAGGACGCGACCGCAGACCGCTTCCGCCGCAGGCGGCAACGAAACCCGCGGCCGGGGGCCTGGGCGCGCGTGCCCCCCACGCGGCGGAGCCACACATCAGACGCAGCCGGGAAGGGGCGGGGAAGGGGAACAAACCCGCCCTCTCACACCCGCCGCTCCAGCACATACCCGCACAATTCCACGAGCTCCTCCCGCGCCCCCTCCACCAGCCGCACCGACTCAAGGCAGTCGTACGCCCCGGCCACCTGCCGCCGGGCCTCCTCCATCGTGAACTCCCGCCCGCCCGCCGCTTCCACGATCGCGGAAGCCGCGGCCGCGTCCGCCGTGGACAGCGGCTCCGGCGAGCCGAGAAGCCCGGCGAGCCGCTCGGCCGCCGTGCTGTCCAGAGCCGCCGCGGCCAGCACGGGCAGCGTCTTCTTCCGGCGGCGCAGATCGCTGTGGACGGGCTTGCCCGTGGTCCGCGGGTCGCCCCAGATCCCGAGCAGGTCGTCGACCGCCTGGAACGCCAGCCCCAGCCGCCGTCCCGCCTCCGACAACGCCCCCACCACCGGCGGCGCGGCACCCGCGAGCACCGGGCCCAGCGCCATCGCGCACCCGAGCAGGGCCCCGGTCTTGCGGTCCGCCATCGCCCGGTACTCGGCTATGCCGACCGCCCCCGGCCCCGTCCACGGCCGGGACTCGAAGAGCAGGTCGTCGGCCTGGCCGTGGACGAGATCGCCCAGGGCCTCGGCGAGCCGGCCCACGGCCGCGGCTCCGTGTGAGCCACCGGCCCTGGCCAGCGTCTGCACCCCGAGGGCGAAGAGCGCGTCGCCGGTCAGCACCGCCGCGCCTGTGCCGAACGCCTTCCACACCGTGTCCCGGTGCCGCCGCCGCTCGTCGCCGTCCATGATGTCGTCGTGCACCAGCGAGAAGGTGTGGATCAACTCCACGGCGACGGCGGCGGCCACGCCCTGCTCCGCGGGCGCCCCGGCCGCTTCGGTGGCGAGGACGGCGAGTGCCTGCCGCACCCCCTTGCCGCCGGGGCCCGCGCTCGGCGTTCCGTCGGCGTCGCACCAGCCGAGCGAGAACGACGCCATCCGGCGCGGCTGGGGGTGCAGGCTCTCGACGGCCGCCCTGAGGGCGGGTTCGACGGATGCCCGGCAGCGCGCGAGGGCCTGGGGCGCGGTGGTCCGTGGTCCGGCGTGCGTGGTCATGGCGGCTTCTCTCTCCTGTGGTGGACCTGTTGGCGCGTGCGGGTGGGCGCGTGCGGACCGCGGCGTCAGCTGGTGGGCAGGACGCCCAGTTCGGCCCGCGCCTTCTCGACCATGTCCCGCGCGTGCAGCAGGCCGATCGCACCGAGCGTGCGGTGGAGTTCGTCGAGGTCGGCGGAGGTCTCCGCGGCGTCGCGGCCCAGCCGGGCCCGGGCCTTGACCCACCCCAGCCGGGCGAGTGCCGCGCCGCGCGGCTCGTCCATGGCCCGGAACTCCTCCAGGGCACCGCTGTAGCAGACCTCGGCCTCCGCGTACCGCCCCGCGCGGAAGAGGACGTTGCCGCGCATCTTGTGGTTGTACGCCAGCGCGCTGACCAGCCGCATCTGCCGGCAGGTGGCCTCCGCCTCGGACAGCAGCGCCAGGGCCCGCGCGGTCTCGCCCCGCACGGACAGCACGTCCGCGATGCCCCGCAGGGCCCAGGCGCGGCCGCGGGCGTCGTCGGCTCCGCCGGCTATCGCGGCCGCTTCCTCGAACATCGCCAGGGCGGTGTCGTACGAACCGGTGTTGCGGTGCATCTGCGCGATGCCCTCCAGCGCCCACACCGTGTGCCGGGCCTCGCCGCGCCGTCTGGCCTCGGCGAGCAGCTTCTCGTGCAGTTCGCCGACGGCCTGGTAGTCGCCCTGTATCCGCCCCGTCTCGGCGAGGCCGGCGAGGGAGTAGCCGCGGGCCACGATGTCCCCGCCCTGCTCGGCGAGTTCGGCGGCCAGGGAGAGCCACCGCCAGGCCAGGGCGAGCGCGCCGCGCTGCCGGGCGAGGGTTCCGCCGCTCCACACCGCCCAGGCCATCGCCCCGCGGTCCCCGGCCCGCCGCGCCGCGCGGTAGCTGGCCTTCCACGCGGCCTCCGCCTCCGCGACGCGGCCCAGCCGCCGGTACGCCTCGGCGACGGCGAGCCCGGCGTGCGCCGACTCCAGTGCCTCGTCGCCGAGTTCGGCCTCCCGGCGTCTGGTCAGGGCCGTCTCCAGGACCTCCTCCAGCGAGGCGTTCACCGAGAGATCACCCAGCGAGCCCCGGTATTCGGGTGCGAATGCCTTGCCGTACATGGTGTGCCTCACTTCGGGTCGATCGACGGCGGGTCAGCCGCTGATCAAGAAGCTATGGCGGGGGAGGGCGGCCCGGCATCCGACCAGGAGCCCGTGTGCCGTACATCCGAAGACCGGTGGCCGGGCGCCGGGTCATACGCGAGATGTACGAATGCCCCTGAGGGCTCTCGGGGTTACCCGGAGCCGCCCGGTGTGGGATTCCCGTGATTGTCAAGGCCCGTAAGCACGATTTTCCGGACAGCCGGACGGGGGTGGTGAACCCTTCGGCCGAGTGACGGCGCACTCCCTCGGCCCTGATAAATTCAGGGCGTTACCCACTTGACACCTCGATAAGGATGCGAAATTGGCTCGCCACCGGCTCCGCCGTTTAAACCGTCTCGCAGGAAGTGCGGCGGCCTCGGCCATAGCGCTCGCCGTGCTGCCCGCAGCGCCGGCCCTGGCGGATTCCGCCGACGGCTCGGGCACCCCGCACCTCGACGCCGTGGAGCAGACGCTGCGTCAGGTCTCGCCGGGGCTCGAAGGCGACGTATGGGAGCGCACCAGCGGTAACAAGCTGGACGCCTCCGCCGCCGACCCGACGGACTGGCTGCTGCAGACCCCCGGCTGCTGGGGCGACGACAAGTGCGCCGAGCGCCCCGGTACGAAGCGGCTGCTCGCCAAGATGACCGAGAACATCTCCAAGGCGAAGCGCACGGTCGACATATCCACGCTCGCGCCCTTCCCCGACGGCGCGTTCCAGGACGCGATCGTCGCCGGTCTGAAAGCCTCCGCGGAATCCGGCAACAAGCTGAAGGTCCGGATACTCGTCGGCGCCGCTCCCGTCTACCACTTGAATGTGGTGCCGTCGAAATACCGTGACGAGCTCAATTCCAAGCTGGGCAAGGCCGCCGGTGATGTCACGCTGAATGTCGCGTCGATGACCACGTCGAAGACCGCGTTCTCGTGGAACCACTCCAAGCTTCTCGTCGTGGACGGCGAGTCGGCGGTCACCGGTGGCATCAACGGCTGGAAGGGCGACTACGTCGACACGGCCCACCCGGTGTCGGACGTCGACCTCGCGCTGACCGGCCCCGCCGCCGGCTCGGCGGGCCGCTATCTGGACACGCTCTGGTCCTGGACGTGCGAGAACAAGAGCAACATCGCGAGCGTGTGGTTCGCCTCGTCCAACGGCGCCGGCTGCATGCCGACGCTGGAGAAGGACGCCAACCCCAAGGCGGCCGCCGCCACGGGCAAGGTGCCGGTGATCGCCGTCGGCGGTCTCGGGGTCGGCATCAAGGACAAGGACTCCTCCTCGTCGTTCCGCCCGGACCTGCCGAGCGCCTCGGACACCAAGTGCGTCGTGGGTCTGCACGACAACACCAACGCCGACCGCGACTACGACACGGTCAACCCCGAGGAGAGCGCCCTGCGGGCGCTGGTCGGCAGCGCGAAGAGGCACGTCGAGATCTCCCAGCAGGACCTCAACGCCACCTGCCCGCCGCTGCCGCGCTACGACGTCCGCCTCTACGACGCCATCGCGGCGAAGATGGCGGCCGGCGTGAAGGTCCGCATCGTGGTCAGCGACCCGGCCAACCGCGGTGCCGTCGGCAGCGGTGGCTACTCGCAGATCAAGTCGCTGTCCGAGATCAGCGATCTGCTGCGCAACCGCCTGGCGCTGATCACCGGCGGCCAGCAGGGCGCCAAGGCGGCGATGTGCGGCAACCTCCAGCTCGCCACCGCCCGCAGCTCCGACAGCGCCAAGTGGGCCGACGGGCATCCGTACGCGCAGCACCACAAGCTGGTCTCCGTGGACGACTCCGCCTTCTACATCGGTTCCAAGAACCTCTACCCGTCCTGGCTCCAGGACTTCGGGTACATCGTGGAGAGCCCGGAGGCGGCCAAGCAGCTCGACACCAAGCTGCTCGCCCCGCAGTGGCAGTTCTCGAAGGCGACCGCCACGTTCGACTACGAGCGCGGCGTCTGCCAGGGCTGATCGGGCCCGTACGCGCGAAGGCTCCCGCCGGAGGACCGACCTCCGGCGGGAGCCTTCGTGGTTCCGGTCAGCGCGAGCGGCTCACGTCCAGTCCCGGTGAGGACACCGTGCCGGGCACCTTGCCGCAGTACTCCGCCTCGATCAGGGCCGTGGTGTCGCCCGTCCAGTCCGCGTTGAAGTTGAACGCCGCGGTGTGCCGTCCGTCCGGCGTCGAGGACACGACCGAGACCGATCCGGGGATGCCGCCGTCGTGTCCCCACACCTTCACCCCGCACGACAGCGTCGCGGTGAGGACACCGAGGCCGTACGCCATCCGCGGGTCCTTCCCGCCGGTCGGCACCGTGGTCAGCAACTCCCGCTGCTGGCGCTCCGGGAGGAGCTCGCCGCCGAGCAGCGCGTGGTAGAAGCGGTTGAGGTCACCCGTCGTGGAGACGATCTCGCCCGCCGCGTACGCCCACGACGGGTTGAAGACCGTGACGTCGTGGATCTTCGCGTCCGGGGCGCTGTCCAGCTTCCCGTACGCCCTTCCGTGCGGGTCAGGCATCCACGGCGAGGTGCCCGGCAGGGTGGTGGCCCGCAGGCCGGCGGGCTTGAGGACGCGCCGGGTGACCTCGGAGGCGTACGAGCGGCCGGACACCTTCTCCACGATCATGCCGGCGAGGACGTAGTTGGTGTTGGAGTAGTGCCAGCCCGCACCGGGCCGGAAGTCGGGCGCGTGGGCCATGGCGATGTCCACGAGCTGACGCGGGGTGTGGGTGTCGAACCGGTGCTCGTAGAAGCCCGAGGTGAGGTCCTTCCGGACGCCCGCGTCCTCGGTGTAGTTGAAGATCCCGCTGGTGTGGTTGAGGAGCTGACGGACCGTGATGTCCCGCCCGTCGTGGCCGTGCCCCCGGACCACGCCGGGCAGCCAGCGGTCGACCGTGTCGTCGAGCCGGATCCTGCCCTCGGCCTCCTGCTGGAGGAGGGTGACGGAGGTGAACGCCTTGGTGATGCTGCCGACCCGGAAGCGGTCCTCCGCCGCGCGCGGCCGGCGCGTGGTGAGGTCCGCGACCCCCGCGGACCCCTGCCAGACGCCGTCCTCTCCCACGCTCCGCCCCAGCACCCCCGGCACCCCGGCCCGCACCTGGGCCTCCATCGCGGTGCGCGTGGCGGCGTGCGGGCCGGTGCCCCGGCCCGCGGCCGAGGCGGGCGCGGTGAGGGCGGTCGCGGTCACCGCGGCGGTGGCCAGCGCCCCCACCAGCACTCTGTGGATCGTGCGTACCTTCATGCTCTACGTCCCCTCCCTTTCCCACGGACAAGTGCACCGGACAGGACTCGCCCAACACCCGGCCGGTTGAGCCGCGTTGACCGCGGGGCCGGAATCCGGCCATGCGCGGCCAGTGGGTCGGTGAAGGAGTTTCCGGAGCACCCGAAGGCGACTAAAATGGACATACCGTCGCGTGAACGGGGGTGATCAGCGCAATGGACGTCGAAGAGGTCTGGCGGACGACCGGCGCCGAGCGCCGGAGCCTCGCCGACCTGCTGGACCGGCTCTCCGACGAGGAGTGGGAGCGGCCGTCCCTCTGTGAGGGCTGGCGCGTACGTGACGTCGCCGCCCACCTCGCCCTGTCGCGCACCGGCCCCGGCGCCACTCTGCTCGCTCTCGTGCGGGCGCGGGGCAGCTTCCACCGCATGGTGCGCGACACCGCCCGGCGCTACGCCGCGCGGCGGCCCACCGCGGCGCTGGCCGCCGAGATCCGGGAGTCGGCCGGATCCCGCCGCCACGCCGTCGGGACGAGCCACCTGGAGCCACTCCTTGACGTCCTCGTGCACGGCCAGGACATCGCGCTGCCGCTGGGCAGGCCGCGCGAGATGCCGCCACAGGCGGCGGCCGTCGCCGCCACCCGCGTCTGGACGACCGGCTTTCCCTTCCACGCCCGGAAGAATTTCTGGGGCCTGCGCTTCGCCGCGACCGACACCGAATGGGCCGCGGGGGAGGGCCACGAGGTGGAGGGCCCGATCGGCGCGATCCTGCTGCTCCTCACCGGCCGCCCGGCCGCCCTCGACCGGCTGTCGGGGGCGGGGGCGGAAGAGCTGCGCAGGCGCGTTCAGTGGGCGCCGGGCGCCGGGAGCACCCCGTCGAGGATGTGCCGCACCCCTCGCAGATAGCCGTGCCGCCCCTCGGCCTCGGCCGGGCGCTCGCCGTCGGCCGTGCCCCGGCTTTCCTGCGGCGGCCCGCCCGGCCGTGGCACGGTCGCGAGGATCTGCCCGGTCGTGTAGTACCAGATCGTCCGGTGCGCCTCGACCGCCCGCTCCCGGCTGAGCCCGCAGCCGACGAGCGCGGCGACGATCTCCTCCGTCATCCACGCCGCGGGCAGGCCCGCGGGCTCCCCGCGCGCCACGATGGGCACCACCCACGGGTTGCTCACGAACGCCTGGTGCATCAGCCCGCAGACCGCGGCCAGCCGCTCCCGCGGTTCCTCCGGAAGCTCCGGCCGCGGCAGCGTGCGGGCCGCGTGCTCCAGGGTCAGTGTGAGCAACTCGTCCTTGTCCCGCACATGGTGATAGACCGCCATCGCCGTGCTCCCCAGCGCACCGGCCAGCCGGCGCATCGTCAGGTTCTCCGCGCCCTCCTTGAGGATGATCTCGTAGGCGGCGCTGACGATGTGCTCGCGCGACAGCCGGGACGGCCGTCCCCGCTTCGGGCGTTCGGGTGTGCTGCCGGTCAGTGTTCTGCCCTCTTTCGTACGCGTGCCGCCGGGTCCGCCGCCACCGCGGGCGCGAGGGTGCCGCGTGAGCGTTCCGGATCTTCGCAGGCGTCCGAGGATACTGTTTCCGTATGCGTACGGTAACGCGCCGTCGCGCCGTGGGGGTCCGGCGGGGGAAGCGGAGCGGGCCGCGCGGGCCGCGCGTGTAGCTTTGCGTACAGCCGTGCCGAGGACCTGCGCGGCATTGCGCTCGTCACCTGCGCGTGTACTGCCGTGCCGGTACCGCCCTACCGATACAAAGGACGCCCCACCCATGCCGTACGTGCGCCACTGGTTGCGCAACTCCATCCTGCTGTTCGCGCTCGCGATCACGCTGGGACTGGTCGCCGCGCACACCCACCTGATCCAGCCGCACGATCTCAAGCTGGACCGCACGATCCAGACGCTCCGCACCGGCTGGCTGAATCACACGATGGAGGGGGTCAGCTATCTGGCCTCTCCGGTGGCCGGAGTCGTGATCCTCGCGGTCTGGAGCGGCTGGCTGCTGTTCGTGCGGCGGCGGCCGATGCGCGCGGTGGCCACCTTCCTCGTCGTCGCGGTCGGCTGGAACAGCACGCAGCTGGCCAAGGCGATCGTGGCCCGCCCCCGGCCGCCCCGGGAGTTCATGCTCGACCCCGAGATCGGCTCCAACAGCTTCCCCAGCGGCCACACCGCCTTCACCGTCGCCGTGGTGGTCGCCGCGTACTTCCTCCTCCGTGAGACCCGTCACCGCCGGACCGTCCTGGTCTGCGGCGTCCTCGCGGTGCTGCTCGTCGCCTTCTCCCGGATGTACGTCGGCGCCCACTACCCCACGGACACCCTCGGCTCGGTGCTGATCGCCGGTTCCGCGATCTTCTTCGTGACCGGCGTCTGGCACGCCTGGGTGCTGCCCCAGCTGCACCGGCTGCCGCTGATGGAGCGCTTCGGACTCTCTCGTGAACTGGACGAGCGGGACGCGGCGTCGCACGTCCACGGGAGTGTGCCGAGCGGGCGCAGGCGGGCCGCGGGCAGCGGCTCCGCGCCCACCGGCGGACGCCACCGCAAGCACGCGGGGCGCTGACGCCCTCACCCTCAGCCGATGCCTCCGCCTTCAGCGGAACGAGCGGGCCGGTCGCCAGTGGCGACCGGCCCGCCGTCGTTCCCGCGCCTTCCGGATTTCTGCAACGGGTTCTAGTGTGTGCGCCGTCACCCGCGGCGACGGCGCGACCCTACGGAGGGCCCATGGACCTCGACCACACACCGGAGCAGCGGCGCCTCCGCGCCGAACTGCGGGACTACTTCGCCGGCCTCGTCCCCGACAACGCCTACGCCCGGCACACCGACCCCGCCCGGCAGAAGCGCTTCTACCGCGACACCATCCGCCGGCTCGGCGCCGACGGCCGCCTGGGCGTGGGCTGGCCGGAGGAGTACGGGGGCGGCGGGATGACCCCCATGGAACAGTTCATCTTCTTCGACGAGGCCGCGCAGGCCGGGGTGCCCCTGCCGCTCATGGCGCTCAACACCGTCGGACCGACGATCATGCAGTACGGGACCCCCGAGCAGAAGGCGTACTTCCTGCCGAGGATCCTCTCCGGGGAGATCGACTTCGCCATCGGCTACAGCGAGCCCGACGCGGGCACCGACCTCGCCTCGCTGAAGACCCGTGCCGTGCGCGACGGCGACGACTACGTCGTCAACGGACAGAAGATCTGGACCACCAACGGCGACACCGCCGACTGGATCTGGCTCGCCGTGCGCACCGCCCCCGTGGAGGAGGGCGTACCGCTTCACCGCGGCATCAGCATCCTGCTCGTGCCGACCGGCGCCCCCGGCTACTCGTACACCCCCATCGACACCCTCGCCTCCCACGGCACCACCGCCGGGTACTACGAGAACGTCCGCGTCCCGGTCCGCAACCGTGTCGGGGAGGAGAACAAGGGCTGGCGGCTGATCACCACCCAGCTCAACCACGAGCGCGTCACCCTCGCCGCCCACGGCGCCACCGCGATCCGCGCCCTGCGCGACGTCCGGCGCTGGGCCGCGGCCACCCGGCTGCCCGACGGCCGCCGCGTCGCCGACCTCGGCTGGGTCCGCGGCCGCCTCGCCCGCACGCACCTGCGCCTCGACGCGATGAAGCTCCTCAACTGGCAGATGGTGGACGCACTCCAGCGCGGCACCCTCACCCCCCAGGACGCCTCCGCCGCCAAGGTCTACGGCTCCGAGGCACGCCGCGACGCCTACGCCTGGCTGATGGAGATCCTCGCCGCCGCGGGTCCCCTCAAGGAGGGCTCGGCGGGCGAGGTCCTCCACGGCGAACTCGAACGCGGCTACCGCAGCGCGGTCATCTTCACCTTCGGCGGCGGCAACAACGAGATCCAGCGCGAGATCATCTCCTGGATCGGGCTGGGGATGCCGCGGGTGCGGCGCTGAGGCGTCTGTTGTCCGGTGACAGTGTCGAGCACACGCCCCGGCTCGGCCTGCTCCAGGGCGGCCATCCCCAACCGGACGAGCCTCTCAATGGTCCGGTCGTCGCTCGCCCGAAGGCAGGCGGGTGCTCGAAGATACTGG
The DNA here is from genome assembly GCF_055558795.1 of Streptomyces sp. NPDC025618. NCBI lineage: Bacteria > Bacillati > Actinomycetota > Actinomycetes > Kitasatosporales > Streptomycetaceae > Streptomyces > Streptomyces sp. NPDC025618. The sequence goes on along the minus strand of NZ_JBVHLW010000005.1, from coordinate 98,781 downwards.
CGCATCCCGCTCAACACGGGATCGGATCCCCGCTGAGCGGCCCATTCGGCCGCCGCTGATGACAGGCGACCGAGGCAGCGGCCATCGGCAGAGTCCAGGCCGCTCAACCCCCCGCCGGTGTCCGCAGGGCCAGGATCGCCATGTCGTCGTGGCCGTCGCCGGGGCGGGCGTCCGCCACGGCCTGGGACAGGGCGGCCAGGGGCTTGTCGGCGTGCGCGGCCGCGGTGGTCGCGATCATGCGCAGGCCCTCGTCGAAGTCGCGGCCCGGGTGCTCGACCAGGCCGTCGGTGAACAGCAGGACGGTCGCTCCCGGCGGCAGCACGTGCCGGTGGTCGCGGCGGACGAGACCGGCGTCGACGCCGATCGGCACGTCGGCGTCGGCGTCGAGGAAGCGCGCGCCGCCGTCCTCGGTCACCACGAGCGGCGGCGGATGGCCCGCGCTGCTCCACAGGAGCGACCAGCCGCCCTCGCACGGTGCGATGCGGGCCACGCAGACGGTGGCCATCGTGGGATCCGTGACGGCCTCCAGGGTGCGGTCGAGGCGGCTGAGCAACTCGCTGGGCAGCGCGTCGGAGTCGAAGGCCAGGGCGCGGAGCATGTTGCGGATCTGCGCCATCGTGGCGGCGGCCCGCACGTCGTGGCCGACGACATCACCGACGATCACCACGCGGCTGCCGTCGGGCAGCACCATCGCGTCGTACCAGTCGCCGCCGAGCAGCGCCGGGTCCGCCGCGGGCTGGTAGAGGGCCCAGGAGTCGAAGGGGGAGAGGTCGGGCAGGCTCGGCAGCAGCAGCCGCTGGAACTGCTCGGCACCCGCGCGCACCTGCCCGTACAGGCGGGCGTTCTCGATGGCCACACCGGCCGCGCCGGCCAGCGCGATCACCACGGCCTCGTCGGCGGCGTCGAAGGCGCCGCTGTCCTCACGGTCGGTGAGGTAGAGATTGCCGTAGACCTTGCCGCGCACGGTGATGGCGACCCCGAGGAGCGTGCGCATCGGAGGGTGGCCGGGCGGGAACCCCGTCGCCTGCCGATGCTCGGGGATCGCCTCGACCCGCAGGGGCCGCGGGTCGCTGATGAGCAGGCCCAGCAGCCCCTGGCCGTGCGGGAGAGCCACCCCCGCCAGCCGCTGTCTCTCCTCCTCGGTCAGGCCCACGGGGATGAACTCGGCGAGCTCGGTGCCCTCCTCGTCCAGGACGCCGAGGGCTCCGTAGCGGGCCCCGACCAGCTCCATGGCGGTGGTCACGATGCGGCGCAGCACGACGGGGAGGTCCAGCTCCCCGCTGACCGCGAGTATCGCCCCCAGTAATCCGCGCATGCGCTCTTGCGTGCGGGCGAATTCGGTCAGCTGCTCCCCGAGCCAGTCGAGATCCTCGTCGAGGGCCGGTCGGCGACCGGTGAGGTCGCGGTGGGTGTGTCCGTTGTCTGTCTCACTTGTCGCCACCGCTCAGACACTAGTGAATCGGCCGCTCCGGGGTGGGGAATGACCGCATGTCAGTACGGTGACCGTGGCGCGGTCGGAGACACGCTCCGTCACCGTCGCGAGAAGGCGGTCACGGACGCACTCGCGACCGCTTCTCGAACGGACAACCGCCCGGGTTCCAGGGGGGATTGAGGCGCCGCGGCAGCACTTATCGTAGGAGTCGCGGGAGTCGATAGGAGGAGCTGCCGACCACCGGAGGTGTGCCCATGCCGCAAGCCGACCCCGGGCTCTTCGGGCCCGCCTCGGTCGCCTGGCAGCTGCACGGTGACCCGATGATGTGGATCGCGGGCATCCGCGCGCTGTGGCTCCAGGCGCTGCACCCGCGCGCGGTCCGCGGTGTCACCCAGAATTCCGCCGCGTTCACCGAGGCCGACGCCTTCGGGCGGCTGCGGCGGACCGCGAACTTCGTGGGCACCACCCTCTACGGCACCACGGAGGCCGCCGAGCGCGCGGGCGCGGCCGTCCGCGGCATCCACCGGCGGCTGTCGGCCACCGACCCGGACACCGGCGAGCGCTACGGCGTCGACGACCCCGAACTGCTGCTGTGGGTGCACTGCGCCGAGGTCGACTCCTATCTCCAGGTCGTCCGCCGCTCCGGCATCCCGCTCACCGCGGCCCAGGCCGACGCCTTCCTGGACGAGCACCGGGCCTCCGCCCGGCTCGTGGGCCTCGACCCCGCCGGTGTCCCGGCCTCGACGGAGGCGATGGCGGCGTACTTCGCGAAGGCGCGGCCCCATCTGGCCCTCACCCCCGAGGCGCGTCAGGTCGACGCCTTCCTGCGCCGTCCGCCGGTACGCCCCCTGCTCAGACCCGCGCGCGCCCTCGTGTGGGGGACGGTGGCCTCCCTCGCCTACGGGGCGCTCCCTCCTTACGCGCACGAGCTCTACGGGCGCGCGGCCCCGCCTCCTGCCGTCGTCACCCGCCGCTTGCGCCGCGCGGGCACCGTCCTGCGCTCCGTCCCCGCCACCGTACGATGGCAACTCCCGCCCAAACACATCCTCCGGGCCGTCGGCAGGATGGGCGCCGGTAGCCGCCCTTCCTCCTACAACCTGCAAAGACGGGCCGCCATACTGGAGGGGCCGGGGGAGGCACAGCGACGCGACGGGGGCGGCGGCGAGGGATGGCGGAATCCAGGCTGATCCAGGGCCGGTACCTGCTGCTCGAACGGATCGGGCGGGGCGGCATGGGCGAGGTGTGGCGGGCGCGCGACGAATCACTCGGCCGCCAGGTGGCCGTCAAGTGCCTCAAACCGATGGGGCCCCAGCACGAGCAGTCCTATCTCCGCGTGCTGCGCGAGCGGTTCCGGCGCGAGGCGCGCCTCGCCGCCGGGCTCCAGCACCGCGGCATCACCGTCATCCACGACTTCGGCGAGTCCGACGGCGTGCTCTTCCTCGTCATGGAGCTGCTCGACGGCCGCAACCTCAGCGAGCTCATGGAGGACAACGACCAGCGGCCGCTGCCCGTGTCCGAGGTCGTCGGGATCTCCGAGCAGGTGGCCGCGGCCCTCGCGTACACCCACCGGCAGGGCGTGGTGCACCGCGACCTCAAGCCCGCCAACATCATGCGGCTCACCGACGGCGCCGTGAAGATATGCGATTTCGGGATCGCCCGCCTCGGGCACGACATCGGCTTCTCCGCGCAGTCCTCGCGCCTCACCGGCACCGGCATCGCCATGGGCACCCCGCACTACATGTCGCCCGAGCAGATCGGCGGCGGCCAGGTCGACCACCGCAGCGACCTCTACTCCCTGGGCTGTGTGCTGTACGAGATCGCCACCGGCGCCCCGCCCTTCGACATGGACGACGCCTGGGCCGTCCTCGTCGGCCACCGCGACACCCCGCCCACCCCGCTGCGGGAGATTCGCCCCGAACTGCCGGAGATGTTCGAGGAGGTCGTCCTCGACCTGCTCGCCAAGGACCCCGACGCCCGGCCGCCCGACGCCGGTGTCCTCCACGAACGGCTGCTGGAGCTCGCCCTGTCCGGGCACGCCACCACCGTGCCCCGCACGCTCCCCGAAGCCCGCCCACGCCCCCTGCGCGCCTCCGTACGCCTGCCCGAACCGCCCCGGCTCCCGCACTGGGCCCGGAACATGACCACCGGTTCCAAGGCGACCGGCCCCGGCGTCCTGCCCTTGCCGCCGCCCGACCCGGCCGCCTCGCTCACCGGCGCCTGGACCGGGCCCGCCGCGGCGCGCCCCGCGGAGACCGCGCCGCCGTCCCCGGAGGCCGTGGCCGGCCTCGCGAGGCGCCATCAGGAGGCGCTGCGGCTCGGCAGGCTGGGCCGCTGGACGGAGTCCGGCGAGGCGCACCGCGAGGTGGCCGCCGAGCGCGAACGCGCCCTCGGCGCCGACCACCCCGACACCCTCGCCAGCCGCTACGAGGCCGCCTTCACCCTCAGCCGGCAGGGCCGCCCCGCCGACGCGCTGCGCGAGTACGCCCGCGCCGCGGCCGGCCGCGAACGCGTCCTGGGCGCCGACCACCCGGACACGCTCGCCGCCCGCCAGGAGACCGCGTACGTGCTCGGGCAGCTCGGCCGGTACGCCGAGGCCCACGAGGTCTACGCCGCCGTGCTCGCCGCCCGCGACCGCACCATGGGCCCCGAGCACCCCGACACCCTCCGCTGCCGCCACAACCTCGCCTTCAACCTGGGCCGGCTGGGGCGGCTGGAGGAGTCGTACGGCATGGCGCGCGAGGTCGCCGACGCCCGCGCCCGCGTCCTGGGCGCGAGCCACCCGGACACCCTCGTCACCCGCTACGAGGTCGGCTACGCCCTCGGCCAGCTGGGCCGCTGGACCGACGCGCTGCGGACCTACCGCGAGGTGGCCGCCGCCCGGCAGCGCGCGCTCGGCGCCGACCACCCCGACACGCTCGCCGCCCGCTACGAGGCCGGCATCTGCCTCGGCCGGCTCGGCCGCAGCGCGGAGGCGCTCCGGCTCTTCCGCGACCTCGTGGACGAGCGCACCCAGGCCCAGGGCCGGGAGCACCCCGACACCCTGCGGGCCCGGCACTGCCTCGGCGTCAATCTCGGCCGGCTCGGCCGCTGGGAGGAGGCGCTCGCCGAGGCGCGCGGCGTGCGCGCGATCCGCGAGCGGGTGCTGGGCGCCGACCACCCCGAAACCCTCGTCAGCTGCCGGGAGGTCGCGGTCGCCCTCGGCTGGCTCGGCCGCTGGACCGAGGCGCTCGCCCGCTACCGCGAGGTGGCCCAGGCCCGCCAGCGGGTGCTGGGCGCCGAGCACCCCGACGCCCTGGCCAGCCGCGGCGACGAGGCCCACTGCCTGGAGCAGCTCGGCCGCTCCACCGAGGCCGTCGAGCTCCACCGCCAGGTCGCCGCGCTGCGCCGGACGCGGGCCACCCGCGGGGCGCCGTACCGGAGATGAACGCAATAATCTGACGTTGCGTCAGAAAAACTCTTCCCTCGCCCGGCCCCCTGCGGCATCCTGCCGCCCATGGAGACCGAGCTGAGCCGGCGACTGGGAATCGAGCACGCGCTCTTCGGCTTCACCCCCTTCCCCGCGGTGGCCGCGGCCGTCACCCGCGCCGGGGGACTCGGCGTGCTCGGCGCCGTGCGCTACACCGACCCCGGCGCCCTCGCCCGGGACCTCGACTGGATGGCCGCGCACACCGACGGCAAGCCCTACGGGCTCGATGTCGTCATGCCCGCCAAGAAGGTCGAGGGCGTCACCGAGGCCGACGTCGAGGCCATGATCCCGGACGCGCACCGGCGCTTCGTCCAGGAGACCCTCGCCCGGCACGGCGTACCCGCGCTCGCCGCCGGGGACCGCTCCGGATGGCGCATCACCGGCTGGATGGAGGAGGTCGCCCGCGCCCAGCTCGACGTCGCCTTCGAGCACCCGGTCACGCTGCTCGCCAACGCCCTCGGGCCGCCGCCCGCCGACGTCGTGCGCCGCGCCCACGACCACGGCGTCCTCGTCGCCGCGCTCGCCGGGAGCGCCCGGCACGCCGTCCGGCACGCCGAGGCGGACATCGACATCGTCGTCGCCCAGGGTTACGAGGCGGGCGGCCACACCGGCGAGATCGCCACCATGGTGCTCACCCCCGAGGTCGTACGGGCCGTCGACCCGCTGCCCGTACTCGCCGCCGGTGGCATCGGCAGCGGCGAACAGATCGCCGCCGGGCTCGCGCTCGGCGCGCAGGGCGTCTGGCTGGGCTCCCTCTGGCTCACCACGGAGGAGGCCGAGCTGCACTCGCCCGCCCTCACCGCGAAGCTCCTGGCCGCGGGCTCCGGCGACACCGTGCGCTCCCGTGCGCTCACCGGCAAACCGGCCCGCCAACTGCGCACGGCCTGGACCGACGCCTGGGACGACCCGGGCGGACCCGGCCCGCTGCCGATGCCGCTGCAAGGGCTGCTCGTCGCCGAGGCGCTGTCCCGCATCCAGAAGTACGAGGTGGAGCCGCTGCTCGGCTCACCGGTCGGGCAGATCGTGGGGCGGATGAACTCCCGGCGCAGTGTCCAGGCCGTCTTCGACGACCTGACGGCCGGCTTCGAGCGGGCCGTCGACCGGATGAACCGCATCGCGGGCCGCACCGGGCCCGCCCGGCCCTGAGACCGAGGAGGGAGCACCCCATGCCGCACCCCGAAGGGTTCTGGGCACAGGCCACCGCCGACCCCGAACGCACCGTGCTCGTCACCCCCGACGGCCGCACCCGTACCGCGGGCCGGCTCCACGCCGCCGCCAACCGGCTGGTCCGCGGCCTGCGCGCCGCCGGACTCCGCCGGGGCGACTCCTTCGCCGTCGTCCTCCCCAACGGCGAGGAACTCCTCACCGCCTACCTCGCGGCCACCCAGGCCGGCTTCTACCTCGTACCCGTCAACCACCACCTCCTCGGCGAGGAGATCGCCTGGATCGTTGCGGACGCGGAGGCGGGGGCGCTCATCGCCCACGAGCGGTTCGCCGCCGCCGCGACCGCCGCCGCCGACGGCGCGGGGCTGCCCGCCGCGCGCCGTTACGCCGTCGGTGACATCCCCGGCTTCCGCCCGTACGAAGGGCTCCTCGCCGGCCGCCCCGGCACCCCGCCGGCGGACCGCACGCTCGGCTGGGTCATGAACTACACCTCCGGCACCACCGGCAGGCCACGGGGCATCCGCCGCCCGCTGCCCGGGAAGCCGCCCGAGGAGAGCCATCTCGGCGGCTTCCTCGGCATCTTCGGCATCAAGCCGTTCGACGACAACACCCACCTCGTCTGCTCACCGCTCTATCACACGGCGGTCCTCCAGTTCGCGGCCGCTTCCCTGCACCTCGGCCACCGGCTGGTGGTCATGGACAAATGGTCCCCCGAGGAGATGCTGCGCCTCATCGACACCCACCGCTGCACCCACACCCACATGGTCCCCACCCAGTTCCAGCGGCTGCTGGCACTGCCCGCGCACGTACGGGACGCGTACGACGTCTCCTCCATGCGGCACGCCATTCACGGCGCCGCCCCCTGCCCCGACCACGTCAAGCGCGCGATGATCCGCTGGTGGGGCAACTGCGTCGAGGAGTACTACGCGGCCAGCGAGGGCGGCGGGGCCTTCGCCACCGCCGAGGAGTGGCTGAAGAAACCCGGCACCGTCGGCAGGGCCTGGCCCATCAGCGAACTCGCCGTCTTCGACGACACCGGCCGGCGGCTGCCCGCCGGTGAACTCGGCACCGTCTACATGAAGATGACCACCGGCGGCTTCGCCTATCACAAGGACGAGAGCAAGACCCGCGAGAACCGCCTCGGCGACTTCTTCACCGTCGGCGACCTCGGCTTCCTGGACGAGGACGGCTATCTCTTCCTCCGCGACCGCAAGATCGACCTGATCATCTCCGGCGGGGTCAACATCTACCCCGCCGAGGTCGAATCCGTGCTCCTCACCCATCCCGCCGTGGCCGACGCCGCCGTCTTCGGCGTTCCGCACGACGACTGGGGCGAGGAGGTGAGAGCCGTGGTGGAGCCGGCCGACGGCCACGCGCCCGGCGCCCCGCTGGCCGCCGAGCTCCTCGCCCACTGCGCGCGCCACCTGGCGGGCTACAAGCGGCCCCGGGCCGTCGACTTCATCGCCGACATGCCCCGCGACCCCAACGGCAAGCTCTACAAACGCCGGCTGCGCGACCCGCACTGGCGGCGCCCGGCTTAGCCCGCGGGCCGGCCCGTGCCCGCGGCCGCGTCCCCTAACTCCCCGGGATTCCGTCCGGGGGTGCCCGGACGGAGTCTGGGGGAAGTAGCCGGGGGAGTGTGAGGACCACGCGGCGAAGCCGTGTTGCCGGGGGGTCTGGGGGCTTGCCCCCACGCGGCGGAGACGCGGCCGGGAAGGGGCGGGGCAGGGGAAGAAGCCCGCCGCAGACGCCGGCCGGCCCGCACCGGCGGTCCCGGGGCCGTGCCCTTCGACCCCGCTCACGGCCTCGGCTCACGCGCGTCCACGACGCGCCTCAGCTTGCCCGTCGAGCGCCTCAGCGTGCCGGGGTCCACGATCTCCACGGCGGCCGACACCCCGATACCCTCCTTCACCCGGCGGGCGATCTCCCCGGCCGCCTCCGCGCGTCGCCCCGGCGTGGCCCCGGGCCGGGCCTCCGCGCGCACGGTGAGGTGGTCCATCCGGCCCTCGCGCGTCAGCCGCAGCTGGAAGTGCGGGGCGACGCCCGGCGTGCGCAGCACGATCTCCTCGACCTGCCCGGGAAAGAGGTTGACCCCGCGCACGATGACCAGATCGTCGCTGCGCCCGGTGATCCGCTCCATGCGCCGGAAGACGCGGGCGGTGCCGGGCAGCAGCCGTGTGAGGTCGCGGGTGCGGTAGCGGACGACGGGCATCGCCTCCTTGGTGAGCGAGGTGAGGACCAGCTCGCCGTGCTCGCCCTCGGGCAGCACCTCGCCCGTGACCGGGTCCACGATCTCGGGAAAGAAGTGGTCCTCCCAGATGTGCGGCCCGTCCTTGGTCTCCACGCACTCCTGCGCGACGCCCGGACCCATGACCTCGGACAGGCCGTAGATGTCCACCGCGTCGAGGGCGAACCTCTCCTCGATCTCCCGCCGCATCCCCTCCGTCCAGGGCTCGGCCCCGAAGACGCCGATCCGCAGCGAGGACGCCCGGGGGTCGAGCCCTTGGCGCTCGAACTCGTCGAGCAGGGTGAGCATGTAGGACGGCGTCACCATGATGACCTCCGGCCGGAGGTCCGTGAGCAGCCTGACCTGGCGTTCGGTCATCCCGCCGGACGCGGGGACCACCGTGCAGCCGAGCCGCTCCGCGCCGTAGTGCGCGCCCAGCCCGCCGGTGAACAGGCCGTAGCCGTAGGCCACATGCACCTTGTCGCCCGGCCGGACACCGGCCGCCCGCAGCGAGCGCGCGACGACCTCGGCCCACGTGTCGAGATCCCCTTGCGTGTAGCCGACGACGGTCGGGGTGCCCGTCGTACCACTGGAGGCATGGATCCGGCGCACCTCGCCCTCCGGCACGGCGAACATCCCGAACGGGTAGTGCTCGCGCAGATCCCCCTTGGTGGTGAACGGGAACCGCGCGAGATCCCCGAGCCCCCGGCACTCCTCGGGCCGCACGCCGGCGGCGTCGAACGCGTGCCGGTAGAAGGGCACGCGCTCGTAGACGCGCCGCAGGGTGCGGCGCAGCCGTACGAGCTGCAGCTCGGTGAGCTGCTCACGGGACATCTGCTCGGCTGCGTCGACCATGCCGGGGAGTTTCCCCGGGTGCGGCGGTGGCCGAAACCGGGGGAGTGCCCCCGACGCCACCGGCTACCCGAGGACCCGCCCCGCGAACCGCCGCTCGAAGCCGTCGCCCACGTCCGCCGTCACCGTCACGTCGTACGCCCCGTCCGAAGCCACCGCCACCGTCAGCTCCGTGTGGCCGCCGGCCGTGACCGTGGCGGTCGTGCCGTCCGAGACGGTGAAGAGCACGGGAGCGTTTCCGCCGTTCGTCAGGGCCAGCCGCAGTCCGTCGGGCGAGGCCGTGACCGCGGCCTCCGGATGGCCCTTCGCCGCGTTCGTCCACGTGCGGACGTCTCCCTTGAAGCCGCGCAGATAGCCGTCGGGGCCGTGCAGGTCGATGTCGTATTTGCCGCCGCCGTAGGTGAGCGCGCTGAAGTAGTCGCTCGCGCTGCCGCCCACCGGGACGGTGTAGTGCCATGCCTCGTACGCCCGGTGGTTCACCGTGTAGGCCGTGAAGCCCGCGCCCAGCCGGCCGGTGTTGACCACCTTGAACCACAGGCGGTTGGTGGAGGTGTCGGTCCAGGAGGTGGTGTCGAAGCCGTAGCCGGTCGGCCGGGCCGGGCGGGTGCCCTCCTCCTGGGCGGGGCGGGCGGCGCCGGCCGGGGGCTTGGCGTCGGGCAGGGAATCCTGTCTGTCGCAGGCGGCGACGAGGGCCGTCGTGTCCGGCAGCGCGGGGAAGGAGGCGTTCTTCGAGGTGAAGTCGAAGGCGCTCATCAGGTCGCCGCACACCGTGCGCCGCCAGGCGGAGATGTTGGGCTCCTTGACGCCGGTCCAGTTCTCCAGGAAGCGCAGCGGCGAGGTGTGGTCGAGCACCTCGGAGTGGACGTAACCGCCCCGGCTCCACGGTGAGATCACGGTCATCGGGACCCGCGGCCCGAGCCCGATGGGCGCGCCGCCGATGAACTCGTCCGGGGTGCCGGACGGCGGCACGGGCGGGGCGACGTGGTCGAAGAAGCCGTCGTTCTCGTCGAAGTTGAGGAAGACCACCGTCTTCGCCCAGACCTCGGGGTGCGCGGCCAGCGCCTCCAGGACGTACTTCGCGGTGTAGTCGGCGCCGTACGCGGGCGGGTAGGCGGGGTGCTCGGACTGCCGCTCGGGGGCGACGACCCAGCTGACGGCCGGCAGCTTGCCGTCGGCGACGTCCTGGTTGAAGGCGTCGGCTGTACGGCGCCGCATGCCGTTGACGTACAGCGAGGAGTCGCTCCCGGCGCTCTTGAAGCGGCTGAACCAGGCCAGCGGGTTGTCGTCGTAGTTGTCCTGCTGCTGGTAGACGCGCCAGGAGATCCCGGCGGCGTCGAGCCGCTCGGGGTAGGTGGTCCAGGTGTAGCCCTTCTCGGAGTTGTCGGTGACCGGGCCGCCGTTGTGGCCGCCCGGGTCGATCATGCCCGTCCACTGGTAGAGCCGGTTGGGGTTGGTCGGCCCCTGCACGGAGCAGAAGTACTGGTCGCAGATGGTGAACGCCTCGGCCAGCGCGAACTGGAAGGGGATGTCCGCTCGCTGGTAATACCCCATGGTCCAGGCGCTCTTGGCGGGGATCCAGTTGTTGTATCTGCCGCCGTTCCAGGCGCTGTGGGTGCCCGCCCAGCCGTGGTCGAGGTCGCGGACGCGCTGGGCGTCGGTGGTGGCCGTGTCCAGGTGCCAGGGCGTCAGCACACTGCCGCCGAGGGGCCCGAGCGTCGTCTGGCGCAGGACGTCGGAGCCGCCGGGGAAGCGCAGCAGGGAACGGTCCCCGAAGCCCCGTACGCCCTTCAGCGTGCCGAAGTAGTGGTCGAAGGAGCGGTTCTCCTGCATGAAGATCACCACGTGCTCGACATCGTCCAGCCTGCCGGACGGCGAGCTCGCGGCCATGGCCTGCTGGAGTGAGGACGGCAGGGCGCCGAGCGCGGCGGCGCCGGCGGCCGCGCCGAGGAAACCACGGCGGGACAAGGGGGTCACGGTGACTCCTGGAGGCAGCGGGTGGAAGGTGACGCGCCGATTGAAGGCCCGCGTGGCCACCGCCGCCCCAACGCCCGCGGAGTGCGCCGTGTCCACCGCGCGCACAGGAGGTGTCCCGCGTGTCAAGACCTGGCAAAAGCGCTACGGGGCGCGCTCCCCGCAGGCCACGGCCCGCGCCCACCGGTAGTCCGCCTTGCCGCTGGGCGAGCGCTCGACGCGGTCGGTGAGGACGAGGCTGCGCGGCACCTTGTACCCCGCCAGCCGGGCGCGGCAGTGCTCCTGGAGCGCGCCGAGCGTCGGCGGGCGCGCACCGGCCCGGGGCTGGACGACGGCCGCGACGCGGTGTCCCCACCGGGCGTCGGGCACGCCGGTGACCAGCGCGTCGTACACATCCGGATGGGCCTTGAGCGCCTCCTCGACCTCTTCCGGATAGACCTTCTCGCCACCGGTGTTGATGCACTGCGAGCCGCGCCCCAGGACGGTGACCACGCCGTCCGGGCCGACCGTGGCCATGTCCCCGAGCAGGACCCACCGCTCGCCCCGCGCGTGGAAGAACGTCTCCGCCGTCTTCGCCGGGTCGTTGTAGTAGCCGAGCGGCACATGGCCGCGCTGCGCGACCCGCCCGACCTCGCCGGGGCCCACCGGTTCGTACGTCACCGGATCGACCACCGCCGTACGGTCGTTGACGCGTACCCGCAGGCCCCGGCCGCCGTCGTCGGTCGCGGTGCCGTTGAAGCCGGACTCCGAGGAGCCGAAGTTGTTCACCAGGGCCACGTGCGGCAGGAGCGCCGCGAACTCCTCCCGTACGGTGTCCGACAGGACGGCCCCCGAGCTGCTGACGCTGAACAGCGACGAGCAGTCCGTGCCCCGCAGCGGCCCCGCCAGCGCCTCCACCAGAGGCCGCAGCATCGCGTCACCCACCAGCGAGACGCAGGTGACGCGCTCCTTCGCGACGGTCCGCAGCACCTGCTCCGGCACGTACTTGCGGTGCAGGACCACCTTCTGGCCGAAGTCGAAGGCGATGAAGGCCGTCAGCGTGGACGTGCCGTGCATCAGGGGCGCGGCGGGGAAGAAGACGAGACCCTCGCCGCCCGCCGCGACCCGCTCGGCGAGCTCCTCGGGCCGCCGCACCGGGTCGCCGGTCGGCGCGCCGCCGCCGAGCCCCGAGAAGAAGAGGTCCTCCTGCCGCCACATGACGCCCTTGGGCATGCCGGTGGTGCCGCCGGTGTAGATGATGATCTGGTCGTCGCCGGAGCGCGGCCCGAAGTCGCGCCCCAAGGCGCCCGATGCCTCGGCCTCAGTGAAGGGCACGGGCTCGATCCGGGGCCTGGGGGCGTCCTCGGGCGGCGGGCCGACGCGGACGAGGTGGCGGATCCGCTCCGCCCCGGGCAGCGCCGCCGCCACCCGCCCGGTGAACTCGGCGTCGAAGACCAGCCCCGCCAGGTCGGCGTCCCGGTAGAGATAGGCCAGCTCCTCCTCCACATAGCGGTAGTTGACATTGACCGGCACGGCCCGGAGCTTCAGGCACGCCCAGAGGCTCTGGAGGTACTCGACGCCGTTGTAGAGGTGCAGGCCCACGTGCTCGCCCGGCCGGATGCCGCTGTCGCGCAGATGGTGGGCCAGCCGGTCGGCCGCCGCGTCGAGCTGCGCGTACGTCAGCCGCCGCTCGGCGCCGCTGCCCGGGTGCTCGATGTGCACCAGGGCCTCCCGGCCGGGCACCGTGTCGACGATTGACTCGAAGAGGTCGGCGAGGTTCACGTCCATGTCTCCTCCTGTCTCCTCCTGCCGGGCGGTACGGCGGGGAACAGCGGCGGTGGCGCGGTGGGGCCCGGTCGCGCGGTCGCGGACGGGAACGGCGGTGGTGCGGCGGCCGGGCGGCCAGGCGGTCATTAGAGCGCCGGGCGCGGTGGGTGGGAAGGGGCACCGCCCAAGAAATCTGACAGGTTGTCAGAAAACTCTTGAAGTGCGGACCCGCCTCCGCCACCCTGTTCTCCGTCGCCGGACAGGAGGACACCCATGAGCGGGACCGCACACCTCGTGGTCGAACGCGTCGGCGCCACCCTGCTGCTCACCCTCAACCGGCCGGAGGCCAGGAACGCCCTCTCCCTGCCGATGCTGGTCGGGCTCCACGACGGCTGGGCCGAGGCGGACGAGGACGACACCATCCGCTCCGTCGTCCTCACCGGCGCGGGCGGAGCCTTCTGCTCCGGCATGGATCTCAAGGCGCTCGCCGGGCAGAGGGCGGCGGCCGACGACACCTGCCGGGAGCGGCTGAAGGCGGACCCCGACCTCCACTGGAAGGCCATGCTCCGCCACCACCGCCCCCGCAAGCCCGTCATCGCCGCCGTCGAGGGCCCCTGCGTCGCGGGCGGCACCGAGATCCTCCAGGGCACCGACATCCGCGTCGCGGGCGAGAGCGCCACCTTCGGCCTCTTCGAGGTCCGGCGCGGCCTCTTCCCCGTCGGCGGCTCCACCGTCCGCCTCGCCCGCCAGATCCCGCGCACCCACGCCCTCGAAATGCTGCTCACCGGCCGCCCCTACACCGCCCGCGAGGCCGAGCGCATCGGGCTGATCGGCCGGGTCGTGCCCGACGGCACCGCCCTGGAGTCGGCCCTCGCCACCGCCGAACTCGTCAACGCCAACGGCCCGCTGGCCGTGGAGGCGGTCAAGGCGTGCGCCTACGAGACCGCCGGCCTCGACGAGCCCGACGCCCTCGCCGTCGAGCTCGAACGCGGCATGCGGATCTTCGACACCGCCGACGCCAAGGAAGGCGCCCGCGCCTTCGCCGAGAAGCGCCCGCCCGTCTTCCGGCGCGCCTGAGACCACCGGAGACGCCCGAGACCGTCCGACAGAAGGAGAGCCGCGGCCGTGTCCGAGATCCTCACCGCGCCCCTGGTCGTCGAATTCCCCTTCACCCGCTCCCTGGGCCCCGTCCAGAGCGCCTTCCTCACCGGCCTGCGCGAACGCGTCGTCCTCGGCGTGCGCGCCACCGACGGCCGCGTCCTCGTGCCGCCCGTCGAGTACGACCCCTTCACCGCCGAGGAGATCCGCGAGCTCGTCGAGGTGGCCCCCACCGGCACCGTCACCACCTGGGCCTGGAACGCGGCCCCCCGCCCGCGGCAGCCCCTGCCGACTCCCTTCGCGTGGGCCCTCGTACGCCTCGACGGGGCCGACACCGCCCTCCTGCACGCCCTCGACGCCCCCGGCCCCGACGCCATACGCACCGGCATGCGCGTACGCGTCCGCTGGGCCGCCGAGCGCACCGGCGCGATCACCGACATCGCGTGCTTCGAACCGCACGAGAGCGGCACGGCGGGCCCCGCGACCCCGCACACCGGCGCCTTCGCCGACCCGGTCACCGGCATCACCACCCCCGCCCGCCTCGACTACACCTACGCCCCCGGCCGCGCCCAGAGCCGGCACCTCACCGCCCTCGCCCGGCACACCCTCACCGGCGAACGCTGCCCCGCCTGCCGCCGCGTGTACGTACCGCCCCGCGGCGCCTGCCCGACCTGCGGCGTCGCCACCGGCGAACAGGTCGAGGTGGGCCCGCGCGGCACCGTCACCACCTACTGCGTCGTCAACATCAAGGCCAGGAACGCCGCGATCGACGTCCCGTACGTCTACGCCCACATCGCCCTCGACGGCGCCGACCTCGCCCTGCACGGGCGCATCGCGGGCATCCCCTGCGACCAGGTGCGCATGGGCCTGCGCGTCGAGCCGGTCTGGACCGAGGGCGCCCGCCACCCCGACCACTACCGCCCCACGGGTGAACCCGACGCCGACTACGACACGTACAAGGAGCTGCTGTGACGCGGTACGCCCGCGACGTGGCGATCGTCGCCTTCGCGCAGACCGCCCACCGGCGCTCGTCGGAGGACGTGTCCGAGACCGAGATGCTGCTGCCCGTCCTGCGCGAGGTGCTGGAGCGGGCACAACTGGCACCCGGCGAGGCCGGCTTCACCTGTTCGGGGTCGAGCGACTACCTCGCCGGGCGCCCCTTCTCCTTCACCATGGCCCTCGACTGCGTCGGCGCCTGGCCACCCGTCGCGGAGTCCCACGTGGAGACGGACGGCGCCTGGGCGCTCTACGAAGCCTGGGTCGAACTCCTCACCGGCGCCGCCGACACCGCCCTCGTCTACGCCTACGGCAAGTCCTCCGCCGGTGACCTCGGCGCCGTCCTCACCCGCCAGCTCGACCCCTACTGCACCGCCCCGCTGTGGCCCGGCCCCGTCGACCTCGCCGCGCTCCAGGCGCGGGCGCTCATCGACGCGGGCGAGACCGACGAGGAGGCCCTCGCCGCCATTGCGGACCGCAGCCGCGCCGCCGCCCGCACCAACCCCCACGCGCGGCTGCGCGGCCGGGTGCCGATGGGCGACCATCTCGTGGCACCGCTGCGCACAGGCGACTGCCCGCCCGTCTGCGACGGTGCCGCCGCGGTCGTCCTCGCCGCCGGGGACACCGCCCGCCGCATGTGCGAACGGCCCGCCTGGATCCGCGGCCTGGACCACCGCGTCGACCCGCAGGGCCTCGGACTGCGCGACCTCACCGACGCGCCATCCGCCCGGCTCGCCGCCGAACACGCCGGGGCGTTCGACGCCCCCGTCGACACCGCGGAGATCCACGCGCCCTTCACCGCGCAGGAGGTGATCCTGCGCAAGGCCCTCCGGCTCGGGGACGACGTCACGGTCAACCCCTCCGGCGGCGCCCTCGCCGCCGACCCGGTCATGGCGACCGGGCTGATCCGCTTCGGCGAGGCGGCCGCCCGCATCCACCGCGGCGCGTCGGACCGGGCGCTGGCCCACGCCACCTCCGGACCGTGCCTCCAGCAGAACCTCGTCGGCGTCCTGGAAGGGGAGAGCCGGTGAAGCGCGCGGACAACGAACCCGTGGCCGTCGTCGGCATCGGCCAGACCCGGCACGCCGCCGCCCGCCGGGACGTCTCGATCGCTGGGCTCGTCCGCGAGGCCGCCCTGCGCGCCCTCGCCGACGCGGAGCTGACCTGGGCCGGCGTCGACGCCGTCGTCATCGGCAAGGCGCCCGACTTCTTCGAGGGCGTCATGATGCCCGAGCTCTACCTCGCCGACGCGCTCGGAGCCGTCGGCAAACCCCTGATGCGCGTGCACACCGCGGGTTCCGTCGGCGGCTCCACGGCCCTCGTCGCCGCGAACCTCGTGGCCTCCCGGGTGCGCGGCACCGTCCTGGCCGTCGCCTTCGAGAAGCAGTCCGAGTCGAACGCCATGTGGGGGCTGTCCCTGCCCGTTCCCTTCCAGCAGCCCCTGCTGGCCGGCGCCGGCGGCTTCTTCGCCCCGCACGTACGCGCGTACATGCGCCGCACCGGAGCGCCCGATCACGTCGGCACCCTCGTCGCCTACAAGGACCGCCGCAACGCCCTGCGGAATCCCAGCGCCCACCTCCACGAACACGACATCACGCTGGAGAAGGTGCGGTCGTCGCCCATGCTGTGGGACCCGATCCGCTACTCCGAGACCTGCCCCTCCTCCGACGGGGCCTGCGCGATGGTCCTCACCGGCCGTGCGGGCGCCGCGCGCGCACCGCGCCCGCCGGCCTGGCTGCACGGCGGCGCCATGCGCAGCGAGCCGACCCTCTTCGCGGGCAAGGACTTCGTCTCGCCCCGGGCGGGCCGCGACTGCGCCGCCGAGGTCTACCGCCAGGCGGGGATCACCGACCCGCGCCGCGAGATCGACGTGGCCGAACTCTACGTCCCCTTCAGCTGGTACGAGCCGATGTGGCTGGAGAACCTCGGCTTCGCGGCCGAGGGCGAGGGCTGGAAACTCACCGTCTCCGGCGCCACCGAGCAGGACGGCGACCTGCCCGTGAATCCCTCGGGCGGGGTGCTGTCCACCAACCCCATCGGCGCCTCGGGCATGCTGCGCTTCGCCGAGGCCGCGCTCCAGGTGTGCGGCCGGGCCGGCGCACACCAGGTCGACGGCGCCCGCAAGGCGCTCGGTCACGCCTACGGCGGGGGAGCGCAGTTCTTCTCGATGTGGCTGGTGGGCGCCGAGCCGCCCGGCAGCTGAGGCGCGCGGCCTGTCCGGCGCATCGCGCGCTCGCTAGGGTGGCCGGGAGGGACGACCGGGAGGAGCAACGGACGTGGCGAAGAGCACGACGCACCAACTGGCGGGTGGCACAAGGCCGGAGCTCGACCTCGCGAACGCCGCATGGCAGCCGGGCAGTCAGGGCGTCGGTGACGTCCAGATCGCCTTCGTCGAGGGATTCATCGCCATGCGTCACGAACGCAGGCCGGACGCGCCCGCCTTGGTGTTCACGCCGGCGGAGTGGCGGGCGTTCGTCGTCGGCGCGCGGGGCGGCGAATTCGATGTGATCTGACGCCCCGGGGCCGCCCGCCGTGCGCACCCCGGGACCACACGGCGTCAGCCGACCCGGGAGCCCTCCGTCAGCAGATCGGCGTGGTAGCGGCGGGCGACCTCCGGGTGGGCGCGCAGCCAGCCCTTGACCTCATTGCGGCCGTACTCCGCGAACAGCGGGTTGGCGGAGTCCTGGGTGACCCCGGGCGCCCGGTGCGCGTGCGGGAAGGGCACGGGCTCGATGCGCGCGTCCAGCCGGGGGTTGTAGAAGAACGGCACGGAGTAGCGCTCCCGGGTGCCGGGCGGGCTGACCACGCGGTGGTTGGTGGCCTTGAGATAGCCGTTGGTCGCCACCTCCAGCAGCTCGCCGAGGTTGATCACGAACGCCCCGGGCAGCGGCGGAACATCGCGGAACACCCCGTCCGCGCCCTCCACCTGGAGGCCGCCGACCTCGTCCTGGAGCAGCAGCGTCAGGAAGCCGTAGTCCTTGTGCGCGCCCACGCCCTGCCCCGCGCCGTCGGGGGCGCTGCCGGGGTAGCGGACCAGCTTGAGGTGCAGGTGGGGGCGGTCGGCGAAGGCGTCGTCGTAGAAGGTGGGCGGAGCGCCGATCGAGGCCAGCAGCTCGTGCAGCAGCCGCCCGGCGATCTCGCTCAGCCTGTCGATCCAGCGCAGCGCGGTGGTCCTCAGCTCGGGAAGGGCGGCGGGCCACTGGTTCGGGCCCTCCAGCCACCAGTAGCCGGGCTCGTCGCCGGTGGGTATGCGGGCCGCGCGCTCGGCGCCTATGTCGATCTGGTCCCGCCAGTCGCGGCTGCCGCCGGTCCGCTCGTCACCGATGCGGGTGTAGCCGCGGAAGTGGGGCGAGTTGAGGTTGCTGATGGACAGCCGCTCCGCCTCGGGGAGGGCGAAGAACGCGCGGAGGGTACGCATCAGTCCGGCGGTCTCGGACTCGGTGATCCCGTGCCCGGTCAGATGGAAGAAGCCCACGTCGCGGGCGGCGGCGTGCAGCGCCTCGTGGAAGGCGGCGCGGCCGGCGGCGTCACCCGACGCGGCCGAGAGGTCGAGGACAGGAAGCTTGTTGCTCATGAGGGTGTCCACAGCGTGAAGGCCCGGTTTCCGTACGGCGGTATGCCGGACGGCCGCGCTGCCGTCGCGGGGTGCGCGGACAGGGCAGGCGGGACCGGGAAAGCGGCAGGAAAGAGAGAAAGAGAAAAGAGGCCACGGCCCGGGAAAGCGGGCTGGGCGGGGTGAAGGTCAGCCGTAGTGGCGACAGGACATGCTCGTGACGCGGAGGAGGTCCACGTGGCGGCGTTTCACGAGCATGGTCACGTGCCCCATCGTATACGACGCCGAAACAAATGGATCCGCCCTGGTCGGACGGCCTGGCAGCAATGGATCTTCCGGATCCGGGCACAAGGGAATCCCCCCTCCCGCGGTGCTCGTGCACCCGCGGAAGGGGGGATTCGCGCAGCGGCGTCCGCCGTGGTCAGCGACCGTTGCCCGAGCCGTTGCCCGAGACGAGCGGGATCTCGCTGAGGATGTGCGACAGCGGGTCGTCGCCGTCGGAGATCGTCGAGTTGTCGGTGCACTGCTGCTGCTGCTGGGAGGTGAGGATCGGTACGTCCTGGATGCCGATGTTGAGCAGGGCGATCAGGGACTGGACGCCGATCTTGCCGATGCCGAGGCACGGCTTGTTGAGCGTGCCCTGGATCAGGCTCATCTGCGGGCTCTGCTCGCCGCCGGTCTTGGTGTTGCCGTAACCGGTGCGGGAAGCGTTTCCGTTCGCGACGTCCTGGTCGTTGCCGATCGCCATCGCGGGACCGGCGATGGTGCCGACCGCCGAGGCCGTCAGTGCGGCCGTGGCGAGTACCTTCTTGAGCACGTCTGTGCCTTTCGATCGATTAGCGCCTTCTCGGGGGAAGTGTCCTGAGTAACTAGGCCCCATTTGCCGAGGTTTCGGGCATTCACTCATTTGCGCCATCGGGCGATCCGTACGGAAAGGCCGGAAGTGTCGCTACTGCCTCGGGTTATGTCCCCCGCCGGTGCGGCGCATGGGGGTGATCGCGGCGGGGGCGTACCCGATATCGCTGGTAGCGTGCTGCGCGCGGCGGATCTTCGGCCGTCAGTCCGCCCGGACAGCGCCCCCACAAGCTGCGTCCGGGCGGGCTTCCGCGCTCCCGCGGGCCGGTCGCCGCGCGTGGCGGGCGGCCCTCAGGGCCGGCCGCGCTCCGGCGCGAACGGCACCCCGGACCGGAGGCCGCGCAGCCCCACCACCAGCGCCTCACCGAGGAAGCTGACGCCGATGTTCAGCTGTGTGGGCCGCGCGTTCTCGTGCATGCCCGCGCGCGTGGCGAGCAGCCCGAAGCCCGCCATGGCGGCGAAGGTGATCACCAGGACGAGGAAGGACCGTCCGGTGTAGCGCTGCCACAGCACCCCGTTCTTCTCGAAGACCGCGACGGTCGACCCGCGCCACGCGCCGGCCGCCATGCCCAGCACGGCGCCCGTCGCCGACCAGGCGCCGTCCATCGCGGTCAGCCCCTCGGCCTTGGCCAGGGATGCGACGCCGAGGCCGGTCAGGATCACCGGGGCCGCCAGCAGATCGCGGGCGTTGAGTGGCTCTCCCGCCAGTCGCTTGATCACTACGACGACCACCGCCACGGCGATGATCCCCCCGAGCAGCCAGCTGTGCACGTGGCCTCCTTTTTAGCTCGACTGTGCCAAAAAAGATATTAGCTCGGCCGTGCTATAAAGCCAACATGCCGAAGATCGTCGATCCCGGGTCCCGCCGCCGCGCCGTGGCCGCGGCCTTCCTCCGCGTCGTGGGCCGCGACGGCCTGGAAGCCGCCTCGCTGCGCAACGTCGCCGACGAGGCGGGGCTCGCCATCGGGTCCGTCCGCCACTACTTCAGCGATCACGACGAGCTGGTGATCTTCGCGATGGGGGAGCTGATCGACCGCATCGAACGCCGCCTCCGCGCCCGCGCCGGCCTCGTCCTCGCCACCGCACCCGGCGGCGACCTCCGCACGCGCGCCGAGGAACTGCTCACCGAGCTCCTGCCGCTCGACGACGAGCGCCGCGAGGAGGCCGAACTCTGGATCGCCTTCACCACGGCGGCCCGCACCCGGCCCGGACTGCGGCCCCGCGCCGTCGAGTTGCAGCGGGGCACCGTCACCCTGCTGGCCCGCGTCCTCCAGGGCGGCCGGGAGAGCGGCGGCCTGCCCGACGGCCTCGACGTCGAACTGGAGAGCCTCCGGCTCGCCGCGCTGGTCGACGGCCTCACCCTCCAGGCCGTGCTCGAACCGGACCGGCTGCCCCCCGAGCTCCTGCGCCGGGTGCTGAGCCACCACCTGGACACCCTCGGGCAGCACCGCTGACCGCACCCGTTCGGCCCCACGGCGGCCCGCGCGCGCCACCCGCCCCGTACGCCGCCGGGGCCCCGCGCGCCGGGCCGCACCGAGGGTCTCCCCGGCGTCACGGCGCGCCGTGGTGCACGTACGATGTGAGCATGTCGTTCCTCCGCCGCCGCAGCGCCGCCACGCCCACCGGGCCGGACTTCGACGTCCTCGCCATGGACCCGGGGGACTGGCCCGGCGACCTCGGTGCCGGGCTGCTGCCCGCGCCCGACGGCAGCTGCCAGGGCGTCTTCCTCCGCTACGACCTCTTCGGCGGGCGCGGCCCCGCGATGATCATCGGCAATCTGCCCGAGGGCTCCCCGGCCCGCGAGCTGGGCGAGGGCCAGGTCCCCTTCGAGGTGGCGCAGCTGCTGGTGGCCCTCGGCAACGACGAGCCCGTGCAGGTGCTGGAGACCGAGGACATCCCGGTCATGCACGAGGACAACCTGCTGATCGTGCGCCGCCTGAAGTGCTCCGAAGGCCGCATCTCCTGCACCCAGTTCGACCGCAGCGACGGCGTCCTCGTCACCATCGCCAGCTGGGACCGCCCCATCACCGACGAGCTCTACCAGCTGCTCAAGCCGCTGCCCGCGGAGATGTTCCAGCAGGTCTGAGCCCGCGGAACGCCCCACCGACACCGGAGCCCGGTACGCCTGCCGTACCGGGCTCCCTCGCTGTCCGCCCCCTCAGCCCCCGGACTGGCGCACGCTCACATCGGCGGCCCTGACGAAGGCCACCCGGTGACCGAACTGGATCTCGTAGTAGACGTCCTTGCCGCGGATCACCTGATGACCCGCCGGATCGAAGGACTTCGACCACAGATACTCGCTCGGCACCTGACCGCCCAGCACATACGCCTGCCCCGCGAGCAGTTTGTACGGCAGCGGTGTCACCTCCTGCACCGGCACACCGGCGGGATACGCCTCCTTCTCCGGATAGGCCCGTCCGTAGACCGGGACCCCGGCCGACCCCGCCTTGGAGGTGACCACCTTGCCCCGCGCGTTGACCACGGTGGGGTCCCACCACGGGTTGACGAACCACGCCTTCTGACCGAGATACCAGATCGCCGTCCAGTCGCCCTGGCGGTCGGCGACCGCGAACTGCTGGCCGGTGGAGGCGCGGGCCCCCGTGTCGTTGACGTCGGTCGTCGAGGCGCCGCCGTCCGGTCGCAGCCCGATGTCCTTCACGAGGGGAGCGTCCTTCTTCGGCGCCGTGTACAGCCGGACCGCGCCCGAACCGTGCCGCGCGCAGGGCTTGCCCGCTCCCTCGCAGCCCGTGTACCGCGGGGTGTTGGAGTCGTAGTCGGGCCGGATGGTGACCATCCCGCCGTACGTGCCGCCCGTGGGGTAGAAGGGCTTGCCCAGCAGCTCGAAGTAGTGCTCCCAGTCCCAGAAGGGACCCGGGTCGGTGTGCATGCCCTTGATGGTCGCCGGGGTCGTCCCCGGGACGTTGTCGTGACCCAGGATGTGCTGCCGGTCCAGCGGGACGTGCAGCTTGTCGGCCAGATAGCGCACCAGCCGGGCCGACGTGCGGTACATCTCCTCCGTGTACCAGGCGTCGGGCTGGGCGAGGAAGCCCTCGTGCTCGATGCCGACGGAGGTGGAGTTCACATACCAGTTGCCCGCGTGCCAGGCCACGTCCTTCGTCGGCACGTGCTGGGCGATGTGCCCGTCCGAGGAGCGCACGGTGTAGTTCCAGGAGACGTACGCGGGATCCTTGATCAGCTTGACCGTCGTCTCCCACGACCCCTCGGTGTCGTGGATGACGATGAAGTCCACCTTCTGCGAAGGCGCCTTGGGGCGGTCCGCGACGTCGTGGTTGCCGTAGTCCATCCCCTCCAGCTTCTGATACGGCGCCGGGACCGACTCGCACGCCACCGAGGACGGGCACTCCACGCCCTTCGCCGAAGGCGCCGGCAGCCCCAGCCGCCGCACCAGGTCCGTGCGGTCGGCCGCACGGGGGACCGCCTCCAGATCGACCAGCTGACCGGCGTCCGTCGTGCGCCGCACACCCGCGCGGATCACCTCGAAGACGTCGTGCGCGAAGGTGCCGGCCGACACCGCGTCCGCGGCGCCCGGATAGCTCGCCACCGCGCCGTACCAGTCCGCGGGGTCGGGGCTCGGCGGCAGCCCCAGCCGGTGCTGCGCGGCGGCCAGCAGAGCCGCACCGCCCTGGACGTTGGCCGCCGGGTCCAGGCGGAGCGCCTCGGTGGACAGGCCGGACAGCTCGGCGGCCCGGTCCAGCGTGCGCAGCCGCGCGGGAACCTCGACGGGCACGGGCAGCTCCGGGCGGACGGAACGCGCTCCGGCCAGCGGCCGGGCGCCGTCGCCGCGGGGGTCCTGGAGCTCGTCACCGCGGCGGGTGCCCGCCGCGAGCGCGGTGGTGGCGTCGGTGAGGTGCATGGGGCCGTAGCCACCGGTGACACTGGGCGCACCGGCATGGGCGTTCCAGCGGGACTGGAGATACGAGACGCCCAGCAGCACGCTCGGGGGCACGTGATACTTCGCGGACGCCGCGATGAAAGCCCGCTGCAACGCGCCCGAGCCCGGCTGCTCTCCGGCCCTGGCCAGGGGACCGCCCGAGAGGGCGGGCGTCAAGAGGGCGGCCGACGTCAGGACGCCGACCGCCCGGAGTCTGCGGCGGTTTCCCCGCAGGGCTCTCGGCAGGGTGGTCCGGGGGGCGGGGGCGGTTCCTCGCAATGCGGCCTCCTCGGGACGGCGGTGCCACCGAGCTGGATGGTAGGTGCGCGATCGGGCGTGCCGGACCGGACGTACCAGAGGTAGCCGCTGGATGACGATCCGTCAATCATGCTGATACGCCTGTGCGGGTGACGCTTCAGCGCGAAAAACGGTGGCCATCCTTGCCGGTGAACGACGACACGCCGCGCGGGGAGGACGCGCGGCGTGTCGGGGGGGCGAGCCGGGTGGGAGCGGTCAGCGGGTGCCGACCGCCGCCCTTACGGCACGCCTGGCGAGCGCGCAGTCGTCGTGCAGACGACGCAGCAGCAGCCGCTGCTCCTCACCGGACTCGGCGGCACCGGGTGCGGTCGGCGTGGCACCGGGTGCGGTCGGGGCCGGCTCCTGCAATGCGCGCTGGACAGCCGTTTCGTACGTACGGATCTCCCGCGTCAGCACGAGCATCAGATTCACCAGAAAGGCGTCACGCGAGACCGTGCCGGCCTGCTGTGCGTACTGGCTGATCTGACGCCGGGCCCCCGGGGCGTCCCCGAGGACGGTCCAGAGGGTGGCCAGGTCGTATCCCGGGAGATACCAGCCGGCCTGGTCCCAGTCGACGAGCACCGGGCCCGCGGGGGAGAGCAGGATGTTGGAGAGCAGGGCGTCGCCGTGGCAGAACTGCCCCTGGACGTGGGCCAGCCCGTGCAGCAGCTTCTGGAGGTCGCCCAGATCGCGGTCGGTGAGCAGGCCCAGCTCGTGATAGCGGGTGATGCGCTTGCCGTAGTCGAGCGGCATGTCGAACATGCCCGCCGGGGGCCGCCAGAGGTTGACCCGGCAGATCGCCCCCAGCGCCGCGCGGACATCCGCGCGGGGCGGCGGGTCGGTCGGATGCCGCTGGGCGGCGGCCGGCCGGCCGGGCATCCGCTCGATCACCAGTGTGCAGTTGTCGGGGTCCGCGGCGATCAGCCGCGGCACCCGCACCGGCGGGCGGTGACGGACGAACGCCCGGTACGTAGCTATTTCGTGGCGGAACCGCTCGGCCCACGCCGGAGAGTGGTCCAGTAAACACTTGGCCACTGCTGTGCTGCGGCCGGTGGATCCGACCAGCAGGACCGAGCGCCCGCTGCGGCGCAGCACCTGGACCGGGTTGAACTCCGGGCAGATGCGGTGCACCGCGGCGATGGCCGTGCGCAACTGCGCGCCCTGGGGGCCGGACAAGTCGATTCTCCCGCTGAGCGGTTGGCCGCCGAGCCCCGCGGGCCGCCGGGCCCGTCCGGCACCGAAGGCAGCTCCCGCAGCGTGGGACGGGTCGAGGTACGGTCCGCCGCCGACGTGCTGCGGACGGAGCTGCCGGGGCGGCGCGGACACGGAGGACGAGGCTGCATACATGTGCGGAACAGATCCCTTCGTGTGCCGGCGAATTACGGCGCTCCCCGGTCCCCGGGCCGTGGGGCACCCTGGGGAATGCCTTCCGGCTGTGGGGTGGCCGGGGTGGCGCGTTCCTACATCACACCCAGCCGCGGGTGGCACACCATCTGGCGCACCCTGGCGAACCCTGGCGAATACTCGCTTGGCCCATGACGGCCCGCTACCTTCAAGTCAGCCGAGAACCTGGGGGCTTGACGTGACGAGGGAACCCAACACCCGCCTAGCGGATTTGTTCGGCCTGGCCGGATGGTCCAAGGGCGAACTCGCGAGACTGGTGAACCGGCAGGCGGCCGTCATGGGCCACCCGCAGCTGGCCACCGACACCTCACGAGTAAGGCGTTGGATCGACATGGGGGAGTCCCCCCGCGATCCCGTGCCCCGTGTGCTGGCAGCCCTCTTCACCGAGCGGCTCGGTCGTGTCGTGACCATCGAGGACCTCGGGTTCGGCCGGCGAGGGCGCGCAGGCAAGGGGAAGTCCGCTGACGGGCTGCCCTGGCCGCCCGAGCGGACCGCCGCGGTCCTCACCGAATTCACGGGAATGGACCTCATGCTCAACCGACGCGGCTTGGTGGGCGCGGGCGCCGCGCTCGCCGCAGGCTCAGCACTCAGCAGCGCTATGCACGACTGGCTGCACTCCGATCCGGTTCTCGCCTCCGACGCTCCCCGCTTCACCGACCCCCTGCACCTGAACTCCACACACGCCGACCACGCCGGGCTCGACCGCTACGAGGCGGCGCCCGTGGGCTCCACCGAGATCGACGCCCTGGAGCACTCGGTCAACGTCTTCCGCGCCTGGGACGCCCAGCGCGGCGGCGGCCTCCAGCGCAAGGCGGTCGTGGGCCAGCTCAACGAGGTGGGCGGCATGCTCTCCTACCACCACCCCGAACACCTCCAGCGGAGGCTGTGGGGGGTCGCCGCGAATCTCGCGGTGCTCGCCGGCTGGATGTCCCACGACGTGGGTCTGGAGCCCACCGCGCAGAAGTATTTCGTCATCGCCGCCCACGCGGCACGCGAGGGCGGCGACCGACCGCGGGCGGGCGAGGCGCTCTCCCGCGCCGCGCGCCAGATGGTCCACCTCGGTCGCCCGGACGACGCGCTGGATCTGATGAAGCTCGCCAAGTCCGGCTCCGGCGAGGAGGCCCTGCCCCGCACCCGCGCCATGCTCTGCACCATCGAGGCATGGGCTCAGGCGTCCATGGGCCGGGGCCAGGCCATGCGGCGCACCCTGGGCGAGGCCGAGGAGCTCTTCATCTCGGACAAGGGCGATGTGCCACCGCCCAGCTGGATGCAGTCGTTCGACGAGGCGGACCTCCACGGCATGGAGGCGCTGGCCTACCGCACGCTCGCGGAGCACGATCCCGCGGCCGCGGCGGTCGCCCAGCAGCACGCCAAGGAGGCCCTGGCGCTGCGCGGCACCGGCTACCAGCGGTCCATGATCTTCGACTACATCTCCATGGCGTCGGCCTGCTTCATCGGCAACGACCCGGAGCAGGCGGACACCTACGCCCGGTTGGCACTGGTGTCCATCGGCGAGACGTCCTCGCACCGCACCTGGGACCGGCTGCGCGTGATGTACCGGCTCACCGGCCGGTACGCGGGCTACGGCCGGATCGAGGACCTCCGTCAGGAGATCAAGCAGGCTCTCCCCAAGGCTCCGAAGAGCCCGGGGAAGGGCATGCGCAAGGACCCGGACAAGGGCACGGCCGTCTAGGGCGGTCTGTGGCCTCTCCCGGGATCACATGAAGGACCTCTCCCGGGATCACACCCAGGGATCACACAAAGACCGGGATCACACAAAGAAGCGGATCCTCAAGTTCCGTGGATCTTCAAGTGCTTCGGCCGGGCCCGCGCACGGATCCCTCCGCGAACCGTCTCAACGGCGGATGCGGGCGATCAGCACGCAGGCGTCGTCCTCGCGCTCCTTGCCCCCGAACTCCTCCAGCACGGCCCTGACGCACTCCTGGGCACTCCTGGCCGTGGCGAACCGCGGTGCGAGGTCCAGCAGCCGCTCCGTGATCGCGGCGGACGGCTCGGTGCTGCGGGGTGACAGACCGTCGGTGTGCAGGACCAGCACATCGCCGGGCTCCAGGAGCTCTTCGGCCTGGGCGTACGCGGCATCGGGCACCGCTCCGAGCAGCATGCCCTCTGGGGGCCGGAGGGCGCTGCCGACCCCGCCGCGGAAGAGCAGCGGGGCGGGGTGGCCCGCCTGCGACCAGCTCAGCGTCCTGGTCGTGGGGTCGTAACGACAGCAGACCGCGCTGCCCAGGGCGGGCTGCGCGGAGGCATCGAGGAGGTGATTGAGCCAGCCCATCAGGGGGCCGGGCTCGGCGCCGGTGACCGCCATGCCCCGCAGCGCGCCCAGCAGCATGGCCATGCTGGAAGTGGCGGCCACACCGTGCCCGGTGAGGCCGCCCACGCTCAGCACGGTCCCGCCGTCCGGCAGTTGGAGGGCGTCGAACCAGTCCCCGCCGACCAGCGCGCTGCGTGCGGAGGGAAGATAGTGCGCCGCGAGATCGAGGGTGCCGGGGGTCACGTCGGCCTCCGGCACCGTGCTGCCCGGGGGGAAGACCAAGGAGCCGCGCCACGGCGGCAGCACGGCCTCCTGGAGCTCGACCGCGAGGCGGTGCTCGGTGCGCGCGGCGTGCCGGTGGTGGCGCAGCGAGTCGCGCGTCTCCTGCACGGCCTGGCGGCTGCGGCGCAGCTCGCTCACGTCCCGTAACACCGCCCACATGGAGGCTGCGGCGCCGTCCGCGTCGAGCACCGGCTCACCCATCATGTGCACGGTGCGCTGCGAGCCGTCACCGCGCACGATGCGGAACTCCCCGTCGATCGGCTTGCCGTCGACCAGGCAGTCGGTGACCATCGCGGTCAGCAGCCGGGTGTCCTCCTCCAGGACCCAGGAGGGCAGCTCGTCGAGCGTGGGCGCGCCGTCCTCGGGCCGGCGGCCGAAGAGCTCGAAGAGCTCGGGGGACCAGGTGACGTCGTCGGTGAGGAGATTCCACTCGGCGCTGCCGGCCTTGCCGAGGACCGCGCCGGGCTGCCGGCCGTATGCCCCGGCCGGATCCCCCGGCAGTGCCTCCGGGCTTCCGGCGCGGGCCGCCGCGCCTTCGTCGGGCAGCCCTTCCCGGAGCTGGTCCAGGTGCTCGCCGAGGTCGTCGAGCTGATGCGCGGCGAGCTCGCACAGGGCGCGCTGCCAGCGCGCTCTGGGGTCGGCGGGCAGCTCCTCGCCCACGGTCTCGCGACGCACGGCGTCGAGGTCGCCACGGAGCCGACGCGTGAGCGAGATCAGCGCGTCGACGGTCTGCTCGGGCGGCTGAGCGGCGGAACGATCCGTGTGGAGGGGGGACGGCATGACGTACTCCGATACGGGCGTGGCGCGGCCGGCGTTGGGTCCGGGGGAAAGGCCGGTAACGACTGTTGCACAGGGAGCGAGGGCCTGTAAGTGGTTTGGCAACACCCGATCCGGTGGTGTCGGTGGCATATGTCGAAGGCAACGGGGAGGTTTGTCAGGGGCATGAGGTATGGGGCGTTCCGGGTGCGGCGGGAGGTGTTCGGCGGTAGGCAAGGGGTGTGTCGTGGGCATGGAGACGTGGTGTCGCGCAGGTCGCGGAGGGGCGAACGCCGTCAAATACGGTCAAAGATCCACTGTGTCCTCGCGGCGCTCCCGGAGCGCCGCCGCCCGGTGCTCCGGGCCGGGGAGCCCCCGGCCTCGGGTGCCGGCGGCCCGGGGGAGGGGCGGAGGCGGGCAATTCGGGCGCGACTCGGCGGAATGCTCGGCTCCGGGTAGGCTGCGGGCGCTCGGAGACCTCGAGTTCCCGCTGTTCACCAGGCATGGCACCGGTGGACACCGGCAAGAATGCCGGACGACGGAAATCCCGTTGCCAGCCGACTCCCCGCACCGGATGCTGACCCCATGTTCGATCCAGACATAGCGCCCAGCGGCACCCTGCTCGGCCTCCTTCAGCGAGGCCGCGGCGACGGGACCCTGCATGCCCTCGCGGCGCCCCGGGCGGAGGCGCTCGCGGCGCTGCACCACTGCGTGCTGCACGACCCCCGGCGTGACTGGCAGGTCGAGAACCGCTCGCTCTATTACGCGCGCCTCCACATGGACCTCGACGGCGGGTTCGACGAGATCGAACAGCACCTCTTCCACCCCGACGACCTGCTCGACACCGCCGAGGAGCGCACCGGGCTGGCCCTCGCCGTCCTCGGCCACCTCGCGTCGTACGGCCGCACGGACGCCCTGCTGCTGCTGCGCCGCTACGCGATCTCCGGCGGGAACTGGGCCTGGGCTCTCGACGAGCTG
This sequence comes from Streptomyces sp. NPDC025618, assembly GCF_055558795.1. NCBI lineage: Bacteria > Bacillati > Actinomycetota > Actinomycetes > Kitasatosporales > Streptomycetaceae > Streptomyces > Streptomyces sp. NPDC025618. Next base: position 69,540 of record NZ_JBVHLW010000005.1, on the reverse strand, counting down.
GCCCTGCGGGACGACGACGCCGGACTGCTGGGCCTCGGGGAGAGCGTTCTGGCCCGCTTCCCCCTCACCCCCGCGGGTGAGACCGCGCTCGCCGCGGCCGTGCGCGACGCCTTCGAGCCCCGCCCCTGGCGGCTGTGGGCCGACGACCGGCTGTCGCCCACGACCGCCGCCCGCGTCCGCGCCGCCCAGGAACAGGGCTCCTTCGACCGCTGGCAGCGCCAGCTGCGCCCGACGGGCCCCCGGCCCGGCTGGAGCGTGCGCGAGGTCCTGGACTGGGCCCAGGAGGGCCTGGCCCTGCACCCCACCCAGCTGCGGCACGTCCCCGCGACCCGCTGCCTCACCGCCGTCGCCGGCCCCGAGGACCGGCTGGAGATCATCCAGGCGGCCGCGTCCGGCCCCGAGGCCGCGCGCGCCACCGCCCTGCGCTATCTCGCCGAGCACCACGACCCCCAGGCCCTCGACCTGATCGAGACGGCCGCGGCCGACCCCGACGAGCTGGTCGCGGAGGCGGCCGTCACCGCCTTCGAGCGCATGCGCGACACCGCGGCCCTGGAGCGGGCCCGCGTGTGGATCCACCGCGCCGACGCCCTCGGCGCCGCCGCCGCGGGCATGCTGGCCCGCCGGGGCGCGGCGTACGACTCCGCGCTCGTGCTCGGTGCCCTGCGCCGGACGGTGCGGGCCGAGGGCCCGGACGCCGCGGTGCTGTGCGACCTCGTCCACGGGGCCGGGCGGCTCTCGATCGGCTGCGCCGCGCCCGTCCTGCGCCACATCTACCGCGAGACCTCCTCCTCGCAGCTGCGCGGGCGCACGGCGCGCGCCCTGGCGGCCACGGACCCGTCGTTCGCCACCGGCTTCGCCGTCGAGTGCCTGTGGGACTGCGAGGAGACCACCCGCGAGCTGGCCGCCCACCACGCCACCACGGCGGACGCGCGCGTGGTCGAGCAGCTCCGCAGACTCGCCGCCGACCCGGCCGAGGAGGCCGAGGTCCAGACGGCGGTCCGCAGCCGCTTTGGCCCCGAGGCGTCCTCGGCGGGATGATCAGCGGCATGACTTCCACGATCATGCCGCGCGCCGCGGCCGGCGGCCGGGCGCTGCTGCTCTCCGCCATCCTCATATCCGCCGTCGCCGTCCCGTTGGTGGCCGGGCCCGCAGCGGAGGCCCGGCCGCGTGCCGCGGCCGCCGCGGACAGGGACACCACCGCCGTCCGGATCACCGAGGGCCAGGTCGCCGAGGCCGCGCCCGGCCGCCCGATCCTCTACCCGAGCGTGACGAGCTGCCTGACGGTGACGGTCCATCTGAAGGACGGCGGCAAGGCGGGCGCGCACGCCAGCCTCTTCCAGGTGCCCGGCGAATACCGCTCCGACCGGATCCTCGCCGCGCTCAGGGACCGGGTCGGGAAGCGGCCGGTGAGCGGCGTCGAGGTCAAGGGCGCGGTCGGCGCCTGGTACCCCGGCTACTTCACCAAGGCCATCGAGAGCTATGGCGAGGGCGAGACCGTTCCCTACCCCACGGCGCCCGACGCGGAAGGCATCGCGAAGGCGGTGGCCTCGGGGCTCGGCGTGCCGCGCGCGAAGGTCACCGTCGAGGACCTCCCCGACGGCGATCTGACCGTCAACTGATCCGCTCGGCGGGCGGAACGGCAGCCCGGAGCCACCCGCCGGTACCGGCTTTCCCGTCGTCACCTGCTTGAATCGGATTGGCTGAACGTCAACCGGACTTCAACTGACCGCGCCGCCGTGCCAAGCTGGGGCGACGGACGCCATGACCAGGAGGTTTTTGATGACGGACAGCAACGCGTCCCAGGACACGCCCGAAATCGGCGCCGAGGACGATGTGAAGCGGAAGTTCCGCGAGGCACTGGAGCGCAAGCGCGGCCAGTCGGCCGAGGGCGGCGCCAACGGCCAGAGCCGCGACGGCTCCAAGATCCACGGCACCCACGGCAAGGCGGGCGGCCAGCGCTCCTTCCGTCGCAAGAGCGGCTGACCGTCCCCTCGGTCAGGTACGGCGGCGCCCGAAGGCCCGCCGTGCCAGCCGGATCGCCAGCGCGATCAGCAGCACCACGAAGAGCACGACGATGATCAGCACCACCAGCAGGAAGATGCCCAGCTTCGCGAAGAAGCCCTTCTTCTTTTTCTTCTTCGCCTTCGCGGCCGTGACCTGGTGGTCCACAGCGGTTCGGGCGGTCTGCCGCGCCCCGTGACGTACGGCGGCGGGTGCCTGGGCCGCGTCGGCGGTGCCCGTCGCGGCCACCGTCCGGCCGGCGGACGCCACCGTCCGGGCCGGGCTCTGGGCCGCAGCGGCCGGCACGAGCAGGGCGGCCGCCAGGGCCAGGGCCGCGACGACGGCCGCACGGCGGGTGCGCCGGTCCCGGCGCCGCACGGCGTCCGCCGACCGCCCCTCGCGCGGTGGCCCGTCAGCTTCCAACTCAGCGATCATCCATGCCCCCATGGTGTGCTGGGTGTCCCTGGCAGCGCAGGCGGTACCGGCGGGCGAACCGCCGGCGTCCCCATTATCCGCCCACCGCGGGCGACTTGAGCAGGGCGCGTTCCGGGCCGACGGGGCGCGACGGAATCGCGACAGACGCGCCCCGTACGACCGGACGCACCCGATCGGGCCGGCCGGGCCCGGCGACCTGGCGCGTTCGTACGGGGAAGCGCGGGCGGCCGGCGCCCGGTCACGGCGGCCGTCCGCCGCCGCGCGTCCACCATCCCGCCCGAAGTCAACACCCCACCCGTCACTGTCACCCCGCAGGACCGCCCCGCATCGCGTCGCGCCCCCGGCACCCGCCGCCCGCCTGGAAAGCTGGAGCCGCGAGGCCCCGGACCCGCCGACGCCTCCGTTCCCCGAACGCACACCGCGAGGACCCGTGACCCTCGACCCGCCCCTGCACTCCGTCGCCCCCGAGCGGTCCCCGGCCGCCTTCTTCTCGCGCTACTACACGCGGCGCACGGAGGAACTGTGGCCCCGGCCCGACGACGCCCTCGACTCCCTGGCCCGCTACGCCCTGCTGCCCCACGGCAAACTGCTGCGCCCCAGGCTGTTCCTGCTGTGCGTCGCGGCACTGGGCGGCGACCTCGCCCAGGCCGCCTCCCTCGCGGCCGCCCTGGAGAGCCACCACACCGCGAGCCTGGTGCACGACGACCTCATCGACGGGGACGCCGAGCGCCGGGGCCGCCCCTCGGTCCACGCGCGCTTCGGCACCGACCGGGCCCTGCTCGTGGGCGACGCCCTGATGTGCCGATCCTTCGCCGACGTCGCCCACTGCCGCGGCCAGGGGCTCGCCCCCGAACTGCTGCTGGACGTCATCGCCCTGGCGGGCGACACCGGCGTCGAGATCTGCCGGGGCCAGCTGCTGGAGGACCGGATGCGCACCGACCTGGGCTGCGGCCTCGACGCCTATCTCGCCATGATCACCCTCAAGACCGCCGCCCTGCTGCGCTCCACCTGCCGCATGGCGGCACTCGTCACCGGCGCCGGCCCCGAGGTGACCGCGGCGCTCACCGCCTACGGCGAGACCCTGGGCGTCGCCTTCCAGATGCGCGACGACCTCCTGCCGTACCGCGCCCAGGAGGTGCGGTCGCGGACCGGCAAGCCCATGGCCAGCGACCTGCGCAACCGCCGCCCCACGCTGCCGCTGCTCCTCGCCCTGGAGCGGGCCACCCCGCGGCAGGCCCGGCGCCTGCGGCGACTGTTCCTGCGGGGCGAGGGGCGGCGGGCGCGCGGCAGACTGACCGCGCTGGTGCACGAAGTGAAGGCAGTGGAAGCGGCGGTGGGGATGCTCGACGCCTACGTGGAGACCGCGCGCACGCACCTGAACCGGCTGCCCGACACCGCGCACCGCGAGCAACTGCACCGGCTGACGTACGCGATGAGCACCAGCTGACGCGCGGTGCCGGGGCCGCGTGCCCCGGTCAGACCGCCGTGGCCGGCGTGCCGAAGTCGCGCAGGGCCTCGTTCACGATGGCCTCCAGGCGCTCGTGGTGCGCTCCGCGCCAGTAGACGCGCTCGCAGTCCACGCACTGGGCGAAGACGTCGTACGTGGAGCGCGTGCCGTCTTCCAGGCGCTCGCCCACCGACTGCTTGTCGGCGTCGCGGAGCGGGCCGTTGCACGCCGTGCACCGGCTCCAGGGCGCGAGGGCCGGGGCGAAGCGGCCGAGGACGTCGCGCAGTTGCTCGTCCGGCCGGTCGCTGTAGACGTAGGCGCCCGCCCAGATCTCCCGGCGCCGCAGCAGGCCCCGGTCGCGGGAGAGCAGCACCCGGCGCTCGGCCGCCGAGAGGGCCGCGAGGGCGGGGTCGCCGATGTCCTCGCTCTCGTAGGCGGCGTCCACGCCCAGCAGCCGCAACCGCCGGGCCAGCGTCCCCAGGTGCACGTCGAGGAGGAAGCGCAGCGGAGCCCCCGGCACCTCCTGCGGGCGCGTGACGGCGCGCACCTCGACGTCCTCGTCCGCTCCCGGGACGTACGACACCGGCACCTGACGCCCGTCCACCAGCAGCGCGCCCACCTCGGTGAGCGGGACGCCGGACGACTCGACGACATGGCCGAGCGAGGAGGCGCCGTCGGTGGCCACGGGGGTGCGCTCCGCGCGGCGGCCGGCGGGCGCGAAGAGCCGCAGTTCGGGGGCGAGGGTGAGGCGGATCCGGTAAGGGTTCACCCCTTCAGCATAGGAAACGGCCTGTCAGCATGGGAAACGGCCTGTGGGCGACGGCGGCTGCCCCGGCCCGGGGTCTCAGCCGGCACGTACGGCCGCGCCTGGTACCACCCGGCCGCCGACGTCGATCGTGCCGTCGGCGCGTGGGCGGGTGAGGATCTGCGAGGCCGCGCCCTGGCGGATGTCGAGGGCACGGCCCAGCCGGTCGGTGAGCGTCAGCGCGGCCGCGCCCGTCGCCTCGTCCTCGGCGATGCCGTCGCCGCGGCGGGGGAAGCCGCGGGCGCGTACCCGGCCCGCGCGCTCGTCCTGCCAGGCCCAGGCGTACAGCCAGCCTTCGCCCTCGGGAGGCGTGGGCAGCGCGTCGACCTCGGCCGGTGAGGCGTACTGCTCGGTGAGCCGTCCGGCCGCCCACGCGGCGCGGCCGCGCACCCAGGTGAACTCGCCGTCCCCGTGGACGCGGACCTCGCCCGCGGGCGGCCGCAGCACCTCCGTACCCAGCAGCCACCCCACGCCGACCAATGGGTGGCCGGCGAAGGGGAGCCGGACGCTGGGCGTCCAGATGTCGACGACGCCTCGGCCGGCGTCGTCGACGAACACGGTCTCGCTGTAGCCGAGTTCGGCGGCGAGTTCCTGCCTGGCCGTGTCACCGCGCACGGCCGCGCCGTCGTGGACGACGCCGAGGGCGTTGCCGCCCTCGGCGTCCGGTCCGGTGAAGACGTGGAGCACCTGGATGTCGATCATGTGGGCATTCAACATCAGGCGCGGCGCGCCGACCGGGTCAGGGCCGCCGGGTGTCCGGGGCGGCCGCGGGTCCCTGACGCAGGAACAGCAGCAACCGCGTCAGTCTCCCGGGCGGGCGGGCGGTGGCCCGCAGGGCGCGTTCCGGCGGCGCGGCGGGCGGAGTCCCGGGCTCTGCGGCCGAGGGGGAGCCCTCCGGGAGACCGGACGGTTCCTCTTCGATGACGGCGGCGGGTGGTGGCCCGGAGGCGTGGTCGCGGTAGGCATGGGCGCGCAGATAGGCGCCCATGGCACGCGCGGGGTCGAGGGGCATGACGTCTCTCTCCGGTCTCTGTGCTCTCGTACCTGCTGGATGTGCCGGGCGTGGTGGGCGGCCCCGGGCGGCGGGGCGCGCCTCGCCCTCAGCAGCGCAGGACGGTGTGACCCGCGCGGGCGGCGCACGCCGGAGCGGCGTCGGCGCGGGAGACGAGCAGGGGGAGAGGCGGCCGGGCGGCCGGGGTGGCCGGGCCGGTGGGCAGGGGAACGCGCCGCCCCTCGCGCACGGCACTCCCGGGGAGCAGCAGTGCGGAGGTGACGCACTCGTCGGACGGGGCGAACTCCGAGGAGGAGGTGCCCTCTTCGCGGTCGTCGCCGTACGCCATGGCCTGGACGCCGCCGCCCGCGAGGATCAGCAGCAGGGAGATCAGCACGGCGGCCGCGGCGCGGAGCGCCGACTGCGGCAGAGCGAGTCCCCAACCAGGCATGGACTTAGCGTAAGATTGCCATTACTTTGCGCGCATTCCTGCGTTCGGGTGATTTTTCCGGATCTCGCGGGAGGGCTACTTCCTGGCGGCGAGCTCTTTGTCCAGCCAGCGCAGCACGAGCGGGTACTCCTCGCGCCACGTCTGGAAGTTGTGTCCGCCCTCGTCGCGGACGAGTTTGGTGACGCGGACCGGGGGCTTGGCGGCGGCCGCGAACCTCAGGGTCGGCTCGTAGTTCTCCTCGCCGGTCTTGCTCGTCGACACCAGCAGGGACACGGGCGGCGGGGGCATGTGTTCGAGGCGCCAGGTCAGGTCGTTCTCGTTCCTGTACGCCTTGCTGCCGGCGTAGAGGTCGCCGGTCCTGCCGTCCTGCCGGGCGAAGTAGTCCGCGGACAGCCCCGCTGCCGCCCCGTACCGCGCGGGGTTGGTCATGGCGAGCTTCAGCGCGCAGTAGCCGCCGGTGGAGTTGCCCACGGCGCCCCAGGAGCCCACGGCGTCCGAGGCGCGGTACTGCTCGGAGACCGCCAGCGGGAGGTCCTGGTCGAAGAACGTCAGCGCCTGCGGACCGCCCGGCACGTCCGTGCAGTTGGTGTCGCGGTCGGCGACCACCGAGGGCCGCACGAGGAGATAGATGGTGGGCCGGATCTCCTTCGCCATGATGGCGGAGGACGCCACCTGTGGGATCTTGAGCTGGGTGATGAGGTTCTTGGAGACCCCCGGCTGGCCCGTGATCGCCACGACCACGGGGAACCTCTCGCTCGCGTGCTCCTTCTGGAAATACTGCGGCGGCAGATAGGCGTAGCCGTCCATGCTCAGCCCGCTGACCGGGCCGCGGATCTCGACGCGGTCCACCTGGCCCGCCTTCTCCCGGGTGCCCTTCAGGCCCACCGACTCCTGGCCCTTGACGGTGAGGGCGCGCACCCGCCCCCCGCCCTCCGGGCCCGGCTGGAGGGACTGGCGGCTGGAGGCGCGGCCGAGGAGCTCGTTCCAAGTGGAGTAGAAGCCGAAGGTGTTGTTCGCGGCGACGAGGAGCACCGCCAGGATGCCGGCCTGGGTGACGGCCAGCAGCCCGATCCGGGCGGCCAGGGGCAGGAGCCCCTTCCCCGCCGCGCGCGGCCACAGCCAGAGCACGAGCACGCTCACCGCGAGGGCGATGAGCGCGAGGACGGTGAGGAACGTCTGGGACGTGAGGCCCACGGTGGTCACTCCTCGTGGAGGGAGGTTCCCCAGGAGAGACGGGATGCGGCCGGTACGGGTTTACCGCGCGACGGCCGATGTCATCTTATGCCGGTGGGGAACGCCCGGCGATTCCGGCGCCGGGCGGGCCGGGGCCCGGGGCGCCACTCACCCCGCCGGGGTAGGCCGGGTCCCAGAACCCCCCCCCCCCCCCCCCGTTCCCCACCTGGGCTGGATAGGTCGGATAGCTCAGCG
>NZ_JBVHLW010000005.1:0-61972 GCF_055558795.1 Streptomyces sp. NPDC025618 | reverse complement strand
TAGGAAGAGCAGGGGGAGATAGGGGAGGTTTTCCCCTGTGATAGCCGGTTTCGTCTGGGGGCGGGGGGAGGCAGCCGGTTCTTCTCGGATCCGGCCGGGCCGGGGCCCGGCCCGCCCGGCACCGCGTGAGGTCAGCCGGTGCCCAGGACCTTCGCCTCCAGCTCCGGGTCCAGCCCGGGTGCCGGGCGGTCCGGGCGCCGCGGTGCCACGCCGTCCAGCGTCCGCAGCCACGCCCAGGTGTCGGCCACCGTCTCCTCCGCGGGCCGGCACCGCAGCCCCGCGGCCAGGGCCTTCGCCGCCGACCCCCGGTGCAGCGTGTCGTACAGCTCGCCGCGCGGCACCCACACCGGAAGGTCAGTCCACGGCTGGACGCCCGCCGCGAGGATCGCCTCCGGGTCGGTCCAGCGCAGCTCGGCGTCCGAGCCCGTGGCGCGCACGCACGCCTCCAGCAGGGCGCCCGTCGTGGTGTGCCCCGGCGGGGCGATCAGGTTGTACGGGCCGGACAGCCCCTCCGCGACGGCGTCCAGCGTCCAGGTGGCGAGGTCGCGCACGTCGATGAACTGCAAGGGGAGGTCACGCGGCCCGGGCGCCAGGACCGGCCCGCCGCGGGCGATCCGGTTCAGCCACCACGGCAGCCGGCCGATGTTCTCGCGGGGGCCGAGGATCAGCCCGGCGCGCACCAGCAGCGACGCGTCGTCGCCGAAGGCCGCCGTCGCCGCGAGCTCCCCGCCGCGCTTGTCCCTCGCGTAGTCCACCGCGTCGGCGTCCGGCGAGCCGTCGACCACGGGGTGGCTCTCGTCGTGCCCGTCCGGCGAGGGGTAGGTGTAGACGGAGCCGGTCGAGACGTAGGCGTACCGCCCGGCCCGGCCCGCCAGGGCCCGCGCCGCGTCGCGCACGGCCGTCGGCGCCGCCGACCAGGTGTCGACGACCGCGTCCCACTCGCCCGTGCCCAGGGCCGCCAGGCCGTCCGGTGCCGTGCGGTCGCCGTGCAGCGCCCGCACCCCGGCCGGCGCCGCGTGCCGCCCGCGGTGGAAGACGGTCACCTCCCAGCCACGGGCCAGGGCCGCCTCGGTGACGGCGTGGCCCACGAATTCCGTTCCGCCCAGAATCAGTAGTCTCATGAGGGAAACCCTGCCTGCTCAAGAGCGTTGACGGAAGCGTCGTCAGCCGTGAGCGGATCTGCCGCCGGCAGACGGCCGGGGGCCGCCTTCCGTCATCCGCCGGTCATCATTCAACCAGCCGCCGATCGAGCGGAGTTGATCCCTCCCCCAAGGATTTGAGGGCAACCTTACTTAGAGGGGGCGGCGCGCCTTCCGGTTGCCTCCCCGGCTTGGGATCGATCTTGGAAGGGGTGTCGGCGGCGAGCACCGTGCGGGTGATGTATCCGGCAATCGGCGGGTGCAACGGGCAAGTCGGACAGAAATCATCAGGCCGATCTCGGGGCGCCTCATTCCCCGGGGCACCTCTGTGGCACCGCGCGAAGAGGGCGCGCGCCGCAGCGGTGTGTACCAATGTCGGCACAGGTCATCGCGGAGATGGCCGCCGGAACCGGGGGCGGCCCCTCCGGCAGGGGGCCCCGCGGAGGTGCGTCCAATTCCGGACAACGGCCGGGCACATGCTCCTGGGCTACTCGGCAGTGCGCCAGCGGGACGTTCGGCCATGGCGCACTATATGGCTGGGCGGTCGTGAGGCATCGGTGCCTCTCGAGGGCCGGGCGCCGCCGTGCCCGCTGCCCATGGACACCGTCGTACGGCACCGGCTCCGGCCGTACGGCATCGGCGGCGGACACAGCGTCCGCGCCGGGCGCAGGAGAAGCGGGCGGTCGGGTGGGGAGGCGCGACCGCGCAGGGGCCGTTTCCGGGGACTCAATCGATGTGCCGTGGTGCCGGGTCCGGCCCTGCGCGCACACGTCGTACCGGACGGCCGCGCACCGGGTGCGCGAAGCCGTTCTGGGGGGAGAAAATCATGGGTCGTCCGACCCGTCTTGCCGCAGCCTGGGCTGCGGGCGCCTTGCTGGCCGTGGCCGTTCCCGTGACGGGAGCGCATGCCGCGGACACCACCGCGAGGATCGATCTACGGGTGCTCGTCGTCGACGACGGCGGTCCCGCCACCGAGGCGATACGCGCCGAACTCGACGACGCGGGCACGCCGTACACGAGCGTGGCGCTCGACGACGCCGGGCGGCCCCGGATCGACGACGCGTTCCTCAGCGACACCGTCGACGGCAGACCCAGGGCCAAGTTCCAGGGCGTCGTGCTGCCCAACGACAATCCCTTCGGGGCCAATTCGCCGGAGATGGCGGCGCTGGCGTCGTACGAGAAGCGCTTCGGCATACGCCAGGTGGACGCCTACACGTATGCCCGCCCGGCTGTGGGGCTCAACACCCCGCAGGACGCCGGCTACAGCGGCACCCTCGACGGCGCCACCGCGCAGGTGACGGCGAGCGGGGGCGCCGGACCGTTCGGCTATCTCAGGAAAAACGTTCCCTTCGAGGACAACGACCCCGGCGTCAACGAGAGTTGGGGCTATCTCTCGGCCCCGCTGGCCAAGCAGGCCGACGGCGCCACCTACACCAGCTACCTCGACGCCCCCATACCCGGCGGCACGGGGCGCGGTTCGCTCATCGGCCAGTACACCCACGACGGCCGCAGCGAGCTGGTCGTCACCTTCGTCTACAACCAGTACCAGCAGCAGTTCCGGCTGGTCTCCCGCGGCATGGTGGAGTGGCTGACCCAGGGTGTCCATCTCGGCGCCTCCCGCAACTACTTCGCCGTGCACGTCGACGACGTCTTCGCCTCCGACGACCGCTGGGACACCAAGCTCAAGTGCACCCCCGGTGACGTCGACTGCCCCGGCAACCCCACCCCCGACCACCCCTCGCTGCGGATGACGGCCGCCGACGCGCAGTACGCCAAGCAGTGGTCGCAGAGCCATGGACTCCCGCTCGATCTGCTCTACAACGGCGTCGGCAGCGAGGAGTACAAGGCGGACCACGGCGGGGCCCCCGACCCGCTGCTGAACCAGCTCGTCGCGGACCAGAAGTCCTTCCGCTGGGTCGACCACACCTACACCCACGCGTTCCTGGGCTGCGAGCAGAACACCACCGTCGTGCCCTGGAAGTGCCAGACCGACCTCTTCGGCAAGGTGCGCTGGGTCAGCGGGGCGACCATCAACAGTCAGATCAACGACAACCTCAACTGGGGTGCCCGGCAAGGGCTCACCCTCGACCGGGACGAGCTCGTCACCGGCGAGCACTCCGGCCTGCGGACGACGCCGCAGCAGCCCGACGACAACCCCAACCTCGCGCCCGTGCTGGCCGCGAACGGCGTCCGCTGGATCGGCAGCGACACCTCGCGCGAGCGGCAGCAGCGCCCGGTCGGCTCCGCGCTCACCGTGCCCCGCTACCCCATGAACATCTTCTACAACACCGGCACCGCCGCCGAGGAGACCGACGAGTACAACTGGCTCTACACCAAGAAGGCCGACGGCGGCAGCGGCACCTGTGAGAACTCCAAGGTGACGACCTGCCTGAAGAGCCCGCTGGACGTGAAGACGGGCTTCGGCTCCTACATCGTGCCGCTGGAGAGCCGGATCGCGCTCAGCCATGTGCTCGCCAACGACCCGCGGCCGCACTTCATGCACCAGTCCAACCTCTCCGAGGAGCGCATCGGTTACGCGGCCCTGGAGAAGACCCTCGCCGACTACGCGGGCCTCTACGCCGACAGCGCGCCGATCGTCAACCTCCGCATGCGGGACATCGGTACGGAGCTGAGCAAGCGGTCCGCCTGGAAGGCCGCGGTCACCTCCGGCGCCACCGGCTACCGCATCGGCTCCGCGGTCACCGTCGGCGCGCCGGCCGGCGTGGAGGTCACCGCGACCCTTCCCGAGGGCACCGTGCAGGTCAAGGGCGCGACCACCACGCCCTTCGGCACCGCGTACGCCGGAGCGCGCTCCGGCTGGGCCACACCCGCCGCCGGGCAGACCCAGCTCTCCTTCACCCTGCCCGCCACCGCCACCACCGCGGCCACGCATGCCACGGCCCACGCCGCCCGGGTGCAGGACCCGGCGGCCCGCCTGTCGGTCCCCCAGGGCGTCGCCCGCCCCGTGCCGTACGGCACGGGACAGGGCCCCCGCCGCTGAGCGCACCCCGACACCTCAGGCCGCGCCACTTCTGGAGAAACCGAATTTCATGCACGGACCGCTTGCCGAAACGGCATTCGACACTCCCTCGGTGACCCTGCTCACCGAGGGGACCTACCCGCACAGCCATGGCGGAGTGAGCGTGTGGTGCGACCAGTTGGTGCAGGGCATGCCCGACGTCGACTTCCGGGTCATCGCGGTGACGGGCACCGGCCGGGAGACCCTCGCCTGGGAACTCCCCTCCCACGTCCGCGGCGTCGAGACCCACCCGCTGTGGGGCCCGGCCCCGGCCGGCCGCGCCCCGCGCGGCCGGGCCCTGCGCTCCTTCCTCACCTGCTACGAACAGTTCCTGTTGGCCCTCCTCGACCCCGCGCAGGAGCACCACTTCCCGCGCGCCTTCTACCGGCTGGCCGACCATGCGGCGGCGGGCACCCTCGCCCCCGCCCTGCGGGGCGAGGCCGCCGCCCGCACCCTGGTCCGCGTCTGGAACAGGCCCGGACTCGCCACCGCCGCCGCGCGCCCTACGCTCCACGACGCGCTGACCGCCACCGACCTGCTGGAACACGCGCTCCGCCCGCTCGCCGCCGACCCGCCTCCCGGCGGCGTCACCCACGCGGTGAGCGGCGGGCTCGCTGCCCTGCCGGGCCTGGTCGCCCACCACCGGCACGGCACACCCTTCCTCCTCACCGAGCACGGCATCTATCTGCGGGAGCGCTACCTCGGCTTCCGTACGGAGCCATACACCTGGCCGGTCAAGTCCCTGCTGCTGGGCTTCTTCCGGCTGCTCGCGATCGAGAGTTACCGGTGCGCCGCGCTGGTCACCCCGGGCAACCGCTACAACCGGCGCTGGGAGGAGCACGGAGGCACCCCGCCCGCCCGGATCCGCACTGTCTACAACGGCGTCGACCCGGCGGCCTTCCCGCCCGCTGGACCGGAGCCGAAGACCCCGACCCTCAGCTGGGCCGGGCGCGTCGACCCGATCAAGGGCCTGGAGACCCTGATCCGCGCGTTCGCCCTCGTCCGGGCCGAGATCCCCGAGGCGCGGCTGCGCCTCTTCGGCGGCACCCCGCGCGGCGGGGAGGGCTACCGCACCGCCTGCGAGAAGCTCGCCGCCGAGCTCGGTGTCGGCGAGGCCGTCGTCTTCGAGGGCCGGGTCGAGGACATCCGCGACGCCTACGCCGCGGGCAATGTGGTGATGCTCTCCAGCATCAGCGAAGGCTTCCCCTTCACCCTCATCGAGGCCATGTCCTGCGGCCGGGCCACGGTCTCGACCGACGTGGGCGGGGTCTGCGAAGCCGTCGGCGACGCCGGGCTCGTCGTCCCGCCGCGCGACCCCGAGAGCATGGCGAAGGCGGCACTGAAGCTGCTGCGGGACGACGCCCTGCGCGCCCGCATGGGCGAGGCCGCCCGGCTCCGCGTCATCGAACAGTTCACCCTCCGCCAGACGATCAGCGCCTTCCGTGACATCTACCGCGACCTCGCCGGTGTCGGCCGGCCGCCCGTCGAGCGCGCCTGGCGCAAGCCGCGGCCCGCCCACGAGGAAGCCGCTCCCGTCCCGGTCATGGCCATGGCGGCGGGTGACGCCGGATGAGCGGGTTACTCCGCCTGGTGCCCGACGAGCCCGAGCCCGCCCACGAGCTCGCGGGCACCCCGGTGTCCGGCCGCCCCAGACCCCGGCCGCGGTGGGCCGCAGACCCGATCGACGAACTCGCCGAGGAGCTCGCCGAGGTGTGCGCCGTCGCCGTGCACCCCGACGAGATCGCGGCGGTCCTGGAGGCCGACGGGCTGACCGGGGAACAGATCACCGAACGCTACGGCCGGGCCGACGCCTTCGAGCTCGCGGCGGAGCTGTACGCACGCGTTCCCCGCAGCCACCCCGAGCCCGGCCCCCGCCCCGATCCCTGGCGGGCGCACCCCACCCAATTCCTGCTCAGGGCCCTGGTGTTCACCCTTCCCGGTTTCGGCTACGCCCTCGGCTCACCGCTGATGGGCGGAGCCCGGGACGGCTACGGACTGCCCCAGGGCACCGTCGGACTCGTGCTCTCCGCGCTCGTGGCCTGGGCGTGGAACCAGGGCTTCGCCCACCGCGCCTACCTCCGGCTCGCCGTGGGCCGCCCGGCCGCGGGGCGCTGCCTGCGGTGGGGAGCGCCGCTCGGCGCCCTCCTCGCCACCGCGGCGACACTGGCGGCACCCCGCAGCGCCGGGGTCACCTCCTTCGCCGCGGGCCAGGCCGTCTATCTCGCGGCGGCCACCGTCCTGCTCGTCCTCGGCCGCGAGCGGCTCCTGCTGCTCACCCTGCTGCCCACCGCCGCCGGGGGAGCGCTGCTCCTCGCCGTCCCCCTGCCCGTCCCCGTGCGGATCGCCCTGCTCCTCGCCACCGTCGCCGGCGTGACCGGCGCCGCGGTGCACGAGATCCTCCGCACCCGGGAGACCGGCGCCCCGGGCACCCCGCCGCCCCCGCTGTCACCGCTGGCCTCACTGCCGTACGGGCTGTTCGGCCTGGGCTGCGGTGTGCTCACCACGCTCGCCGCGCTCGGGGACGTCCTGCGCCACAGCCCCGGGGCCCGCACGGCCGGTGCCGCCGTCATCGCGCTCACCCTCAGCATGGGAGCCGCCGAATGGCTGCTCTACCGCTGCCGGAGCATGGCCCTGGCCGCGCTCACCCGCGCCACCACTCCGCGGGGACTGCTGACCGGCGGGGTCCGCGTGCTCGCCTTCTGCGCGAGCGTCTACCTCGCGGTCCTCGCGGTCCTCGCCCTGGCCACCGGCGCGCTCTGGCCGGACGGCCCGCCGGTCACCGCCGTACGGCTCGCCGGGCTGCTCGCCCTCGGCACTGTCCTGTGGGCCGGGCTGCTGCTGCAGGCGTTCGGCGTCGCCTGGGTCCCGGCGCTGCTGTGCCTGGGCGCGGCCGGCGCCGAATCGGCCGCGCTGGCCCTGCGGGCCTCGACTCCCCCCACGGTCCAGCTCCTCATCTGTACGGCCGCGGCCGCCGCCCTGCTGGCCGTCTCGGCCCAGCGGCTCGGACGCCTCACCACGCACCGCTGACGCACCGCGTACCTCCAGCACCGCACGGCGCCACCACGGGCCGGTCCCGCGCACAGCCCGTCACAAGGGAGATCTCTCATGCCCGCGTCCACATCCGCACCCGTCGCCGTCACCGGCGCGGAAGGCTTCATCGGCTCGCACCTCGTCGAGGCACTCGTCGCCTCCGGCCACCGGGTCCGCGCCATGGTGCAGTACAACTCCTTCTCCTCCTACGGCTGGCTGGAGACGCTGCCCGGCGACGTGCTGGAGCAGGTCGACGTCGTCCTCGGCGACGTCCGCGACCCCGGCTCCGTCACCGGGCTCGTCACCGGCACCGAGGCCGTCTACCACCTGGCCGCGCTGATCGCGATCCCGTACTCCTACCTCGCCCCGCACAGCTATGTGGAGACCAACGTCACCGGCACCCTCAACGTGCTCGAAGCCGTACGCCACCTGGGCATCCCACGCCTCGTGCACACCTCCACCAGCGAGACCTACGGCACCGCGCAGACCGTGCCCATCAGCGAGGACCACCCCATCAACACCCAGTCCCCGTACTCCGCCTCGAAGGCCGGCGGCGACCGGCTCGCGGACAGCTACCACGCCAGCTTCGGCGTGCCCGTGGTCACGCTGCGGCCGTTCAACACCTTCGGGCCGCGGCAGTCCATGCGCGCCGTCATCCCCACCGTCATCGGCCAGGTCGCCGCCGGACAGCGCGTCATCACCCTCGGCGACCTCCGTCCCACCCGCGACTTCAGCTACGTCAAGGACACCGTCGCCGCCTTCCTCGCCGTCGGCACCGCGCCCGCCGACGTCGTCGTCGGCCGCACCTTCAACTCCGGTACCGGCGAGGAGATCTCCATCGGGGACCTGGTGTCCCTGATCGGCAAGCTCATGGACACCGACCTGGACGTACGCCCCGACCCCGAGCGCGTCCGGCCGGAGAACTCGGAGGTCATGCGGC
This sequence comes from Streptomyces sp. NPDC025618, assembly GCF_055558795.1. NCBI lineage: Bacteria > Bacillati > Actinomycetota > Actinomycetes > Kitasatosporales > Streptomycetaceae > Streptomyces > Streptomyces sp. NPDC025618. The sequence goes on along the minus strand of NZ_JBVHLW010000005.1, from coordinate 53,844 downwards.
TCGTCTGCGACGCGGCCAGGCTGCGCGCCGCCACCGGCTGGGCCCCCGCGCACACGCTCCAGCAGGGCCTGGCCGCGACCGTCGACTTCTTCCGCGACCCGCGGAACCTCGCCCGCTACAAGGCCGGCATCTACAACGTCTGACCCGGCCGCCGCTCACCACCCGACGTCACCCACGCAGAGAGGACGGCAATCATGCACGTAGTCATACTCGCCGGAGGCAAGGGCGTCCGGCTGCGCCCGTACACCACGGCGCTCCCCAAGCCGCTCGTGCCCATCGGCGAGGAGCACGCGATCCTGGAGATCGTGCTGCGCCAGCTCGCCGGCGCCGGCTTCACCAGCTGCACCCTCGCGATCGGCCACCTCGGCCACATCATCCGCGCCTATGTCGGCGACGGATCCCAATGGGGCATGAAGGTCGACTACACCACCGAGGAGAGCCCTCTCGGCACCATGGGCCCCCTGCTCACCATGCTCGACCGGCTGCCCGAGCACTTCCTCGCCATGAACGGCGACATCCTCACCGACCTCGACTTCGGTGACGTCTACCGCACCCATGTCGCCTCCGGCGCACCGCTGACGATCGCCACCTACGCCCGTCAGGTGAACATCGACTTCGGGGTGCTCACCACCGACGCCGGGCGCGTCGTCGGCTTCGCCGAGAAGCCGAGCATGGACTACCGCGTCTCCATGGGCGTCTACGGCGTCTCCCGTGCGGCGCTGGCCCGCTACACCCCCGGACTGCCGCTCGGCTTCGACGAGTTGGTGCTCGACATGCTGGAGGAGGGGACCCCGCCGCACGCCTACGACTTCGACGGCTACTGGCTCGACATCGGCCGTCCCGACGACTACGACCGGGCCAACCGCGAGTTCTCCGGGCACCGCGACCTGCTGATCAAGGGAGCGTGAACGGCTCGCATGCGCATTCTCGTCCTCGGCGGCACCGGCTTCCTGGGCCGGCACGCCGCCAGAAGCCTGCGCGCCCTCCCGGGCGCGCAGGTCCTCGACGCCGGCCGCGGCCCGGATGCCGCGCTGACCGTCGACCTGGCCACCGCGGACCCGGACCGGCTCGCCGCCGCCCTGCGGACCGCCGCCCCCGACGCCGTCGTCAACTGCGCCGGCGCGGTCGGCGGCGGCCCCGTGACCCTCACCGCGACCAACGCCCGCGGCCCCGCCGCCCTCTGCGAGGCACTGCGCGCGGCCGCGCCCCGGGCGCGCCTGGTCCACCTCGGCTCCGCCGCCGAGTACGGCGCCACCGACGGCCGTACGCCGCTGGCCGAAACCGGCCCCACCCGCCCGGTGGGGCTCTACGGCGCCAGCAAGCTGGCGGGCACGCTCGCGGTCACCGGATCCGGCCTCGACGCCGTGGTCCTGCGGGTGTTCAACCCCGTCGGCCCCGGCGCCCCGGACGCCTCGCTGCCCGGCCGGCTCGCCACCGAGCTGCGCCGGGCCGGGCCCGACGGCCGGGTCCGGGTCGGCGACCTCTCCACCCACCGCGACTTCGTCGACGTTCGTGACGTGGCCGAGGCCGTCGTCCGCGCCGCCACCGCCCCCGGGCCACTGCCGCCCGTCGTCAACATCGGCAGCGGAACCGCCCGTTCGGCCCGCGAGCTCGCCGAGGGACTCATCCGGGCCGCGGGCTTCCGCGGCCGGCTGGACGAGGACGGCGACGGCTCGCACCGCTCCGCCGCCGTACCCTGGCAGCAGGCGGACATCACGCTCGCCGCGCGCGCGTTGCACTGGCTGCCGCGCCGCCCCTTGGCAGAGTCCCTCACCGACCTCTGGGACGGGACCGCCCGACCGCCGGAGTCCGCCCCATGAACCGTACGGCCGCGGCACGACGCCGACTGCTCGTCCCGCTGTACGTCCACCCCGCCGCCGACCCCGGCGCGTGGGCCGCGCTGGAGGCGGCCGCGCCCGCGCTGCGCGGAGTGGTCCTCAACGTCGCCGACGGGCCCGGGCACCGCCCCGACCCCGCCTTCACGGCGGCGGCCGCGCGCCTGCGCGCCGCGGGCGTCCCGCTGTTCGGCTACGCCGACACCGGCTACGGCCACCGGCCGGCCCGCGAGGTCGTCGCCGACATCCGCCGCCACCGCAGGTGGTACGAGGTCGACGGGGTCTTCCTCGACCAGGCCGCGGCCCACCCCGCGCTGCTGCCCCGCTACCGCCGCCTGGTGCTGCTCGCCAAGGCGCTGGGCGCGCGCACGGCCGTGCTCAACCCCGGCACGCACCCCGACCCCGGCTACGCCCAACTCGCCGACCTGCTCGTCACCTTCGAGGGCGACTGGGAGGCGTACCGGCGGGCGGAGGTGCCGGTCTGGACCGCCGACCATCCGCCGGAGCGCTTCTGTCACCTCGTCCACGGGGTGCCTCCCGAGTGCGCCGAGCAGGTGGCGCGCACCGCCGGGCGGCGAGGCGCCGCGGTGCACTGCGCCGTGCCGGGCGAGGGGCCCAACCCCTGGCAGGCCGTGCCCCGGACGGCCGCGACCGCGGGGGAGGGGCGATGAGACGCACCTGGTGGGCGGCGCTGTCGGCGGTGCTGCTGCTGGTCCTCGCGGGCTGCTCGTCCGACGGCTCCCCGCAGGCGGAGCCGGACGACGACACGGGCCCGTCCGGCCGCTCCGCGAGCCCGCCGTCCGGCCGCTGGCAGCCCCGCCCCGGCACCCGCTGGCAGTGGCAGCTCGACGGGAAGGTCGACACGAGCGTGGACGTCCCCGTCTACGACATCGACGGGTTCGAGAACTCCGCGGCGGTCGTGGACCGCCTCCACGCGCACGGCCGGAAGGTGATCTGCTACATCAACGCCGGTGCGTGGGAGGACTTCCGGCCCGATCAGAGCGCCTTCCCGAAAACACTGCTCGGCGACCGCAACAAGGGCTGGAAGGGCGAGAAGTGGCTGGACATCCGCCGCCTCGACACCCTCCGCCCGCTCATGGCCGCCCGCTTCGACATGTGCCGCAAGAAGGGCTTCGACGCGGTCGAACCGGATCTGACGGAGGGCTACCGCAACCACACCGGCTTCCCCCTGACGGCCGCCGACCAGCTCGCCTTCAACCGCATGCTCGCGCGACTGGCCCACGACCGCGGCCTGGCCATCGGCCTGAAGAACGACCTCGAACAGATCCCGCGGCTGGTCTCCGACTTCGACTTCGCCGTGAACGAGCAGTGCGCGCAGTACGAGGAGTGCGAGGAGCTGACGCCGTTCGTCAAGAGCGGGAAGGCGGTCTTCCACGTGGAGTACGAGCTGGACCCGGGCGACTTCTGCCACGAGGCGAAGAGCCTCGGCCTGAGCTCCATGCGTAAACGGCTGGCGCTGGACGCGTGGCGCCAGCCGTGCTGAGGTTCCCTCGGGGATCCCCGGTGGGTCAGGCGATCGCGTCCACGTAGACCCACTCGCCGTCGACACGGGCGAAGCCGCTGTTCTCGTGCTGGTCGCCCGCGCGGCCGCGGACGGTGAAGTGGGCGCGGAATTCCACGGTGCCCTCGTTGTGGAACGCCGTGCCGCCCGTCGTGCCGAGGATCTCCAGGCGGGTCCACCGCTGCTCCGGGTCGAAGTCGATGCTCTCCGGGCGCGTGCCCGGGTGCCAGGACCGCAGCAGGTAGGGGGCGTCGCGCATGGCGAACGCGCTGTAACGGGACCTCATGAGCGCCTCGGCGGTGGCCGCGGTCCTGGCGCCCCGGTGGAGGGCGCCGCAGCATTCGCCGTAGGGCTTGCCGAGACCGCAGGGGCAGTCGCCGGTGAGGTCGGTGGTGCGTGTGTTGGACATCCTCCGATTGTCCACGCCGCCGGGGGCGCCGCGCCGGGCGGGCCGACACGCGTCCGCGCTGCTGGCGGCACGGCCCGCCCACCGGGATGATCGGACCCTCACGGCGGCCTGCAGAGGAGCCCCTGGATGTCCCGTCACCGCACGAGCAAGCGCGTCGCGCTGATCGCGGCCCTGGCCGCCCTGGCCCTGGCCCTCACCCCGGCCACCGGCACCGCCGGTCCGCACCGGGCCGCTCCCTACGACCAGCAGCGCTGCGGCAACACCTCCGGCAGGGTGCTGCTGTCCTTCGACGACTGGGCCTACGACGACCCCGACCTCGCCGTGGAGGTGGGGGACTATCTGGCGGGCCGGGGCATCCGCGCCGCGTTCTTCCTCATCAACGAATTCGCCTCCCAAAACCCGCGCATCGTCGAGACCCTGCGCGACCAGGGCCACTGGGTCGGCAACCACACCTACTCCCACCGGAACCTCCCGGACCTCTCCGAGGCCGACGCCCGCGCCGAGATCCGCGACGGCCTGGACAGCACGCTGCTGCGGCCCCCCTTCGGCAACTACGGGGACCGGGAGACCCGCATCGCCTCCGAACTCGGCTACCGCGTCTGCACCTGGACCGTGGACACGCTCGACTGGGACAACAGCGCGGGCAGTTTCCCCGGCGCCGACACCCTCCGGGCGCGCGTCCGCCAGGCACCCGCGGCGGACAAGCGGGGCGGAGTGATTCTCGGGCACCTCTTCACCCACTTCCCCGACGCCGTGCCGGGGATCATCGACGACCTCCGCGACGAGGGCTACCGGCTGTGCCGCGACACGGGACCCACCTCGCGGAACATCCCCGCCCCGCTGAACTGCTGAACGCCCCGGCGGCCGACCGCCGTCCGGGCCCACCGGAGACCGAGGACGAAGCGCGATGACCACCCGCTGGCGCGAGGCGCAGACCGGCGAGATGATCGCCCAGTCGTCGCGCTACGTCGCCTGGATCCGGGTCCCCTTCTTCATCCCGCTCTTCCTGGCGGGGCAGCACCCGGACGCGGACTTCTTCTACCGCTCCTGGTTCGACGGGCTGCTCGTCGCGTACGTCGCCTGGTCGTTCCTCCGCCTCGCCGGTGCCCACCGCCGCCCGGTCACCCGCGTGCGCGGCGCCGTGCTCGTCCTGGCCGTCGACCTGGTGCTGATCACCGCCCTGGCGGCGCTCTCCGGCGGAGCCGGTTCACCGGTCCGCTACGCCTTCTTCATCTGGCCGCTGGCCACCGTCCTGTGGCAGATGCCGAGGGTGACCGCCGCGCTCTGCCTCGCCTGCATGACGGCCTACGCCCTGATGTCCCTGCGGCAGCTGCTCACCCCGCGCTCGGGGGCGGCGTGGGCGGTCGTCGTGGACGAGACGTACGTCCTGTGGATCACGGGCGTGTGCACGCTCATCACGGTGCTGCTCCGGCGGCGCACCCAGCGGGTCTCCGAACTGCTGGACACCCGTGAGCTGCTGCTCGACGACGCGCTCGCCGCCGAGACCCGCGAGCGCTCGGACCTCGCCGACGCCCTGCACGACGGCGCCGTGCAGACGCTGCTCGCGGCACTCCACGACCTGGAGGAGGTGGAGGGCACGCACGCGGAAGCGGGGGCGGAGGCCCTGGCCCGCGCCCAGGCGGGCGTGCGCGGGACCGTCAGGGAGATGCGCGAGATCATCTTCGATCTGCACCCGCAGATCCTCGCCACGGCGGGCCTGCCCGCCGCCCTGGAGGCCGCCGGTGGCCGCTTCGCCCGCCGCGGCGGCTTCACCGTCCACTACGACCTGGACCTGCCGGGCCGCGTCGCCCACGAGGCACTGCTGTACTCGGCCGCCCGCGAGCTGCTGAGCAACGTCGTCAAGCACGCCCGGGCGGCCACGGTCCGGGTGCGGCTCGCCGTGGAGGGCGACGAGACGGTGCTGACCGTGCGCGACGACGGCGTCGGATTCGACCCCGGGATCGTCGCGCAGCGGCTGAAGGAGGGGCACATCGGACTGGCCAGCCACTACGTCCGCGTCGAGAGCGCGGGCGGCCGCTTCACCGTGGACAGCGCCCCCGGCCGCGCCACGACGATCGAGGTCAGACTGCCGGCGGGCCCGCCCCCGGGTGGCGACGGGCAGGACGCCACCTGACGTGAGGAGGGTGCCGGCCGGCACCCGCCCTTGCCTGTGAGCGCGCCCCTGTCACCTGGAGTGCGGCCTCCGGCGCTCCCGGACCGCTCCTGGGAGGTGGTGCTCGCCGTCGGCTACGACATGGTGCGCGGCGCCGGCCTGTGGCCCGCGCCGCGGCCCGGTCCGCGGGGCCCGGGGCCGAGGGGCAGCGCCCGGCCGTCCCGGAGGAAACCGTCCTATTGTGGTGCGAGAGGGGTCAAGCCGCCGCGCGAGGCGGCACGCACGCGGAAGGACGGTCGTATGGAGTCCGATGCCGGTGCGCCGGTGACGGTCGTCGTCGCCGACGACCACCCCGTCTACCGCGAGGGCATCGCCCGCGGGCTGCGGCTGAGCGGCCGGATCGAGGTGGTGGCCGAGACGGGGGACGGCGCGGAGACGCTCCGGGTGATCCGGGAGCTGGAGCCCCGGGTCGCCCTGATCGACTACCGCATCCCCACCATGGACGGCATCGCCGTCGTGCGCGCCCTCGTCCGCGACCGGCTGCCGACCCGCGCCATCCTGCTCTCGGCCACGACGGACGCCGCCGTGGTCTACCGGGCCGTGGAGGAGGGAGCCGCGGGCTATCTCGCCAAGGACGCCAAGCGGGCCGAGATCGTCGACGCGGTCCTGAAGGTCGCGAGCGGCAAGCAGGTGGTCTCCCAGGACCTCGCCGGAGGGCTCGTCGACGAGATCCGGCTGCGCGCGGACCGGGACACCACGGTCCTCTCCGAGCGCGAACGGCAGGTGCTGCACGGCTTCGCCGACGGCAAGAGCATCCCCCAGGTGGCCGCCGAGCTCTATCTGGGCGCGAGCACCGTCAAGACCCACACGCAGCGGCTGTACGAGAAGCTCGGGGTGTCCGACCGGGCGGCCGCCGTCGCCGAGGCGATGCGGCGCGGCCTGCTGGAATAGCGCGGCCGCGCCCCTCAGACGGCCACCTCCGCGCCCGCCAGCTCCCGCGCGACCTGCCGCGCCTGCCGCACCACATTGCGCAGGTGGTTGGCGAACGGGACGCGGACGTGCGTCCCCACCCCCACCACCCACACCCGCTCCGGCGCGGCCCCGGCCGTCCGGCGGACCCGCAGGTCGCCCTCCAGGTGGTCGACGGCCGTGGCGTGCGCGGGCGGATCACCCAGGTGCAGCGCGGAGCCCGCGCGGTCCCAGTGGAGCACCGGCGGGTGATATCCGGTGGCGTTGACGACGTAGTCGAACCGCTCCGCCCGCCCGTCCGGTGCCGCCACCCGCCAGGCGCCTTTGTCGAAGGCCACGGCGGACGGATAGGACGGTGCCATCCGCAGCGCGCCCGAGTCGAAACAGGCCAGCAGGCGGCGGGCGTTGACCGCGGTCACCGCGGTGGCGTAGCGCCCGGTGAACCACCCGAAGCGCGCCGCGAGCGCCTTGCGGCGCGCGGGCGGCAGCGCGGGCGCGAGGGCGATCACGGCCTCGATCAGGGGCACCATCACCCCGGCCCACGCGCAGGCCCCCTCCTCCATCAGCGCCGTCTCCTCCCGCAGCCGCCGCACGGGGTCGGCCGCCCGCGAGGTCTGCCGCCGCAGCGGCAGCGGGCCGAGCAGCCGGACGGCCTCCACCACGCAGCGGACCAGCCGCTCCTCCAGACAGGGGTCGCCGGGGTCGAGCCGGGCGATCCGCTCCAGCGGCGGGAAGTCCCGTACGGGCGCGGCCAGGGACACCCGTACGGCGGGCAGCAGACCCGACGGCGAGGTCACCGTCGCGCGGTGCCCGTCCCGGCACAGCAGCAACGAGGCGTCCACCGCCGACTGGTGACTGCCGACCACCAGCACCCGGGAGTCCGGGCGCAGCGTGCGGATCCGGGCCGCCGGATAGGGGCTGTCCAGATAGCGGGGGTGAGCGGTGAAGGCGGCGAAGCGGTCGGGGGTGCGGGGGCGGTGGACGCCGGTGCAGATCACGACGCCGTCGGCCCGCACCACCCGCCCGTCGGCCAGCTTGATCCGCAGTCCTTCCGTGCCCCGTGTCCCGACCGAGGCGGCCGTGCCGCGCACCTGCCGCACGGCGATGCCGTGGGCCGCCGCCCGCTCCCGGGCCCAGGTGAAGCGGTCGTGGCAGTACTCGGCCATCCGGGCGCGGGGGACGCAGTCCTTCTCGCCGCCGGTCCAGCCGTGCTGCCGGAGGTAGGTGACGAAGTCGAAGGGCCGGTCCGCGAGCAGGGAGTTGATGTCGACGGCCGTGTTGCACAACAGCAGCGGGTCGGTGTCCCCGAAGGCGAGCCCCCACCCCGCGGGCTGGGGATCGATGAGGAGAACGGTGCCGACGCGGCCGCGCCCGGCCCCGCCGGAGGGGTCGAGGAGCGTACGCACCAGGTGGAGGATGACGCTGGTCCCGGCGACCCCGCCGCCGACGACGGCGACGGTGCGCCCCGGGCGCCCGCCGTCGGGCCCCTCCTCCCGCCCGCCGTCGGGCCCGGCGTCCCACCCGGAGGCGGACTCGGCGATGCGTCCCACAGGCACCTCCCTTTCCGTAGAGCACCCTGCCCAGTCGGCCGTCCGGCGGAACCCGCCGCCGCCGACGGCGGCGGAAAAGGCCGGGATGCGGCCCGTGGGGCGAGGGGTTAGGTTCCGTTGCGGGACGGCGCACACCACACGCCCGCCGCCCCGTCATCGCCACCGGCGGGGCGCGTGATCCCCGAAGGGACGGGACTTCGCGTGGACCACGGCCCCGGCACAGCCCCCGGCCCGGAGGCGGCCGACCCCGCCCGCTGGGCGATGCTCGCGGTGCTCTGCGCCAGCCTCCTCCTGGTGGCCATGGACGCCACGATCCTCAACGTAGCCCTGCCGTCCCTCATCAAAGAGATGCGGCCGGACGCCCTCCAGCAGCTGTGGATCATCGACATCTACGGCCTGGTGCTCGGCGGGCTGCTCGTGACCGCGGGCGCCGTGGGCGACCGGGTGGGCCGGAAGCTGCTGTTCGTCGCCGGGTTCTCCGCCTTCGGGGCGGCCTCGGTGCTCGCCGCCACCGCCGGGATCACCGAGAGCGTCCTCCAGCTGATCGCCGGCCGGGTGCTGCTCGCCATCGGCGGGGCCATGGTGATGCCGTCCACCCTCTCCCTGATCCGCACCATCTTCACCGACGCCCACGAGCGCACCCTGGCGATCGGGATCTGGGCCGCGGTCGCGGGCGCGGGCGCCGCGATCGGCCCCCTGATCGGCGGGGTGCTGGTGAACGCCTTCTCCTGGTCGGCGGCGTTCTGGGTGAACGTGCCCGTCGTCGTGGTCACCGTCGTCGCGGCGGTGCTGCTGCTCCCCGAATACCGCAGCCCCTCGCACCACGCCCTCGACCTGTGGTCCGCCGCGCTGTCCGTGGCCGGAGTCATCGCCACCGCCTGGGGCGTCAAGCACCTGGCGGGCGGCTTCCGGCCCGCCGACCTGGCCGCGCTGCTGGCCGGTCTGGCGGCGCTCACCTGGTTCGTACGCCGCCAACTGGAGGCCGCGGACCCGCTGCTGGACGTCCGGCTCTTCGCCGGCAGGCCCTTCCTGGCGGCCGCGCTCGCCACCCTGACGGCGATGATGGCGATCGGTGCCGCTCTCTATCTGATCTCCCTCTGGCTCCAGTACGTCCACGGCTACGACGCCCTGGCGGCCGGGCTGCGGACCCTGCCCGTCGCGCTCGCCCTGCTCGCCTCCTCGCTGGCGACGCCCTGGCTGCTGCGCCGGATCGGGGTGCGGACCGTGCTGACGGTGGGTCTGGCCGCGCTGCTGTGCGGCTTCGCCGTGCTGGCCGCGGCCCCGCGGCCGCCGGACTACGGCGTGGTGGCGATCGCCCTGGTCACCTTCGGCATCGGCGACGGCATGGCCATCACCGCCTCCGCGGCGGTGATGGTCTCGGCCGTGCGCCCCGAACGCGCGGGCCAGGCGGGCGCGGTCTCCGAGAGCGCCTACGAGCTGGGCATCGGCTTCGGCGTGGCTCTGCTCGGCAGCATCCACACCACGCTGTTCCGCTCCCGGATGACCGGTCTCCCGGCCGAGGTGCGGGGCGCGGACCTGGCGACCGCGCGGCAGTCGGTGGGCGGCGCCGACGAGGTGGCCCGCTCCTTCGGCACCGACAGCGCGGTGGGCCGGGCCCTGCTGGCCGCGGCGCGCTCGGCGTTCGACGACGCGCTGGCCACCACCGCGCTGGTGTGCGTGGGCATCGTCGCGGTGGCGGTGGCCCTGGCGGCGGTGCTGGTCCCGAAGGACTTCCGAGCGGATTCGGCGCACTGACCCGCCGCGGGGCGGGCCCGCCGGGCGGGCCGGACCGGACGGTTCCTCACGCGCGCCACGTGCCGCGGCACGCCGCCGCCAGGAAGCCCGGCCCGAAGGACAGCAGCAAGCCCCGCTCGCCGTCGCCCGGCGGGTCCGCGTGCGTGCGGGCGAGCACGTCGAGGACGGCGACACCGCCCAGGTTCCCGTTCTCCGCCAGGCTGTCCCACGAGTGCCGCAGCAGCTTCGCGTCCACGCCGAGGCCCCGCGCGGTGTCGTCGAGGACCCGCGGCCCGCCGGGGTGGACGACCGCCCACCGCGGTTCGGTGTGCGGCGCCTGCGCGGATTCCAGCCAGGCGCCCAGGGCGGGCATCACCTCGCCGGTGGCCTCGGTGGCCTCGCGGGTGGAGTCGAAGTGCAGCCCGGCGTCGTCGAGCCGGCCCCGGTAGCGGTCGCCGCTGTCGGGCAGCAGGTACTCCCAGGTGTCCTCGACGCGCAGACCGGGGCCGAGCGGGGTGTCGGTGACGACGCAGGCACCGGCGCCGTCGCCGAACAGCGCCTTGTAGATCATCGATTCGAAGGCGGTGTTGCGGTGGTTGTAGATCGTGCTGATGGTCTCCGCGACGACCACCAGGACCCGGCTCCCCGGGCGCGCCCGCACATGGTCGGTGGCGCGGACCAGGGCCTGGGCCCCGCCCACGCAGCCGAGGGACGTCATGGGAACCCGGCGCACGTCGGCGCGCAGCCCGAGCGCGCCGATGAGGTGGATGTCCAGACCCGGCACGGCCCACGAGGTGGAGTGGCTGGTGACGATGCAGTCGATGTCCGACGGCTCCAGCCCGGTGTCCGCGAGCGCGGTCCGCGCCGCCCGCGTGGCCAGTTCGGCGGAGTCGGCGAACGCCACCCGGTTGCGCTCCTCCACCGACGCGGTCCCGGAGACCGTGGGGGAGTCCAGTGGCTGGGTGAACCTCCGGGTGCGCACACCGGTGGCCTGGACGACGCGCAGCACGGAATCCAGCCGCGGATGGTCCGCGTGGTGCTCACGGATGTCGTCGCAGATGTCCTCGGTGGTCACACGGTGACGGGGGAGGGCTATGGCGGGGGGCGAGACGTGCGATGTCACGGGACCTCCACGGGTCGGGGCGGCGGCCGGCCTTGGTCGGGGGCGATGTCCGGCACGGGCCGCCCCGCGCGGTCATCCTGCGTGCAGCATGGGCCGGCGGGTCGGTCCGCTCCGTTCACCGGTACGGAAGACCAGCACCATAAGCCGGGCACGCGGTGACGCGAGAGGCTCCGCGCTGCACAGCGACACCCAGCCGGGGCCCCGCACCGGGTGCAGCAGCGGCCGTTCGTCGCCGTCGGGGTGGACGTACGCCCCGCCGCCCGCCTCGTAGAGCGGCCCCACCACCGGGTCGGCGAGGATGTCCGCCTCCAGTTCGCCGAGCGTCTCGTCGTGGGGCAGCGCCGCCACGGCCGCGCGCATCTGCGGCAGGATCATCGGCACCCAGTGCTCCTCCCAGCCGGCGAGGATCGTGCGGGCCTCCGGATGGAGCGTCATCCACCGCATCGTGTTCTCCGGGACCTCGCGGCGCGGGAACATCTCGGCGAACGCCTGGTTGTGCGCGAGCACCCGCCAGGACTGGTCGTTGATGTAGGCCATGTGGGACTGGCCCTCGACGACGTCCTGCCAGGCCCGGGGCACCTCCGTGCCCGAGCGCTGGTGCAGCGGGTAGGGCGGGCGGCGGTGCACGGCGTAGAGCCACAGCGACGTCCACTCGTGCTCGGTGAACGCGAGCAGCCGCGCGACGTCGCGCAGCAGGTCCTCCGGCGGATTGGGATACGCGCCCGTCTCCAGCCGGTTGAACGTGCCGTAGGTGCGGTGCAGCAGCTGGTCGATCTGACTCTGGGTCAGCCCGGGGGCACGCCTGCCCTGGCGTGACGGACGGACGAGTCCATGGTCCTCCGGAGCGATCCGGCCCCGCCGTTCGCGGAGCAATGCCTGTAGGGCTTCCTTGTCCAACGGAAATCTCCCCCAATATCACGAACGGCGCCGCAAGGGGAAGCCGATTTGATGGGTCACTTTTTCCTGCAAAAAGCTCTCCGCAGAAATGATCGCATCCCTGCTGCATGATCGACCCACGGGTCAGCAGCCACGGGGGTGCCGCTGACCTGGCCCGACTTCACCGCGAGCAGGTGGTCGTGAGAGAGCTGGAGGGAGGGGGACACCATGCGTGCGCTGACCGACCGACAGGGACAGCAGTGGGCGGGGAACATCCGCCCGCAGCTTCCGCGAGCGGCGTTATAGGAACGGCGGGGCCGCGCCCCGCCCCTTCGCGGGCGCCTTCGCCACGCGACCCGCCGCCCGTCTGCTCCGAACGGGCGTCGCCCGGCCCCGCGCCGGGCTGTCCGCGCCGCTCCACCGGTGCCTGCTGATAGATCGGCGGTACAGGCGCGACGCGAAGGAGCCCGTCATGCGCGAGACCCGGGGGGTTCCCTCCGCCGCGGCGAGCGCCGCCCGGATCGGCGTCACCTGCGCGGGCGCGGTCCCCGCGGCCGTGCTCCGCCTGAGCGGCACCCCGCTCGCGCCCGGCTGGGCCGTGGCCGTCTACGGCCTGGGCGTGCTGTGCTCGGCGCTGCTGCTGATGTGGGCGGCCGAGACCGCCCGCGCCGACATGGCCGGCGCGCTCGCGCTCGCCCTGCTGGCCTTCATCGCGGTGCTGCCCGAATACGCCGTCGACCTCTACTTCGCCTACGCCGCCGGTTCCGACCCCTCGTACGCCGCCTACGCCGCGGCCAACATGACTGGCGCCAACCGGCTGCTCGTGGGCGTCGGCTGGCCGCTCGTCGCGCTCGCCTCGGCACTCGCGCTGCGCCGCCGCTCCCTGCCGGACACCGGGATCGCGCTGGAGCCGCACCGGCGCATCGACGTCGCCTTCCTCGCGGTGGCCGCCGTCTTCGCCTTCGTGATGCCGCTGACCCGGGAGATCGGCTGGTACGTCCCGGTGGTGATCGTCCCCTGGTACGGCTACTACCTCTACCGGATCGGCAAGTGCGGCTCGGGGGAGATGGAGGAGCTCGTCGGGGTCCCCGCGCGGCTCGCCACGCTGCCCCGGGCCGCGCGCCGCGCCACCACCGCGACGCTGTTCGCCGCCGCCGCGGCCGTGGTCTTCGCCTGCGCGGAGCCCTTCGCCAACGGCCTGGTGGAGGCGGGCGCCTCGCTCGGCATCGACCGTTTCGTCCTGGTCCAGTGGCTCGCCCCGCTGGCCTCCGAGGCCCCGGAGCTCATCGTCGCCGTGGTCTTCGCGTGGCGGCTGCGGGCGAGCGACGGACTCGGCGCGCTGCTGTCCAGCAAGGTCAACCAGTGGACGCTGCTGGTCGGTTGCCTGCCGCTGGCCCACGCGCTCGGCGGCGGGGGAGCGGCCCTGCCCCTGGTGACCCGTCAGGTCGACGAGGTCGCCCTGACCGCCGCCCAGACCGTCCTCGCCGTGGTGATCCTGCTCGGCCTGCGGTTCGTCCCCCTCCAGGCCGCCGGTCTCTTCGTCCTCTTCGCGGTGCAGTTCGCCCTGCCGGGCGAGTCCGCCCGGCTCCTCATGGCCTATGTGTATCTGGGCCTCGCCGCTCTGCTCCTGGCCACCCGCGTCCGCCACCTGCCGGCCACGGCCCGGGCCCTGGGCGGGCGGATCGAGGGCGACCCGCACTACTGACGCGGCCACGGGCCGGCCCATGGCCGCCGGTCACGGTTCGGTGATGAGATCGGTGAGGGCCTTGATGCCGTCCGCCGCCAGCACCCGGCGCTGCCGGTCCGCCGGGGTGCCCCGCAGCAGCAGCCGGTGCACCAGCGAGCTCACCTGGTGGAGGTCGCCGGACTCCTCCAGCGCCTGCCCGATGTGCCCGAGCAGGGCGTGGACGACATCCTCGGCACCGCGCCGCTTCCCCTCGGGGTCGACGAGGACGCCCTCCAGGCCGTGCCGGGCGGCGTGCCAGTTCGCGGCGCTGAGCAGCTCCGGCGTGCAGTGCGCCGACCGGCGGCCGCTCTTCTCGTCGCGGATGGCGGTCGCCACCATGCCGCGCACGATCCCGGCGAGCATCACGGCGTCGTCGACGCGCAGCTGGACGTCCAGGCAGCGCACCTCGATCGTGGGATAGCGGTCGGACAGCCTGGCCTGCCAGTACAGCTGCCCCCGGTCGGTGATCGCCCCGGCGACGAAGAGCGCCTGGATACGCTCCTCGTAGTCGGCGAGGTCGGCGAAGTGCGGGGGCGGCCCGCTGACGGGCCAGCGGCTGTAGACCACGGTGCGCCAGCTGGCGAAGCCGGTGTCGTGACCGTGCCACATCGGTGAGTTGGCCGCCATGGCCACCAGCACCGGCAGCCAGGGGCGGACGCGGTTGAGGACGGCGACGCCCATCTCCCGGTCGGGGATGGCGACGTGCACGTGCATCCCGTTGACCAGCTGCTCGTCGACCAGTTGGGCCGCCCGGCTGCGCATCGCCAGATAGCGCGGGTGCCGGGTGACGGGTACGGGCACCAGGCCCGCGCGGGGTGACGTGCCGGACGCCGCGATCCGGCAGCCGTTCCGCTTGGCGGCGGAGCTCACGGCGTGGCGCAGCCGCAGCAGATGGCCGCTCGCCTCCGCGAGGTCGGTGCAGACCGGAGTGGCCACTTCCACCTGGGCCTGCAACAACTCCGCCTGAATCTCCCGCTCGTGCACGACCGGCTCCAGGTCCACCGCTGCGCAGACCTGCTCCGCCTTCGGAACGGGCAGTGCGGTGGCCGGGTCGAGCAGAAGATACTCCTCCTCGATCCCTAGGGTGAGCATGCCGTAGGGCTACCCTCGCGCTGTCGAGGCGAACCGCGCGCTCCCCGCGGTCGCGTGTTTCTGACGCAAAGACGTCCGCCCTCCTGCGCGTACCGGCGGCGGGACGGCACCGGGTGACCGGATTTCAGTCTCCGGATTACCTCAACTCCCAAGAACGCAAAGGAGTTGAATGATTTTCGCGCGCCGGAAAAGCGCCCCGGTTCCGTGAATGCCGCGAAGTGAAGAAGTTCACAGAAAGCCGTTCCGGCTCCGGTTTCCGGGACTTCGTGATGCAGGATCGTCACTCGAACACAAGATCCCGTCACCGAGACGGGCACCCCGGGCGGACGCCGAGTCCTGCCGCCGTTCCGGGTGCGGAGCAGACCGACTGGATCGGCAGGAGCGGGAGACCCAGGTACGGCGGACCACGATGGCGGTGGTCCTTGGGGTGAAGCCACGGATGTGGCCGGGCAACTTCGACAGCCCGAACCCGACAGGTCATCTTTCGCAGGCGGATGACGAAGGGTTTGACATGTCTGCGTTCCCCGGCATATCCACGCTCGTGTCCAAGGCCGGCGCCGCGACCGTCCTCACCGCCGCCACCGTCACCGCCTCGATGCTGCTGCCCGGAGTGGCGGCGAACGCCCAGGCGGCGACACCGGGTCAGGCCGCGCTGAAGGTCGCCGCCTCCAAGAAGGGCTCGCCCTACCAGTACGGCGCCGCGGGCCCCAACCGCTTCGACTGCTCGGGCCTGACGCTCTACTCGTTCAAGAAGGTCGGCAAGAACCTGCCGCGCACCGCGCAGGACCAGTACAACAGGACCCGGCACCTCTCCGCCGGCTCCCGCCAGACCGGCGACCTGGTCTTCTTCCACTCCGGCAGCAACGTCTACCACGTGGGCATCTACGCCGGTGACAACAAGATCTGGCACTCGCCCAAGCCCGGCGCTTCGGTCCGGCTGGAGAAGATCTGGAGCAACAGCGTCTGGTACGGCCGCGTCAACTGACCCGGCGGACCACCGGAAAGACGGCCCCCGGCGCTGAGAGGCGCGCGGGGGCCGTGTGCCGGTACCGGGTGGTGCGGCCGCGTGGCGCGATCAGGGCAGTTGCGCCCCGAACGCCTGCAGGGCCGCGGGTACCGGCTGGAAGAAGGTCTCGCCACCGGAGGAGCAGTCCCCGCTGCCGCCCGAGGTGAGGCCCAGTGCCGTGTCGTTGTCGAAGAGCGCGCCGCCGCTGTCGCCCGGCTCGGCGCACACACTGGTGTCGATCAGGCCGTCGACCTGGCCCTCCTGGTAGTTGACGGTGGCGTTGAGGCCGGTGACCTGGCCGCTGTGCAGGCCGCTGGTGCTGCCGCTGCGCTGCACCTGCTCGCCGACCGTCGCCTCACCGGCCCGGCTGATGTTCTGCTGGCTGCCGTTGTAGAGGTCGACCGCGCTGGTGTGGTCGGAGGAGCCGGTGTAGCGCACCAGGGCGTAGTCGTGGCCGGGGAAGGACGAGCTCTCCGTGGTGCCGGCCTGGGCGCCGCCCTGCGAGTCGGACCACTCGGCCGAGGCGTTGCCGCAGTGCCCCGCCGTCAGGAAGTACGGCTGCCCGTCCTTGCTGACGTTGAAGCCGAGCGAACAGCGCACGCCGCTGCCCCAGATGGCGTCGCCGCCGGCGATGAGCGGCCGGAAGGTGCCCGCCGTCCTTCTGAGCGTGGCCTTGTCACCCAGGCTCGCGACGACCTTGCCGAGCCTGCTCAGCCGCTCCCCGCGCACCGTGCTGTCCGCGGTGACGACGACCTTGTTGGTCCTGGGGTCGACCGACCAGGCGGTGCCCGGGATGGACGCCTGGGCCTTGAGGGTGCCTCTGGCCGAGGCGAGTTCGGCCGCCGAGTGCCGGACCTGCCGGGCCTCGGCGCCCGCGGCCCGTACCTTCGCCGCGGTCGCCGCGTCGAGCACGTCGACGACGAGCCGGTGGGTGGTGGCGTCGTAGTACGAGCCCGCGGTGTCCGCCGGGAGCTCGGCCGCGATCCGCTGGGCGAGGCCCGTGGCCTGCTCGGCGGAGACGGTGCCGGGCGCCGGTGCGGACATGGCGTGGGCGGCGGGCAGGGCGAGCGCGGCGGTCGCGAGGACGGCGGCGGCCGTACCGGCCATGGCGGAACGGCGTGCGGATATGCGAGGACGTTTCACGAGACCTCCAGTGGGGGGTGCCCGGCGAGACCGATGTCCGGGCACGGAGGGTGCATGTGAGGGGGTGACAGGGGCGTGACGGCCGATGCGCCGCCCGGGGCCGTCCGGGAGGTGCTAGTCGCGTCCATGTCAATTCCCTGGAGTATCGGATCGTCCCTGTGAACGTTCAAGAGCGACATTCGGTCGTACGGGCGGGGCGTCGGCAAGTCTCTTGTGTCACACGCGTACCGCGAGCCGTTCTTGTGAACGCCCGTGACGGGCGCGGATGAGCGAGGGGCGGTGAGCGGACAGGAAGGGGCGCGGCTGTCCGGTAATCGTTCCTTCTGGGGTGGGGCGAAGGTTTCTTTGCACACCTTTAACGGTGCCCGGATCCAACGGTGTCCGGAGCGCCCGGACGGCGACGGGCCCCCGACCGCGAACGCGGTCGAAGGCCCGCACCTGCGGCCCGCTCGGGCCTACTGCGCGCCCGTCGTGTGCGTCGGGCGGATCGGACCGCTGGGCTCGGTCCCCGGGATCGGGGTGCCCTCCGCGTGCTCGACGGGCGCGCCCAGCCCGGCGAGGATGGCCTGCTCGCTGGGCGTGTTCTGCTCTGCGGGCTGCGCGGCCTCGGCGGGCTTCGGGGCGTCGGTGGTCATGCGGAACTCCTGTCGTGCGGGTCGAACGGTCTTTCACCGAAGTATGTGACACCGCGATCAACAGGCGATCAACGGACCCGCACCCGTAACGTCACGGGTACCGCCGGCCGCGCGAACCCCTGAGATACTGTCCCCTTGTCGCCGGGCGGAGTGTGCGCGGCGAGGTCGGGGGAGACATGGGCGCCAGCGGAGCAACAACGGGAGCACGGCTCTCCTTCCAGCTGCTCGGCCCCGTGCACGCGCGGCTCGACGGGCACCAGGTCGAGCTCGGAGCCCGGCAGCAGCGCGCCATGCTCGCCGTCCTCCTGCTGCGTGGCGGCCGCACGGTCTCCAGCGACGAACTGATCGACGCCCTGTGGGGCGAGCTGGCACCGCCTCAGGCCCTCGGCACCATCCGGACCTACGCCTCCCGCCTGCGCAACCTCCTCGAACCCGGCCGGGTGGCCAGGACCCCGGCCACGGTCCTCGTCTCCTCCGCCGGCGGCTACGCCCTGCACATACGCCCCGAGCAGGTCGACGCCGTCGTCTTCCAGCGCCGCCTCGCCGAGGCCGCCGAGGCCCGCGACGCCGGGGACACCGAGACCGCGCACAGCCGCTACACCGCGGCCCTCGACCTCTGGCACGGCGCCCCGCTGGCCGGGCTCCCCGGCCCGTACGCCGAACGACAGCGGCACCGGCTCTCGGAGGCCCGCCTCGTCGCCCAGGAAGGGCTCTTCGACTGCGCCCTCGCCCTCGGCCGCCACGCCGAGATCGTCCCCGAGCTGAGCTCCCTCGCCGCCGAACACCCCCTGCGCGAACGCCTCCGCGCCCTGCTGATCCTCGCCCTCTACCGCTGCGGCCGCCAGGTCGAGGCCCTCGCCGCCTTCACCGACACCCGGCGCCTGCTCGTCGCCGAACTCGGCGTCGAACCCGGCCCCGAACTCACCGCACTGCACGCCAGGGTGCTCGCCGCCGACCCCGGCCTGGCCTACGCCCCGGCCGCGGCCCCCGAGCCCGCGGCCGGCCCCGCGGACACCGCGCGCCCCAGGGCCGTCCCCTTCCAGCTCCCGGCCGGCATCCCCGACTTCACCGGGCGCGAAGAGCTCGTGCGCGACGTGTGCGCCGCCCTCACCGAGACCTCCGGGCCCGCCGTGATGATCGCCATGCTCACCGGCATCGGCGGCGTCGGCAAGACCACGCTCGCCGTGCACGCCGCCCACGCGGCCCGCCCCTGCTTCCCCGACGGCCAGCTCTACGTCGATCTCCAGGGCCAGGGCGCGCACCCCGCCGACAGCGGCAGCGTCCTGGCCCACTTCCTCCAGGCCCTCGACGTCCCCGAGACGGACATCCCCGACGACCTCGGCCAGCGCGCCGCCCTCTACCGCTCCGTGCTCGCCGACCGGCGCGTCCTGCTCCTCCTCGACAACGCCCGCGACGCCGCCCAGATCCGTCCCCTCCTGCCCGGCACCGCGGGCTGCGCCGTCCTCGTCACCAGCCGGTCGCGGGCCCTCACCCTCGGCGGCGCCCGCCACTTCCACGTCGGCGTCGCCAGCGCGCCCGAGGCCCTCTCGCTCCTCGCCGCCATCGTGGGCGCCGAGCGGGTCGCCGCCGAGCCCCGGGCCGCCGCCGCGCTCGTCGCGGCCTGCGGCCATCTGCCGCTCGCCGTGCGCATCGTGGCCTCCCGCCTGGCCGCCCGGCCCGGCTGGACCATCGCCTCCCTCGGCACCCGGCTCGACGACGAACGCCGCAGGCTCGACGAACTGCAGGCCGGCGACCTCACCGTGGAGGCCACCTTCCGGCTCGGCTACACCCACCTCGCCGACGACCAGGCCAGGGCCTTCCGCCTGCTGGCCCTCCCCGCCGCCCCCGACCTGTCGCTGCCGGCGGCCGCCGCGCTGCTGGACTGTGACGAGTTCACCGCCGAGGACCTCGCCGAGGCTCTCGCCGACGCGGGCATGCTGGAGTCGTACGCCACCGGCCGCTACCGCTTCCACGACCTGCTGCGGCTCTACGCGCGTCGCCAGGCCGAGCAGACCGACACCCCGCAGGAGCGCCACGACGCCGTCCAGCGCCTCCTCGACCACCACCTCGCCACCATCGGCAACGCCTCCCGCACCCTCGAACCCGACCACGCGCTCCAGCGCCACCTGCACCCCGTCACCCTGCCCGGCGTCCCCTTCGCCGACGCGGACGACGCCCGGCAGTGGCTGCGCCACGAGCACATACCGCTCGCCTCCCTCCTCGCCCAGGCCGTCCCCGGCGCACCGGACGCCCTGCGCCCCGCGGGCGACCTGCTGCTCACCTGGTCCGGCCTGATCGAGGGCCCCGCCCACCGCGAGGAACTGCGCCGCCTCTGCGAACTCACCGCCGACACCGCGCACGCCCGCGACGAACCCCGCGTCGAGGCCCGGGCCCGCTACACCCTCGGCAACCTCCACTACCTCACCGATGTGTACGACGCGGCCGAGCGCGAACTGACCACCGCGCTGCGGCTCGCCGAGGAGGCCGCCGACCACCTGTGCCGCCACCTCGCGGCCAACGCGCTCGGCATCCTCCACCTCGCCACCGACCGCCCCGAGCGGGCCCTCCCGCTGCTGGAGCTGGCCGGCTCCCTCTGCGACGGCCTCGACGACAAGGGCAGCGAGGCGCGGGTGCTCGCCAACACCGCCCGCGTGCACCTCGCCCTCGCCCAGCCGGAGCAGGCCGAACGCGCCGCCGCGGAGGCCGTCCGGCTGGCGGAGGCGACCGGCAACGGCCCGACCGTCGCGATGACGCTCTACCAGCACGGCTACGTCCTCCGCAGGACCGGCGACCCCGCGCTCGCCGCCGAGCGCATGCGCGGCGCGCTCGGCCACTTCATCTCCCAGCACCAGCGCGGCTGGGAGGGGCTGGCCTGGGCGCGCCTCGCGGAGTGCCGCCTCGACGAACAGCGGGACGAGGACGCCGTCTCCTGCGCCGAGGAGTCCCTGCGGATCGCCCGCGAACTGGGCAAGAGCTACTGCCAAGGGCTCGCCCACGCCGTGCTCGGCCAGGCCCTCCCGCGCCTCGGCCGCCCGGGCCGCGGCCACGACCACCTGCGCGAGGCCCTCACACTCTTCACCCGCCTCGGGGTCCCCGAGGCCGTCGCGGTCCGTGCCCTGCTCGACACGGCGACGGCGCCCACCTCCTGAGAACCACACCCGCCACCCACCCGGGCACAGACTCTCTTTCCCCTGCCTGGAGGAAACGCTGCCAAGCCTTTGACCTGCGCTTTGCCACCCTCGACCGGCCCGTAGATCCACTCCGGCCGGGGCTACGCTGAGCGATCGTGGCACTGACCAATCTCACCCCCGCCCGAGCCTTCGGCACCTGGCAAGCGGACCCCTTCGGCCTCGCCCTCATCGTCCTCCTCGGCGGTCTCTACGCCTGGGGCGTCCTGCGGGTGACGAGGAAGGGCGAGCGCTGGCCCGTGGTCCGTACGCTCGCGTTCGTGACCCTCGGCCTCGGCGCGATCGCCGTCGCGACCCTGTCGTCCCTCGCGGTGTACGACCGGGTCCTCTTCTGGCCCGCCGCGGTGCAGAACATCCTCCTCGACCTGATCGCACCGCTCGGCCTCGCCCTCGGCGACCCCGTGGCCCTCGCCCGCCGCGCGCTGCCCGCCCGCGGCGCCGAGCGGCTGCACCGGGCGATGCGCGGGCGCGTCGTGAGAGCGCTCACGTTCCCGCTGGTCAGCACCCTGCTCGTGCTCGCCACGGAGCTGTGCGTCTACTTCACGCCCTACTTCGAGGCCGCCCTGCGGAACGAAGCGGTCCACCGGCTGATGTACCTCCACCTCCTCGCGGCGGGCAGCCTGTTCGTCCTGCCCATGCTCTCCCGCGAGGAACTGCTGCCCGCGTGGTGCAGCCACCCCGTGCGGGCGCTGCTGGTCTTCGTCGACGGGCTGGTCGACGCCGTGCCCGGCATCGTCGTGATGACCAGCGGCACCCTGATCGCGGGCGGTTGGTACGGATCGCGAACGCGCGGCTGGGGCCCGAGCCCGGAGCGCGACCAGGCGCTCGGCGGCGGACTGATGCTGTCGATCGCCGAACTCGTCGGCATGCCCTTCCTCATCGCCGTCTTCGTCGAGTGGCGCCGCGCCGAGCGGGTCAGGACGGCCGAGCTGGACCGAAGGCTCGACCAGGAGCTCGCCACGGTCCCCGCCCCCGCCGCCACCCCGGAGCGCGCCGCCGAGCCGCCCGCTCCCGAGCTGACCCGCCCCTGGTGGGAGACCGACCAGGGCGTCGTCGGCGAGCGCTTCCGGCAGACCCGGGACAACCGCCCGTAAATCGCTTGGCCGCCGCCCCGGATCTCCGCAGACTTGCCGCATGCACGATCCGAACCGCCAGATCCGGGCGGCGCACACCGCTACGACCATCACCGTCTACCAGGCATACGCCCCGCACCTCGGCCACCCCGCCGCCCGCGACGGCCGCTTCCCCCCGGCGTGGAAGCGGACGCGTATGACGTGGATCAAGCCGTCCTTTCTCTGGATGATGTACCGCTGCGGCTGGGCCACCAAGGCCGATCAGGAGTGCGTCCTCGCGATCGAGATCGACCGCGCCGGATTCGACTGGGCGCTGGGCAACGCCTGCCTCTCCCACTTCGACAGCGCCGTGCACACCGACCGCGCCGCCTGGCAGCGCGAGCTGAAGTCCTCGCCGGCCCGCGTCCAGTGGGACCCCGAGCGCGATCTGCGCCTGCGCGCGCTGCCCCACCGCTCCCTCCAGCTCGGCCTCTCCGGCGAGGCCGCCCGCCGCTACGCCGACGAGTGGACGGTCTCCATCACGGACGTCACCCCGCTCGCCCGGGAGATCCACCACAAGCTCACCACGGGCGACGAGGAAGCCGCCGCCCGCCTCCTCCCGGAGGAGCGCCTCTACGCGCCGGCGTGACCGGCTGCCGACCGAACACCGGAAAGCCGGCGGACTGCCCGCCGGGACAGCGGAGACCGGTCGCGTCGCCGCGGAGGCCAGGAGTTAATGTCGGCCCTCGTGACTGACACCTCCTCCTACGTGACCGACACCTCCTCCTGTCTGAGCGCGACAGCGGATGCCTATGACGCCGTCGCCGTCCGCTATGCCGACTTCGCCCGCGGTGCGCTCGACCGGCTCCCGATGGACCGTTCCGTGCTCGCCGCGTTCGCGGAATGCGTACGGGCCGCGGGCGGCGGGATGGTCGGTGAGCTCGGCTGCGGACCCGGGCACATGACGGCGCACCTGCGGGAGCTGGGGCTGGACGCCTATGGTGTCGACCTGTCGCCGGTGATGATCGACCTCGCCCGCCAGGCATTCCCCGGCCTGCGCTTCGAGGTCGGCTCGATGGACGCCCTGGCGGAGGACGACGCCGCGCTGGACGGCGTCATGTCCTGGTATTCGGTCATCCACACCCCGCCGCGCGAAATCCCCGCGTACATAGCCGAGTTCCACCGGGTGCTGGCCCCGGGCGGCCACCTCCTGCTCGCCTTCTTCGAATCCGAGGGCGACCCGGTGACGCCGTTCGACCACAAGGTGACCACGGCCTACCGGTGGCCGATCGACGACCTCGCCGGCCTGGCCCGCGAGGCCGGTTTCGCGGAGGTCGGCCGCATGCTGCGCGAGCCGCAGGAGGACGAGCGGTTCCGGCGCGGGCATCTGCTGATGCGCAAGCGGTAAGGAGCGCGGCTCCGCGCGGACGCGAGGGCGCCCCGCCGTCGGCGGGGCGCCCTTCCCGGTGTCAGTGGCCCCGGGCGATCCAGTCGGCGAGCGCCGGCGCCTCGGCACCGACCGTGGTCGTGTCGCCGTGGCCCGTACGCACCACCGTCTCCGGCGGGAGGGACAGCAGCCGGTCCCGGATGGAGCCGATGATCGTGGGGAAGTCCGAGAAGGACCGCCCCGTCGCGCCGGGACCGCCCTGGAAGAGGGTGTCACCGGTGAACACGGTCCCCAGCGCCGGCGCGTACAGGCAGACGGCACCCGGGCTGTGCCCCGGGGTGTGCAGCACCGTCAGCTCCACGCCGGCGACAGACAGGACCTGGCCGTCCGCCAGTTCCCGGTCGGGCGCGACGCCCGGGTGGGTCATGTCCCACAGCTCACGGTCGGCCGGGTGCAGCAGGACCGGCGCGCCCGTACGGTCCGCGAGGGCGGGAGCCGCGTCGACGTGGTCGTTGTGGGCGTGCGTGGAGACGATGGCGACCAGCCGGCGGCCGCCCACCGCCTTCGCGATCGCGTCGGCGTCGTGGGACGCGTCGACGACGAGGACCTCCTCGTCGTCACCGACGAGCCAGACGTTGTTGTCGACGTCCCAGGTCCCGCCGTCGAGGGCGAAGGTCCCGGAGGTGACCAGGTGCTCGACGCGCGCCGCCATCACAGCATCACCACCGAGCGCAGCACATCGCCCTTCTCCATGCGGTGGAAGGCGTCCTCCACCTCGTCCAGCGCGATGGTCTCGCTGACGAACGCGTCGAGGTCGAGGCGCCCCTGGAGGTAGAGGTCGATGAGCATGGGGAAGTCGCGGGAGGGCAGGCAGTCGCCGTACCACGAGGACTTCAGCGAGCCGCCGCGCCCGAAGACGTCCAGCAGCGGCAGCTCCAGCTTCATCTCCGGCGTCGGCACGCCCACCAGGACCACGGTCCCGGCCAGGTCCCGCGCGTAGAACGCCTGCTCGTACGTCTCCGGGCGGCCCACCGCGTCGATGACGACGTCCGCGCCGAAGCCGCCCGTCAGTGAGCGGATCGCCTCGACGCCGTCGACGGAGCGGGAGTTGACGGTGTGCGTGGCGCCCAGCGACTTCGCCGTCTCCAGCTTGGCGTCGGCGATGTCCACCGCGATGATCTTCGAGGCGCCGGCCAGCCGGGCCCCCGCGATCGCCGCGCCGCCGACGCCGCCGCAGCCGATGACCGCCACGGTGTCCCCGCGCCCCACCGCTCCGGTGTTGATCGCCGCGCCCAGGCCGGCCATCACGCCGCAGCCGAGCAGGCCCGCGGCGGCCGGGGAGGCGGCGGGGTCGACCTTGGTGCACTGCCCGGCGGCCACCAGGGTCTTCTCCGCGAAGGCGCCGATACCCAGGGCGGGGGAGAGCTCCGTGCCGTCGGTGAGCGTCATCCTCTGCTTGGCGTTGTGCGTGTCGAAGCAGTACCACGGGCGCCCGCGCAGACAGGCCCGGCACTGCCCGCAGACCGCGCGCCAGTTGAGGATCACGAAGTCGCCCGGGGCCACCTCGGTCACCCCGGCGCCGACAGACTCGACCACACCGGCGGCCTCATGGCCGAGCAGGAAGGGGAATTCGTCGTTGATCCCGCCCTCCCGGTAGTGCAGATCGGTGTGGCACACCCCGCATGCCTGGATCTTCACCACGGCCTCGCCCGGACCGGGGTCGGGCACCACGATCGTCTCGACCCGGACCGGTTCGCCCTTGCCTCGGGCGATGACACCGCGTACTTCTTGCGCCATGGGGTGCAGCCTGCCTTTCTCGGTGAGTCAGCTGTCCCCACTCTGCGCCGGAAGTGACGAAGTGTCCAACATCCCGTTCCGATCACATTCAGCAGCCATCCTGCTCAATCGCCGTCGCGGTGCGCGATGGTCGCCAGCAGGGCCCGCGCGGCCGCCGTCGGCTGGCCCGCGGCGGGCACGGCGACCCCCACCTTCCACCGCACCGGCCCCTCCAACGGCACCGCGCTCAGCCCCCGCGCCTGCTCCTTGAGCGTCACGGGCCGGGGCACCACCGCGGCCCCCAGGCCCCGTGACACCAGGTCGAGCAGCGTATAGACGTCATTGACCTGGAGCGCCACCTTCCGCGTCACCCCCGCCTCGGCGAACGCGAGATCCGCCGCCCGCCGCGCGCCCCAGTCGGGGTGCAGGTCCACGAACACCTCCCCGGCCAGCCGCGCCGCGGGCACCGGCCCGCCGACGCCCGCCAGCGGATGGTCCGCACGGCACAGCAGCATCAGCGGCTCCTCGGCGATCCGGCGGAGCCGCACGCCGTCGTGGGCATCGTCGTGCACGACGAAGGCCAGGTCGAGCTCGCCCCGGCGCACCTGCTCCAGCAGCCGCCCGGAACCCGCCTGTTCCATGTGCACCTCCACCTGCGGATGGAGCGCGTGGAAGGAGGCCAGCAGCGCGCCGGCGTCGACCGTGCCCATGCACTGCTCCGTACCGACCGAGAGCGTCCCGCCCATCAGCCCCTGCACGGCCGCGACCGCCTCCCGGGCCGCCGCCGCGCACGCCAGCGTCCGCCGCGCCTCGACGAGCAGCGCCCGCCCGGCGTCCGTCAGCCCGACCCGCCGGGTGGTGCGGATGAACAGCTCCGCGCCCAGCTCCCGTTCCAGCGCCCGCACGGAGGCCGACACCCCGGACTGGGCGACGCGCAGCCGCTCGGCAGCGTGCGTGAAGTGCTGCTCCTCGGCGACGGCCACGAAGTGTTCGAGGTGTCTGAGCTCCATGATTGAGCATGGTAGGTGCTGGATGCGCGTGCCCTGCTCCGAGTACGGGAGCGGGGAGCCGGTGGGACACCGCGGGACGGCAGGGAAACCGCCTCCACACCCCCTCCACACCGGCATCACCAACACTTCCCGGCCAACTCGCAACATCGCCGCAACACTGTCACGTGGCTCACACCTGCTCCGTAGGTCACATTCCGGTTGGCGGGAGTGGCCGGTCCTGTTCGGGCGGTGCAGCCAAGGCGTGGCTGCTCTGTCTAATCTCCGGCGCCATGCGCAGAACAACTTTGGGACGGCTCAGCCTGTCCGCAGCCCTCGCGTCCGTCGTCGCCCTGCTCGGCATGGCCGAGCCCGCCACCGCCGCGACCCCGCCCATGACCATCACCGTGGACAAGCAGTCCGCGACCCCCGGCTCCACGGTGAACATCACCCTGGCGTTCACCAACGACCAGGCCACGAACGCGCAGTTCGTGTACCAGTCGATACAGCCGACGTACAACACCCAGCAGGACCCGGGCCTGAAGTACGCGTTCACCACCTGCACCGGTGACACGGCCAACTGCACGGTGCCGACCCACCAGAGCGGCGCGGTCAGCTACAACGCCCCCGTGCTGCCGAACGCCACCCGGACCGTCACGATGAGCTACCAGATCGCCGCCGACGCGGCGTGCGGGCCCTCGCGGCGGATCGAGTTCTACACCTACCTCTACTACGAGTACCAGGGCGGCCAGGCCAAGAAGGACGGGATGTACCCCGTGGGCGGCACGGACATCGTGTGCAAGACCCCCACGGCCCGCGCCGGCCACTGAGCCACCGGCCCCGG
The DNA here is from genome assembly GCF_055558795.1 of Streptomyces sp. NPDC025618. Lineage (NCBI taxonomy): Bacteria > Bacillati > Actinomycetota > Actinomycetes > Kitasatosporales > Streptomycetaceae > Streptomyces > Streptomyces sp. NPDC025618. The sequence continues at coordinate 26,878 of NZ_JBVHLW010000005.1, read as the reverse complement.
CAGTGAACAGGCGCCGGACCGCGCCGCTTTGCTGAGCGCGCCGGCGGTCGCGTACCACCCAGCACAGCGACAGCCGAAGGTTCGGCCCGGCCGGGAACACCCCGGCCGGGCCTGGCCGCGCGCGACGGGACCGCTACGCCTCGTCGTCCGCCGCCTCGTCGCGGGCCATCAGCCCCGCCGTCCACAGCGGCATCAGCCACAGCGCCACCAGCACGACCAGGAGCACCGGCAGCAGCGCCGAGGTGACCGTGCCCCGCACCATGCCGACCGCCCCGAGCCCGACGACCACGGCGAACAGCCCGCCCACCGACACGCGGTGGGCGCGGGCCTGCACCCGGTGCCGGTCCGCGAGCTGACGCTCGTCCAGGACCCGGGCGCGCAGCTCCAGCAGCCCCCGTGTGCACCCGTTGATCGCGCCGGTCGCGACGCACCACAGGGGCAGCAGCACGACCACGCCGCCCAGCATCAGCCACGGCAGCCGTGCGGCCATGCCGCCGAGCATCACGGCCAGCATCGCCGCGGTCAGGGCGATGTGCGCGGCCACCAGGACGCGGCGCCGCGCGGCGGTGGCGTAGAGCGGCCGCCCCGCCGGATTGTTCATGATGTGGACCATGCGCCTGTCGTAGCGTGTGATCCGGTCGAGCCGTTGCGCCGTCATGACGTCCTCCCGTAGACCTCGTCGGTGAGCGGCCGGAACGGTTCCAGTGAGAACAGCGCCTCCACCGGCAGCCTGAAGAAGCCGGCGATCCTCAGCGCCAGATCGAGGCTCGGGTTGTACTCGCCGCGCTCGATGTAGCCGATGGTCTGGTAGTGGACCCCGACCGCCTCCGCGAGGCCCTGCCGGGACACCTTGCGCTCCGCGCGCACCATCGCCAGCCTGTTGTGCACCTGCTCGCTCATGTATAAGAAGTACTACATCGCATCCAAGATCCGCAACGCGCGGACCGGTGAGGCGGGGATCCCGTCAGGCCGCCGGGCGCTCGTGCCACCGCGCCCGCGCCGCGTCGGAACACGGGCCGCGGACCGGGAAGGAGCTCCCCAGGATGACCATGGGGCGATTGTAGGTCTGATGTCCCTTTTTGGCCGGTTCGGATTCCCTCCGCAGGGTGAACGCCGAGTGCCGTAGAGCATCTCTTGCCGGTCGGCAGGGGAAGGTTCCGGAGTTGGGACCGGTACGTCGAAGTCGTGCCGGTGGCAAGCAGGTAAGGAAAGTGACCCATGGCAACAGGCGTCGTGAAGTGGTTCAACCCGGAGAAGGGCTTCGGCTTCATCCAGCAGGACGACGGGGGTGCGGACGTCTTCGTCCACTTCTCGGCCATCCAGCAGACCACTGGCTACAAGGAGCTCTTCGAGGGCGACGCGGTGGAGTACGACGTCGTCAAGGGGCCCAAGGGGCCCCAGGCGGAGAACGTCGTACGCCAGCAGCAATAGGCGGCGCGTAGCGAAGACGTGCTTCCCCGGCGGCGCTGTGACGGCGTCGCCGGAGGACGGCGGAAGGGCCGGCCGGGCACGCGTCATCCCGGCGTAGTCGAATCCAGCGCCTTCCGTATCCTGCCGACCGCCTCCGTGAGCACCTCCGGCGGCGTCGCGAAGTTCAGCCGCACATGCCCGGCCCCGCCCGTGCCGAAGCCGGTGCCGGCGGTGAGCGCCACCCGGCCGTGTTCCAGGAACACCGAGGCCGCTGTGTCCCCGAGGCCCAGCGGCCGGCAGTCCAGCCACGCGAGGTACGTCGCCTCCGGCGGCGCGTACCCCACCTCCGGCAGCTGCCGCGCCAGCAGGCCGGCCAGCAGCCGCCGGTTCTCGTCCAGCCCCGCCAGCAGGGCGTCCAGCCAGTCGCCACCGTGCCGCAGGGCCGCCGTGTGCGCGATGACACCGAGGTGGCTCGGGCCGTGGCTCACCTCACCGGGCAGCCGCGCGAGGTCGGCGGCCGCCCCCGGGCCCGCCACGGCCAGCGCCGCCTTGAGCCCGGCCAGATGCCACGCCTTGGAGGCCGACATCATGGAGAAGGCGCTCTCCGCGCCCGGCACCGACAGATACGGCACGAACCGCGCGCCCGCCAGCACGAGCGGCGCGTGGATCTCGTCGACGACGACCCGCACGCCATGACCGGCCGTCAGCTCCGCCACCGCCGCGAGCTCCCGCGCGGTGTGCACCGTCCCGGTCGGGTTGTGCGGGCTGCACAGCAGATACGCGGCCCGCCGCCCGCCGGTCACGGCCTCCCGGCACGCCGATTCCAGAGCCGCCGGGTCGATGCGGCCCGCCTCGTCCAGCGGCGCCTCCACGATCCGCCGGTCCAGGTGCTCCACGAAGGCGTAGAACGGCGGATAGACGGGGGAGTTGACCACGACGGCGTCCCCGGGCGAGGTGATCAGCTTGAGGATCTCCACGACGCCCAGCATCACGTCCGGCATGATCGCCGTCCGCTCCTCCACCACGCCCTCCCAGCCCCAGCGCTCGCGGGCGAAGGCGTCCAGCGCCCGCGCGTACTCCGTACCGCCCGCGTAGCCGGTGTCGCCCCGCTCCATCGCCCGTGTCACGGCGCGCACCACCGGCTCGGCGACCGGGGTGTCCATCTCGGCGACCCACAAGGGCAGGACGTCCGGCGGATAGGCGGTCCACTTCGTGCTCGTGCGCAGCCGCAGCTCGGCCAGGGAGAGCCGGCGCAGCGGATTCGTCTCATCGGCAGCCATGGGAACCATTGTCCGTACGCGCGTCAACTGCCTCCCGGGAGCCGGGCGGTCAGCCCAGCCGGTCGCCCTCGGCACGCGTCGCCGTCCAGCCGCGGTGCGCCGGGCGCCGCCCCGCGGGCTGGCCGGGATCGGGCCTGTCGGGCGCCGCGGGCACCTTTCTGACCACCGGGTGCTTGCGCGTCACCGTCAGCCGCTCCGCGTAGTGGTCGATCTCCAGCTCGTCGCCCTCCGCCAGCGAATAGGTGACCGTCCCGGCGGTGATCTCGACCCGCAGCCGGCAGCACAGCACGTGCACCGAGAAGGCCAGCCGCCCCAGCTGTTCCGGCAGCTTCGGCGCGAAGGAGACGGTGTCGCCGCAGTGCCGCATCCCGCCGAACCCCGCGACCAACGCGATCCAGGTGCCCGCCAGCGACGCGATGTGCACCCCGTCCCGGGTGTTGCTCTCCAGGTCGGAGAGGTCCATCATCGCGGCCTCGCCGAGATAGTCGTACGCCAGCCGCAGATGGCCCACCTCGGCGGCCATCACCGCCTGGATACACGAGGACAGCGAGGAGTCGCGCACGGTCAGCGGGTCGTAGTACGCGAAGTTGCGCGCCTTCTGCTCGTCCGTGAAGGCGTCGCCGCGCAGATACATGGCCAGCACCAGATCCGCCTGCTTGACCACCTGCTTGCGGTAGATGTCGAAGTACGGGAAGTGCAGCATCAGCGGATACTGGTCCGGCCGCGTCCCCGCGAAGTCCCACTGCTGGTGGGAGGTGAAATCGGCGGACTGCTCGTGGACGCCGAGCGCCTCGTTGTACGGCAGCGTCATCCGCGCCGCGGCGTCCCGCCAGGCAGCCGTCTCCTCGTCGTCCACCCCCAGGGCCGCCGCGAGGTCCGGGTGCCGCTCCGCCGCGTCCGCCGCGGCCCGGAGGTTCTGCTGTGCCATCAGGTTGGTGTAGACGTTGTCGTCGGCGATCGCGCTGTACTCGTCCGGGCCCGTCACCCCGTCGATGTGGAACTGCCCCTGGTGGTCGTGGTGGCCCAGCGAGCGCCACAGCCGGGCCGTGTGCACCAGCAGCTCCAGCCCCACCTCCCGCTCGAAGGTCTCGTCACCCGTCGCCGCGAGATAGCGCACCACCGCGTCCGCGATGTCCGCGTTCACATGGAACGCGGCCGTGCCCGCCGGCCAGTACGCCGAGCACTCGTCGCCGTTGATGCTCCGCCACGGGAAGGCCGCCCCCTGAAGGCCCAGCGTCCGCGCGCGGTTGAGCGCCGCCGGCAGGGTGGCGTGCCGCCACCGCAGCGGCTGGGCCGCCGCGCGCGGCACCGTGCCGGTCAGCACCGGCAGCACGAAGGTCTCGGTGTCCCAGAAGCTGTGCCCGTCGTACCCCGGCCCCGTCAGACCCTTCGCCGCGATCGCCCGGCTCTCCGCCCGCGCCCCCGCCTGCAGGACGTGGAACAGCGCGAACCGCACCGCCTGCTGGATCTCCGCGTCGCCGTCCACCTCGACGTCGGCCCGCTCCCAGAAGTCGTCCAGATACGCCCGCTGTTCGTCGCACAGCCCCTGCCAGCCCGTGCTGGTCGCACCCGCCAGCGCCGCCTCCACCTGGTCGTGCATCGCGGGCAGCGACCGCACGCCGGACCAGCCGTACGCCACCGTCTTCTCCAGCCGCAGCCGCTCGCCGGGCCGCAGCGTCGAGGCCACCGTGAACCGGGCCAGGTTCTCGCTGCTCTGCGCATACGTCCGGGTGTCGTCCGGCCCGTCCACCGCGTGGGCCGCCGCGGTCGCCACCCGCAGCCCGCTGCGCACGGTCCGGTGCACCAGCCGCAGCGCGCCGCCGTCCGCGCCGTGGTCCTCGGGGACCAGCGGTGACTCCAGCACCGCCGCGACCCGGGGGTCGCCGACGGCCTCGGGCAGCTGTTCGTTGGCGACCAGCTCCGACTGGAGCACGATCCGCGTCTCCTCGTCGACCGCCTCGACCTCGTAGCAGATCGCCGCGACGGCCCGCTGGGTGAAGGAGACCAGCCGCGTCGAGCGCACCCGCACGGTCCGTCCGGAAGGGGACGTCCACTCGGTCGTACGGCGCAGGACGCCCGCGCGGAGGTCGAGCAGCCGCTCGTGGTGGACCAGCCGGCCGTAGCGCAGGTCGAAGGGTTCGTCGTCGACGAGGAGGCGGATCACCTTGCCGTTGGTGACGTCGATGACGGTCTGGCCGGACTCCGGATAGCCGTAGCCCGCCTCGGCGTAGGGCAGCGGCCGCAGCTCGTGCACGCCGTTGAGATAGGAGCCGGGCAGGCCGTGCGGCTCGCCCTCGTCCAGATTGCCGCGCCAGCCGATGTGCCCGTTGGCGAGCGCGAAGACCGATTCGCTCTGCGGCAGCACCTCCAGATTGAGCTCGGTCTCCCGCAGGCACCAGGGTTCGACCAGATACGCCGGATGGGTGATCACGGGGAGCCTCCCAGCAGCCGGTCCAGATCCGGCACGACCACGTCCGCGCCGTGCTCGCGCAGCGCCTCGGCCTGGCCGACCCGGTCGACGCCGACGACGAAACCGAAGTTCCCCGCGCGCCCCGCGTCCATGCCGGCCAGGGCGTCCTCGAAGACCGCGCACTGCCCGGGCTCCAGGCCCAGCTCGCGGCCCGCGGCGAGGAAGGTGTCCGGGTGGGGCTTGCCCGGCAGCTGGCGCTCGGCGGCCACCAGGCCGTCGACGCGGACCTCGAAGAGGTCGTCGATGCCCGCCGCGATCAGCACGTCGTGGCAGTTGGCGCTGGAGGACACCACCGCGCGGCGCAGCCCGGCCGCGCGGACGGCGTGCACATAGCGGACGGAGCCCTCGTACGCCTCGACGCCCAGCTCCTTGATCTTCTGGAGCACGAGCACGTTCTTGCGCGCCCCGAGGCCCTGCACGGTGTCCCGCTCCGGCGGGTCGTCCGGGCTGCCCTCGGGCAGCTCGATGCCCCGCGAGGCGAGGAAGGTCCGCACCCCGTCGGCCCGTGGCATCCCGTCCACGTAGGTGTCGTAGTCCTCGACCGCGTCGAACGGCCGGAAGCCGGCCCCTTCGCGCGCCCGCAGGAACGCGTCGAAGGTCTCTTTCCAGGCGGCCGCGTGCACGGTCGCCGTACGGGTGAGCACGCCGTCCAGATCGAAGAGGCAGGCGCGGATACCGGAGGGAAGTCCGAGGCTCGTCACCCTGGCCATGATGCCCCGTCCTCGGCGCGTACGCAGGACCGCCCCCGCACGACCGTGCAGGGCCGTATGGAGTACACGGATCCGCACCGTAAAGTGATCAAATGACCCGAGCCGTTGATGCCGTCGAGGCCGCCGCGGTCGCCCTGGGCCAGGGTGACTGGAATCCGCTTGGTGAGGAACAGGCCATGGGCGGCATGTTCCTCACGCACCGTGACGCCTTGGAGCCGCGCCGGCTCCCGGACATGCCCGCGAGCCGTGACCCGCAGGGCTGGGTGTCCCAGCACGTGCTGTGGCTGGAGGACGTCGCCGCGCTCGCCGCCGCCGTGCGCGACCAGTGGTACGCGCACCTGCCCACGAGCCATATGACCGCGCTGATCTCCGCCTACGCGGACCAGGCCGCCGTCGTGGTGCCGCTCGCGGACCGGCTGCGGGCCGCGTGGGAGGCGGAGCGGCCGGAATCCCTCTCCCAGGAGCAGGTCACCTGGTGGGAGCAGTGGCACATCCCGGCGGCGGAGCGGCAGCAGCTCGACGCGGTGACGCACCGTCTGATCGTCATCGGCTCGGTCGTGGTGGCGGCCGTCACCGGCGCGTGGAGCGCGGGCCGGTCCTGACGGCGGTGCGTGCCCCCGGCACTGGCGGTGGTCAGCGATTTCGGGAATGCCGGGTGCATGAGAATATGGCGAAAGCAGGTGTTTTGCGGCACGTGTGACGCGAAGGGACGGCCCGATGGCACGCACCGACATCCTCGCCGAGCTCGAGAGCGACCACCGGGTGATCGAGGCGCTGTTCAACTCGATCCACCGGACCCGCCTCGAGGACGTCCGCCGTGAGGACCTCCTGGAGGAGGTGGCCACCGCGCTCGCACGGCACTCGGCGGCCGAGGAGGAGTACCTCTATCCGGCGGTGCGCGCTCAGCTCGCCGAGGGCGACACCTTCGTGGAGAAGGAGCACGGCGACCAGGAGCGCCTGACCGCCATGCTCCGGGGCCTGGAGTCCAGCTCGGTCTACGAGCCGGGCTTCGACGCGCGGGTCCGCGCGCTGGAACGCGAGGTCGGCCAGCACGTCCGGCACGAGGAGCGCGACGTCTTCCCCATGCTGCGGCACGTCTGCCCCCTCGAACTGCTCCGCCGCCTCGGCGAGGAGGTCAGGGAGGGCAGACACCGCTCGGTGCACGGCCTGGGCGGCACGGGCTGAGGCGCGCCGCCGCCGTCAGGTGAGGGTGAAGTCGTCGGCGTGGACGGCTTCTTGGCCGTACCAGCCGTGGACGTACACCGTCACCTTCCCCGACGCGTCGGTCGTGAACGGCACCGACAGCTTCGTCCACGACCCGGCCGAGGACCACTGGCTCGCCGTGGCCCCGCCGCTGACGCCGATGTACGCGTACGGGCCCTGCACCCAACCGGTCAGCGTGTGCGCGGCGTTGGGGGTGAGCGTCACCGTCTGCTCGCACTGGCCGGTGCGGTCCGCGGCCGGTGCCACTTGGAGGGCGTGCCCGCCCCCGTGGACCGGCGAGCCCACCACCGCGCTCCCCGCCTGGCACGACCACGGGCTGGCGGCGCCCGTCTCGAAGTCACCGTTGACCAGCGCGCCCGTGCCGCCTGAGCCGGTGACGGTCAGGGTGTACGCGGCGGTGTGCGCGCCCGACGGCGCGGAGCCCCGGACGGTGATCGGGTAGGTGCCCGGCGCGGCCGCGGCGGTCGTGCTCACCGTCAACTGCGCGGAGCCGCCCGCCGTCACGGAGGAGGGGCTGAGCGCCACGCTCACGCCGGAGGGCGCGCCGTCGGCCGACAGGGCCACGGTCTGCGCGGAACCGGCGACCACGTGGGTGTTCACGGTCGCGCTCGCCGAGCCGCCAGGCGGGACGGCCGCGGAGCCAGGCGAGAGGGAGAGCGAGAAGTCGGGTGAGGTGGGGGAGCCGCCCCCGGTGAAGGGGGCGAAGGTGTGGCTGAAGTACCACGTGTCCTGCGCGATGCCGGAGCAGGTGTCGGAGCCCTTCGTCCCGGGGCAGCCGCCGTTGTCGCGCTGGAGCGCCCAGAAGGACAGGGTGTTGAGGCCCTTGGAGACGGCCCAGTCGTAGACCTTGCCGGCGTCCTGGGTGCCGAAGGTCTCCGCCGGACCGTAGTCGTCGATGCCGGGCATCTCGGTGATCCCGGTCATGGCCCAGAGCTCGGCGGAGGACTTCGCGGGATACAGCCCGGCGAGTTGCCCGTGCAGCCCCTCGGCGGCGCTCATGGTGTCCGCGGCCATGTCGTGGGTCGCGCCGTCGTAGTAGTCGAACGTCATGATGTTGACGACGTCGACACGGGCACCGTTGGCCACGGCGCTGCGCAGGACGGCGAGCCCGCTGTCGGCCAGGCCGTGGGTCGTCGTCGGCAGGGTGTAGGAGAACTGCACCGTGCGGCCGGCGCTCGCCGCCCAGTCCTGCACCAGCTTGATCGCCTGGTTGCGGCGGTCGATGCCCGCGGTGTTCGTCAGGGAGTTGTCCTCGATGTCGAGGTCCAGGCGGGAGACCCCGTAGGTGGTGATGACGTTCTCGTACGCGGCGGCGATCTTCGCCACGTCCGTGCAGCTGTCGGCTGTCTCGGTGCCGGTGTTGTCGGCGGCGTAGCCGCCGAAGGACGGTATGACGTCGCCGCCGTTGTTCCGGATGGTGGTGATGTCGGAGCCGAAGACCGACTGCGACACGGGCTTGCCGGTGTCGCCGTTCCAGTAGGGCGTGCAGGAGCCCTTCGCCTCGGTCTGGAGGAAGGCCATGGTCAGGTGCTTCGCGCCCGACTGGGCCGACAGCGCCGCGGGGCTCTGTGATCCGTAGGTCTCGAAGTAGGGCGCGAAGACATGGGCGGGAAGGGCCGCGGCCGGGGTCGCGGCGGCGTGTGCCGTGCCGCCGCCCAGTGCGAGGCCGGCGGCGGCGGTCACGGTGGCGAACGCGGTCAGAAGGGTGTGAAGAGGGCCGAGTCGTCTCAACTGATGCTCCCGGTGGGCCGGTCGTGCGTGACAGGTGGGGGACCGGTTGCGCGGTGAACATCGTTGGACTGGACCAGGGTTGCGTCAAGGGTTCGGACGGGAACCGCGTCGCCCGTAGGGGCGACGGCTGCCGGTCAGCGCACGGGCACGGAGATGACGGGTGAGCTCCGCAGCTCCTCCGGGTGGGGGTCGTCCCGCTCGCCCAGGCCGTACAGCACGCCGCGCAGCTGGAGGACGCCGCCGTGCGCCGCCCGGACCTCCGCCTCCACCCTGGCCCCGGCGCCCGAGGTCATCACCCTGCCGCACTCCACGGTGTGCCAGGCGCCGTGGTCACCGCCGCGCTCCTGGACGCACGCGCGCAGGAAGCGGGCCGCGTCGTCGTCCCCCTTCCCGCTGACGTGCACCGGCCGCCCGGCGTGTACGGGGTGTGTGGGTACGGTGATGTCCATGACGCCCTTGGCGAAGGCGGGGCCCGCGGTGAGAACGAGCACGGCGGCCCCGAGGAATCCGGCCGCGGCGGCATACGGAATGCGTTTCCTGTCGAGTGTCATGGCCCACCTCTCCGGGGAATTCGCTCTTCCACGCCGGTACCCGCTTTCCGGGCACCACCGTGAACTCGGCCGGTAAGACGGCCCGTTGCGGTAAGGCGTTGTGGCTTTTCCGTCACCGTCGGGTAACGGCCGCGGACCGGGCGCCGTTCAGACGCTACGGGCCCCGAGGGGCCGCTGCCCGGAGCGGTGGCGTGTGGCAGACTACAGTTTCGTAGTTGCGCAATAAGTGAAATGACCGACCGCGCGGCCGCTCACGCCGTGCCGCCGGCGGAACGACCGAGTGTGTGGAGGTAATTCATGGGTGTGACCCTGGCCAAGGGTGGCAACGTCTCCTTGAGCAAGGAGGCCCCGGGGCTCACGGCCGTCGCGGTCGGCCTGGGCTGGCAGGCGCGCACCACCACCGGCGCCGACTACGACCTCGACGCCAGCGCGCTGTTGTGCGGCGAGTCCGGCAAGGTCATTTCCGACCGGCATTTCGTTTTCTTCAACAACCTCGCCAGCCCCGACGGTTCCGTCCAGCACACCGGTGACGAATTGACCGGCGGCACGGGCAGCAGTGACGACGAGACCATTCATGTGGACCTCTCGCGCGTCCCCGCCGAGGTCGTCAAAATCGTCTTCCCGGTCTCCATCTACGAGGCCGACGTCCGAGGGCAGGCATTCGGCCAGGTGCGGGGTGCCTATATCCGGGTGGTCAACCGCGCGGACGACCGCGAGCTGGCCCGTTACGACCTGACCGAGGACGCCTCGACCGAGACCGCGATGATTTTCGGCGAGCTCTACCGTCACGCCGCCGAGTGGAAGTTCCGCGCCGTCGGGCAGGGTTACGCCTCCGGTCTGCGGGGCATCGCGACCGACTTCGGTGTCAACGTCGGCTGACGCACGGACCGGCCGGCGTCCGTACGGGCACGCGCCCGTACGGCGTCGCGCCGCTGTCGTATTTCCGGTACACCCATCCTGTTGTCGGGTCCCCTGACCACGCTCGGGTGACCTCTGACCAATACTTGCTATATTGCGCAACTGTGCAAGTGAAGCGGCTGTCGCCCCGCGCGACCGCCCGAACGGATGGGGAGCGCGCATGGCCGCCAGGCGAACCGAGACCCTGGGGGAGGCGGCGGGACGGCAGGGCGCGCGGTCCCGCACCGCCCCCCGCGCGTCGGCCCGGGTGCCCGGCCCGAGATCCGGCCGGGGCGCCGCGCGCGACACCCGGCTCCGCGCCGCCCGCCCGCTGCTGCTCGGCGCGGGAGCCCTGCTGGCGGCCGGGGCCGTCGCGGACGAGGCCCGCGGCACCGGACTGGGCTGGGTCTTCACGCTCGCCGCCGCCCTCGCCGCCGCTCTCGCGGCCCTCGCCTGCTCCCGCGCGCGGAGCTGGTGGGCCTTCGCCCTGCCACCGTGGGTCATCGCCGTGGTGGGCCTGACGGCCCAGCTCCTCGCCGACTCGTCCGCCAAGGGCGGCAACGCGGCCACGTCCATGGCCACGGCGCTGCACTGGGCCAACGACACCTTCCCCGCCATGGTCGCCGCAGAGACCTCGGTGCTCGCGGTACTCATCTTCCGTACCGTACGGTCCAGGCGACACAGGAGGGCCGTCCATGCGTGACCGACACCGTTCCGCCGACCGGGCGCAGGCCCGCCGCGACCCGCGTGGCCGGAGCCGCGGCGGCCGCCCCGCCCGGGCCACGGCCGCCGCCCGGGTCGCGGTCTGCCTCACCTCGGCCGCCGTCATGCTGACCAGCGGCGTCGGCTGGTTCGCCTACCACTGGGTCAACAACGGCCTCATCACCTCAAGCGCGCTGGACGCCCTGCGCAAGGGCGCGCCGCCGAGGCTGGACGACTCGGTGAACCTCCTGCTCATCGGCCTGGACAGCCGCAAGGACATGGACGGCAACGACCTGCCCAGGGAGTTCGTCCAGCAGGAACTGCACGCGGGCTCCAGCGACATCGGCGGCTACAACACCAACACGCTGATCCTGATGCACATCCCGCCGGGCGGCGGCAAGGTCACCGCCTTCTCCATCCCGCGCGACGACTACGTCGAGATCGCCGGCGGCCGCGGGGAGCACAAGATCAAGGAGGCGTACGGCATCGCCAAGGCCGAGGCCGAGGACAAGCTCAGGGCCCAGGGGGTCAAGGGCGCCGACCTCGAACACCGCAGCCGGGAGGCCGGACGGGAGGCCACCCTGGCCACCGTGCAGCAGTTCCTCGGCGTGCCGATCGACCACTTCGCCGAGGTCAACCTGCTGGGCTTCTACGACATCGCCAAGGTGGTGGAGCCGGTCCAGGTGTGCCTGAAGAAGCCGGTGCGCGACCGGTATTCCGGCGCGGACTTCCCCGCCGGCCTGCAGGATCTCGACGCCCGGCAGGCCCTGGCCTTCGTGCGCCAGCGGCACGGCCTGACCGGCGGCGACCTCGACCGCACCCACCGGCAGCAGGCGTTCATCTCCTCCGTCACGCACAAGCTCAAGTCGCAGGGCGTGTGGAGCGACCTCGGCAAGCTCCAGGGGCTGTTCGACGTCGTCAAGAAGGACGTCGTCATCGACGACCGCTGGAACATCCTCGACTTCGCCCGGCAGGCCCCCAACCTCACCGGTGGGAACGCCGAGTTCCACACTCTGCCGATCGCCGGATTCGCCACCCGTAAGGGGGAGGATGTCAACCTGGTGGATCCGGTGAAGGTGAGATCCCTCGTTCAGGCGATGATCGGGCGCTGGCCGCCCACGCCGGACCAGCCGCCGGCGCCCGCCCCCAGCGCCGCCCCCGCCGACGTGCGCTCGACCACCGTGGACGTGCACAACGCCTCCGGCGTCGTGGGCGCCGCCGCGGCCGAGTCCACGTCCGCGAGCGCCCTGGGCTACCGCGCGGGCCAGGTCGCCAACGCGCCGTCCTCGCACACGACATCCGTCGTCTACGGCAAGGGCGCCGAGGACGCGGCCCGGAGGATCGCCGCCTCGTACGGGGTGAACGCCGTCCCGGGGGCGGGTGTCCCGGCGGGACACGTTCTCGTGACCCTCGGCATCGGCTTCACGAAGCAGGCGGCCCCGCCCGCCGCCGCGCCCCGCCCCTCCGACGGCGACGCCAAGCCGGGAGGGTCCGCGCCGTCACCGGTGCCGTCGGACGCGTTCCAGGGCGACGCGGTGAAGATGGGCGGCGTCCCCTGCGTGGACTGACGGCCCCGAGGCCGCCGGCCGGCGGGGGAATCTCCCGCACGCGCGAGCGACGCGCGACAATCGAGGGGACCGGGAAGGACACGGTCACCCTGACGGAAGGAAGCAAGCGTGCGGCACCCCTGGAAGCGACGGATCGGGCTCGCCGCCGTGGCCGCGGTGGCGGCCGCCACCGCGGTGGCGTGCGGCGGGCACGGACCGGAGGCCGCGACCCCGGCGAAGGGCCCGTCGTCCGCCGCGACGGGCAGCCCCGGGCCGAGCGCGTCGGCGGCGGCCGGTGACCAGGACTCCGCCCACTGGGCCCCGCAGGTCGAGACGTACGCCAAGAAGGCGGGCATCGACCCCCAGCTGCTGATGGCGATCCTCTACAACGAGTCCTACAAGCCGCACGACCCCGCCCTGGAGCGGGCCTGGCAGCGCATCAAGGGGGACTCCGCGCTGGGCATCGCGAACATGCACAAGGCGGCCTTCAACGACACGAAGGCGGGCCGGGACTTCGCCGACCGCGACTGGCAGGACCTGCCCGACGACCCCGCCCTGGCGATCGAGGCCGCCGCCTGGCACCTCCACGACCTCGCCGCGCAGCTGCCGTCGGCACGCGGCGGCACGTACACCAGGAACGAGCTGCTGGCCCTCGGCTACAACACGGGCGGGGGCAACATGCTGGCCTTCGCCCGCGGCGCCAAGCCCGGCACGGAGGCGCAGTCCTATCTGGACCGCCTGCACCGGAACTGGGCCAAGGCCGGGGAGGCCGTGGGCAGGCGGTGATGGCCGGTGGGCCGCCGGAGGGATCCGGCGGCCCGGGCCCGTGCGGGCTTTCCCGGTGCGTCAGCTGACGTTGACGGCGCTCCAGGCGGCACCGACCGCCTGGTACTCGCCGCTGTTGGTGCCGTACAGATCACCGGCGGCCTGGAGCGTGGCCTGGCGGGCCGCCGCGTAGTTGGTCGTCGAGGTGAAGTACGTGGTCAGCGCCTTGTACCAGATGGCCAGGGCCTTGTCGCGGCCTATGCCCGTGAGGGTGGAGCCGTCGGAGGTCGGGCTGTCGTACGAGAAGCCGTTGATCGTCTTCGCGCCGCTGCCCTCGGACAGCAGGTAGAAGAAGTGGTTGGCGATGCCGGACGAGTAGTGCACGTCCACATTGCCGGCGTCCGCGCTCCAGTAGTCGAGCGAGGCGCCGTCCTTGCTGGGCTGGTCCATGTAGCGCAGCGGCTTGCCGTCGCCGTTGATGTTGATCTGTTCGCCGATGAGGTAGTTGGCGGGGGTCTTCGGGTTGTTGGCGAAGAACTCGACCCCGGTGCCCATGATGTCGCTGGTGGCCTCGTTGAGGCCGCCGGACTCACCCGCGTACTCCAGCCCGGCGGTGGCGGAGGTGACGCCGTGCGACATCTCGTGGCCCGCCACGTCGAGCGCGGTCAGCGGGTTGTTGTTGCCCTGGCCGTCGCCGTAGGTCATGCAGAAGCAGGAGTCGTCCCAGAAGGCGTTCACGTAGTTGTCGCCGTAGTGGACGCGGGAGGACGAGGCGACGCCGTCGTTGCGGATGCCGCTGCGGCCGAACGTCTGCTTGTAGAAGTCCCAGGTCTCCTGCGCGCCGTAGTGGGCGTCGACGCCGGCCGTCTGCCGGTTGCTCTGGGTGCCGTCGCCCCAGGTGTCGGAGGAGTTGGTGAAGAGCGTGCCGCTGCCGGAGGTGCCCTGCTTGAGGTCGGTCGTGCGGTGGCCGCCGCGGGTGTTGTCGAGCAGCTGGTAGGAGCCGCCGCTCCGGGTCGTCCCGATGGTGACCTGGCCGTTGTACTCGCCGGTGCCGGTGCCGGTCTCGATGCCGTCGAAGGAGTACAGCTTCTTGCCGGTGTTCGCGTCGGTGATGACGTGCAGCTGGCTGGGCGTGCCGTCCTTCTGGACGCCGGTGACGACCGTCTCCCAGGCCAGGACCGGCTTCCCGGTCACGGCCCAGATCACCTTCCGGGCGTTGAGCGGCGTCACCTTGGCGGTCTTGGCGTCCGAGGCCGCGCTCAGCGCGCTCTTCTGCGCGGTGGCCGCCGGGACCTTGGGGGTGGTGCTCGGCACGGCGACGCTTTGGGCCTTCGACGCCTTGGTGACGCTCTGCCGCTTGCCCTTGACGTGGACGACCAAGTCGCCGCCGAGGACGGGCAGTCCGGCGTACGTGCGGTCGTAGCGGGTGTGCACGGTGCCGTCGGCGTCCTTGACGACGTCCTTGACGACCAGCTTCTCCTGCGCGCCGAGGCCCAGGGAGCGGGCGGTGGCCGTGCTGTCGCCCTGGGCGGCGGCCAGGAGGGCGGTGCGCTGGGCCGTGGAGAGGTGGGCGGCGGTGGCGGCAGTGGCAGCCACGTGGTCCGGGGCCGGTGCGGCTCCCGCGGATCCCACCTGAACCCCGGCGGCCACCAGGGCGGCGAGGGCGACGACGGTGGCGCTGCTTCTGACACGGCGCGAAGAGTGGGGGGTAGATCTCACGCGGCCTCCTTATGCCTGGCCGCTGGTGGCGGCCCGCTGCGCGGCGGCACGGGCGTGCCGCCGGTGGTGCGTGGGTGCATGGGGTTCGGACTGCGCTCACCGATGTGCGCTCTGTGCCCGAACCGAGGCGAGCGTGCCACCGATTCCGCGAACTTGGCAGGTTCACGACGGAAAGTTGGCCGTGAGTTGACCGATGGGCGAATCCTCGCGTCCGATATCCGGAACATGGCGCGCGTGGGCGGATGTTCACCGTGCCGCGCCGCCGGCGCCCCCGCGGCGAGCTCGCTCGCCCGTGCGGGTGATATCTCGTCACCCGGTGACGCCGGACAGCGGCCGCCGCCCCCCGGCGCGCGACCATTTCCCGGGTGGGGGTTCGTGACGATCGGCCCCAGCCCAGACCGTTTCCCCTTGCGTGGAGGTGCCGTGTACACCACCGAGCCAGTCGCCGTGTCACTTCATCCGTCGTCCCAGGAGGATCAGCTGGCCGAGGACTACGCCAGCCTCCTCGGCACCGTCTCCCGTATCGACCAGGCCGTGCGCGACGGCGCCTGGGACGGCGTGCGCGACGAGCTCGACCAGCTCATCAGCGCGGCCGAGGACATGTGGGCCACCCTCTCCGAGACGGACGACGACGCCGAGGACGGCGACCGCTACCAGGCACCCGTCACCATCTCCGCCGACCCCGCGACGGTCCGCCGGCTCATCGCCCTCTACGCCGAGCCGCACAGCGTCGGCAGGCTCCTCCACCCCGCGCCGTCCGACGGCCGGGCCCAGGACGCCGACGACCCGGGCCGGACGCTCCTCGACGACGAATTCCTCGACGAGGAGCTGCCCTCCGCCGCACCCTGACCCACCCCCTCCGCTCCGGAATCCTTCGGAGCGGATTTATTTCTTTGCTCATTCGAACTTATATGCGTCATACTTGGGCGTCCCCCCACGATTTCGACCATCTCCGCACCTGTGTGAGGGCCCCTGCCCGATGGGCGTTTCTCTGCGCGCGCTGCGCGCTCTCGTTCTGCTCGCCGGTTTCTATCTGCTGGGCCTCTTCGTGCTCGGCGCCTTCGCCGCTCTCGGCTGGGCCGCGTATCAATGGACGCAGCCCGTCATCGCGTTGAAGCTCTGCATCGTTCTCGTTCTGCTCGCCATTCCCGTCGTACGCGGCATGTGCCTGCTCCGTACGCCCGACGACGACGGCGGGAGCGGCCTCGCGGTCACCGACGCGCAGCAGCCCCTGCTGTGGTCCACCGTGCGCGAGGTGGCCGAAGCGGCGGGCACCCGGGCGCCTGACGAACTCGTCCTCACCGGCGAGGTCAACGCCTCCGTCTCCGAGAACGCCCGCCTGCTCGGGCTGCTGCCGGGACGGCGCCGGCTATATATCGGCGTGCCGCTGATGACGGGACTCGGCGAGAGCCAACTGCGCGCCGTGCTCGCCCATGAATTCGGCCACTACGGAAATGCCGACACCCGCATCTCGGCCATCACCCTGCGCGGCCGGTACAGCGTCGCGCGCACCGTCAACTCCTTCATGGAAAGGGCCGAGAACCGCGTCAGCAAGGAACGCGCGCGGCAGGAGAAAGCCGCCGGAAAGGCCCTGCGCAAGGGCCGCGAGGCCAAGGAGATCAACACCAGGGGCGCCGGGTTCGGCTATCGCATGATGGCCAGACCCTTCATCGCCTACGGCTCGTTCTCTCTGCGCGCGACGCAGAGCGCGGGCCGGCGGCAGGAACTCGCCGCCGACCGCGTGGCCGCGCGCATCGCGGGCCGAGAGGCCGCCGCCTCCGCCCTCCGCGAGGTCGCCGTGCTCGACGCCGCCCACGACGCCTACCTCACCGGCTACGCCACCGTGGGCGCCCCGGCGGGACTGCTGCCGCCGCACGGTCAGTTCTACGGCGGTCTGCGCCACCTGCTGGCCGAGCCCGGCAGGCAGAGCGAACTGGAAGAGCTGCGGCACGACCTGCCCCAGGCCGCGGCCTCCCCCTACGACGCCCACCCGCCGGTCACCGAGCGGATCCGGCTGATCCGCGAGCTCCCGGACGACGGCCGCGCCACCGCTGCCCCCGAACGGCCCGCCCTGGCACTGCTGCACGACCCCGAGCGGGTCTGCGCCGACCTCGAAACGGCCACGTTCGTCCCGGAGGCCCTGGCCATGCGCCGCGCGCAGTGGCCCGAGCTCCTTCACTTCGGCAGGCGCGCGCGGTGCGAGGAGGAGGCCGGGCCGCTGCGGCACGCGATCACCGCGACCACGGGCGGCGACCCCACCCTGCGCGCGCTCCTGGACGCCGCCGACGCCGGCGCGCTGTGGCGGATCGCCGACCGGCTCCCCAAGTCGGAGGCGGCGGGCCGGGCGAGCGGCCGCGCCGCCCGCGAGTTCGTACGCCCCGATCTGCGCAGCGCCCTGGCGCGGCTCCTGGTGCTGGAGCTCGTCGACGCCCGGCTGGCCTGGTGGGAGATGTCCTGGGCCGAGCCGGCACGGCTGCGTCTGCCGGAGGGCTACGAGGAGCTGATCCCGGCCGCGCTCGACGCCGCCGTCGCGGACTCCCCGGACACCGTACCCCTGCGCGCGCTCCTGCCGCGGCAGTCCTCCCCTTCCCCGTGATTCCCGCCGGGCGATCATCCCGGCTCCAAGCGAAACGAGCTCAACCCCCGTGCCACGACTGCTTCCCCTCATCGTCATCGGCGTCTGTGTCTTCCTCTGGTTCAGGTCCAGGAAGCGGGCCGCCGAGCGGACCGGCCGGGTGACGGCCCCGAAGCCGCCCTCCGACGGGCTGTCCAAGGAGGCCGTCCGGCTGGGCTTCCTCCCGGAGAGCCGGCAGAACACCGACCGGTCGATGCCCGACCCCGAACTCGAAACCCTGCGGGCCTCCGTCGCGCGCGGCGAGTGGGAGCCCGCGGCGGTGTTCCTCGCCGCCACCGGCCGGGACTGGGAACGCCGGTCCGCCGCGATCATCGACCTCGCCGACGCCGCTTCCGAGGAGGACGGCTGGCTCACGGCCTGGGAGACCGCCCGCCCCGATGACCCGGACGCCGCGGCCGTGCGCGCGAAGTCCACGGTCTTCCTCGCCTGGCAGTTGCGGGGCAGCCACGTGGCCAAGGAGACCAGCCGCGAGCAGTTCGAGGGCTTCCACCGTGTGCTGAGCCGCTCCCGCGACGACATCGCGCGCGCCGCCGAGCTCAACCCCGAGGACCCCTCGCCGTACATCACCGAGATCTGGACCGGCCTCGGCCTCGGCTATTCGCACGAGCGGATGCACGAACTGTGGGCGCAGATCACCGCCAGGGCGCCCTTCCACTACGAGGCGCACTACAGCGCGCTCCAGTACTGGTGCGCGAAGTGGCGCGGCTCCGAGGAACTGGCCCACGACTTCGCCGCGCGCGCCGCCGCCGGAGCCCCGGCCGGGACCCTGCTCCCGGCCCTGCGCCTGGTCGCCCTGTTCGAGCACCAGGAATACCCCCTGCGGGTGAGGGCCTACCGCACGCCGGAGGCCAGGGCCATGGTCGACGCCGTACTCGCCGACCTGCCGGCTGCCCCGCCGACGCATCCGCGACTCGCCGAAGTCCGCCACCTGCTGGCGTTCTTCCTGGTGCAGCAGCAGCGTCACGCGGAGGCGCTGGAGCAGTTCCGGCACGTGGACGGCCATGTGGGAGCGAATCCCTGGAGCCTCTTCGGGGACACGGCGAAGCTCTACTGCCGCTTCCGCGAGCGGGCGATCGACGGCGCGAGCTGACCCGCCGCCTTCCGGCGCGGGCGCGCTCAGCGGGACGGGCCATCCCCGCCGCGTGCCCGCGCGAAGTGCTCCTCCGTGATCTCGTACGTCGGGCTCGCGTACAGGCCCCGCTCCCGCCGCGCCGGATCGGGATGCTGATTGCGGCAGAGCCGCTCGGCGAGCTCGCGCAGCGCCGGCATCCGCGGCACGGCCCCGCCGAGGGCCTCCGGACGCCCGGTGAAGGCGTCCTCGAGAACGCACAGCAGCCCCGCGTACTCCACGTTGAACCGGTCGGCGGCCCGGCGCCCCTCGCTTCCCGGCGGATAGTCCGCGACCCTGGCCCGGGTATCGATGGGATACGCCCCCGCCCAGTCCACGTCGAGGGCCGGGCCCGTGGGGCCGGAGGCGGGCGTGTCGTACGGCCCGTACGTCCGCTGCCGGCGGATCTCGTCGAACCGGAAGTAGTGCGCGGGCTCCCTGACTTCGCCGAAGACGCGGTCGTCGCTGTTGAAGACCGTCCGGTCCGCGCCCTCACCCTGCTCGGTGATGACCCGCAGGGCCTCCAGCGCGGAGGCCAGGTCCGTGACCGGGAAGATCTCGCCGCCGGAGTTGTAGAAATGCTCGGGTCCGGCCTGCCGGGCGGGGTCGCCGCGGAAGAGCTCCGCCTCGCCCAGCTCCGCCGCGAGCCGCCGCAGGCCCACGCCGATCGTGCGGTAGAACTGCCCGATCGAGGTCCACCCCTCGTCGTCCGCCACCGAGGGGTGGCCGGGTGGCCCGGCCACGTACTCCGGGCGCTCGATGCGCAGGAACGTCTCCAGCGCCTCGATTCCGAAGTGCCGCAGCGCGACGGGGACACGGTCCTTGCTGTACGGCAGCCGGGCGGGATAGCCGGTGACGAAGCGGGAGTGCGCCACCAGCGGCCTGCCGTCGACCGCGTTGAGCACATTGGCGACGAGCGCCATGTGGAGCATCTCCTCCAGCACGACCGCCCGCACCGCGTAGCGGGCGGGGCGGTTGGCGCCGGGCCGCAGGGTGTACATCGCGGTGAGGTACGGCGGGATGGTGAGGTGTTCGAGCGTCAGCGCCGCCTGGAGGAAGAGGTGCAGATCGGCGCGGTCGCGCGGCACCCGGAACGGCGGCTCCTCCACGAGGGCGAGCTCCTCCGCGCTGGTCGTCATGACGGCCCCTCCGGGCTTCGGTGATGGGCGGCGGGGCGCTGGCGCGGGCCGGGGAACGTACCGCCCCCGGCCGCCGGAGCCGTCCGTACGGCCACCGGCCGGTGCAGCTCCGTCAGTTCGCGGTGGATCCGCTCACCGCTGCGCAGGGCGAGGGCGGCCAGCGTCAGCGACGGGTTGGAGGTGCCCACCGACGGCATGCTGCCGGCGCCCACGGCATAGAGATTGGGATGGTCCCAGCAGCGCTGCCACGCGTCGACGACGGACGTGTCGCGGGAGTGGCCCATGAGGTGCGTGCCCGCCCCGTGCCCGGCGCCGTGGAAGACCCAGTCGCGTCCGGCGAAGCGGAAGAAGCCGGGGGAGTAGGGCCCCGGGCCGTACGCGGTGCGGTCGTCGGCGCCGAGCAGGGCGAAGATCCGGTCGGAGACGGCCCGCGCGGCGGCCATCCCGCGCTTCACCCGGTCCGACAGGTCGTAGGTGAGGCGCGGCCGGGGGATGCCGAGCCGGTCGCGCAGGCTCGGGTCGAGGGTGACCCTGTTGCGCTCCTCGGCCTCCTGCTCCAGCGCGAACTGGAGGGAGAACTGGCGGCCGATCTCCTCGCCCAGGGCCGTGCGCAGCGCGCTCCCGAACAGGCTCCGGCCGCGCGGCTGGCAGGAGTCGCCGGTGATGCCGAGCAGCCGGGCCACGTCGCTGGCGGGCGCGCCGGCCGGCCAGCTCCAGCCCCAGTTGCTGATCTCGACGCGGAAGGGCGCGCGGTCGCGCCGGAGGCGGCCCGAGCGGAACCCCTCCAGCCCGGAGGTCGAGGCCGGGCCGCGGAAGGGCCCCACCGGCGCGGGCAGCAGGCCCCAGGTGAGCAGCACCGGGTGGTCCATGAGATTGCGGCCCACCTGCCCGCTGTGCCCGGCGAGCCCGGAGAGCAGGAGCAGCTTGGCGTTCTCGACGGCGTGCGCGGCCAGGACGACGACGTCGGCCTCGGCGGTGCGCGTGGTGTGCGCGGGGGAGGCCGGGTCGTCGTACGCCAGATACTCGACGCCCGACACCCGCCCGTCGCCCCGGCTCAGGACGCGGCTGACGACGGCCCGGGTGATGAGTGTGACCCGGCCGGACCAGCGGGCCCGGGTCTTGAGCGGGGTGTATTTGGCCTGCGCGGGGCAGATCGGCACGCACGAGGCGTTGCCCACGCACCGCTCGCCGTAGTTGGGCAGCCCGGCCGCGCCGACGGGGCGGTATCCGCGGCCTCCGTCGTAGCGCGGATCCGGAGTGCTGTTGCGGGCGTGCGGGGTGGTGACCACCCGCAGGACGGTGTCCGGGGCGTCGTCGGACTCCTTGACGGCGATCCCGTCGAGCCCGGCGGCGAGGAAGCGGTCGAGGTGACTGCGGGGGATCTCCCGCATCGGATAGACATAGCCTTCGGGGAAGGGCAGGCCGATGGCCTCGGCCTGCTCGGCGGCGTCGCCCGCGACGCCCAACTCCCTTTCCGCGGCGCGGTAGTGGGGCTCCAGATCGGCGTACCCGATCGGCCAGTCCCTGCCGTATCCATAGGCGCTGCGGACGGCGAAGTCCTCCGGGAGCATGCGTGGCGTGAGACCGAGCCAGTGCAGCGCGGTGCCGCCCGCGGCCCGTAGATAGTCGCTGCCGTACGGCAGGGGGCCGTCCTGGAGGAGGTAGCCGTGGGCGCGGTAGCCGCCGCCGGGCAGCCCCTCGGTGTCGAGGACGTCGGGGGAGGGGGCGGCGGGGTTGGCGCGGTAGGGCGAGTTGGGAACCTTGGCCGAGGCGGAGTAGAAGGTGTCGAGCGCGTCGAGGTGGCCGGGCCAGGTGCTCAGGGTGTCGGTGCCGGCCTCCAGGACGAGCACCCGCCAGCCCCGGTCGCCCAGCTCCTTGGCGAGGAGCGTGCCGGCCAGCCCGGCACCGACCACGATCACGTCGTGGCGCCGCCCGGGGTGCGGTGCCGTCGTGCTCATCGGGCGTCGCCCCGGCCCGCGTCGGCGCGGGCCGGCCCGCTCGCGCCCGGTGGCGGGTCGGCCCAGGTGCCGAACCCGGGCGCCTTGGCGCCCGCGGGGTGCCCGTGGAAGGTCCGCCAGACCAGGCCCTCCGTGTACGCCTCGGGCGAGACCGTGAAGGCGACGTTCGCCCGCTCCCGGCCGAGCGCGGCGTGGACGGACCGGGCGAGCTGCGGCCAGACGCCGAGATACCACAGGTGGGTGATGGCGCGGGCGATGTCACGCGAGGTCTCGTCCACCAGCCGGTCCGGGTCGCCGCCCGCCGCCTCCATGTCCGTGAGGAAGCGGCCGACCGCCGCGTGCCCGAGCTGGTCGAGCGTCGTGTCGTGGTAGAGCCGGACCATTCCGGTCGCGTACAGATCGAAGGCGTCGAAGCCTGTCAGCCGGGCGGAGAGGCCGACGAACCCTGGAAGTTCCGCTGTCATCCGCGACCACCCGTCTGAGAGGACTTGTCACCTTTCTAGCGGAGGGTCCGGTAAGCGGAGAAGATGGAGGAACTCACTTCACCCGTAAGGGTGTTCGCGGACGAGGGGCCCGGCGGCGCGCGCCGGGCCCTGCCGGGTTCAGGTGCCGGGCTTGCGGCCGTAGACGAAGACGTTGTCGCCGTTGTGGAGCATGGACCAGTACTTCTTCGCGTCGCCTGGGCGCATGTTGACGCAGCCGTGCGAGCCCGGCGGCGACCAGACGCTGCCGGCTATCGCGTGGAACGCCTGTCCGCCGTCGAAGAACTGGGCATAGGGCATGCGGATGTTGTAGAGCGTGGACCAGTGGTCGGCCGAGCGCCAGTAGATCTTCTTCGCGCCCGTCCGCGTCGCATAGCCCTTCCGCCCTGTCCGCACCGGCACGGGGCCGAACTTGACCGCCTTGCCGTCCTGTATCCAGCTGATCTGGCGGCTGAGGTCGACGCAGGCGACGCGCCCCTTGTTCACGGGGCACTTCCCGGCCGCGTTGGGATCGCGCCGGGTGAGCTCCGCCCGCATCGCGGCCCAGGTGACCGGGCCCGCGTAGCCGATGTCCGGGCTGATGCCGTTCTTGGTCTGGTAGCTCCGGATCGCCCGGCAGTCCGCCGCCGACTGGCGGCCGTCGACCGGTCTGCCCAGGAACTCCTCGACGTTCTTCTGGTACGGGCCCGTCCGCGTCGTACAGGCCGCCGCCTGCGCCGTGCCGCCGATCGCGACGGTCAGGGGGGCCGCGAGGCCGACCGCGCCGAGCGCGACGCCCAGCCGGCGCGCGAGGGCGGAGGCTGCTTTCCTCTTCGCTTCTGCACTCATAACACATATGACAACGGAGGCAGTTGAGGGGTTGCGGCCCGCTGTCCCATGGGACGGAAAAGTTGCCGAGGGGCGCGAGGGCCTGCCCGGGGCGCGGGTGGGCCCTCGCGCGCCGGTCAGGAGATGTTGGCGCCGGTGGGGAGGGAGCCGATGACGACCGGGGACAGAATGACGATCTTGTTCCAGGCGAAGTCGTACTTGTCCATCGCGGCCGGACTGGTGATCCAGCGCTTGACGCCGTTGCTGATCAGATAGACCTGCGGCGCGTCGGGGGACTTGCCGAGAATGGCACCGTCGGACAGCTGCCCGCCATCGTCGATGCTGTTGATGTCGACAACTGACTGGATGCCGTCCCAGCCGCGGAACAGGTTGTTGTACGTATTCGGATTGGGGATCCAGCGGCGCTTGCCGTCGAGGACGAGATAGATGGCCGGGCTGTTGATGCCCTTGACGCGCTTGCCGTTGAGCTCCGGATGCGGCCGGGAGAGCCGGCTGTCCGACTGGTGAACGGCGGCGGTGCCGGAACCGGCGCCGACGGCCTGCGCCGCTGGCACGGCCGTGAGCACGGCCAGGGGGACGACGGTGAGACTCAGTGCAGCGAACCACGAGCGTCTTTTCACGGGTTCCTCCGCGGAATCGGGAAAGGCGACGGGGATCCTTGATTCCCGCAAATACCTCCCTCGCCTTTATGGCTGCTTCACATTCCACGGTGCCCAACATGATTGTCAATGTGCGGGGGAGGGCGGGGAAAGACGGTCATCGATTCTCCGCCAGGGGCGGTGGCGGCAATTCCGCGCAGGCGGCGGCCGCCTTCCCCGGCTGTACGGAGCCGGTCGGCGCGCGCGAACCGGAAGCCCCCGCGGGCGGCCCGCCCGGACCGCCGGACGGGGGCGACATGGCCGGAATCACCGGTCCGCGAGCGGACACCCGGTTCACCCCGAGGCGGGCGGCACCATGGCGTCCCGCCCGTCCAGCGCCCGTACGACACGGGCCGGATTCCCGACGGCCAGCACACCGGACGGCAGGTCCTTGGTCACCACCGCCCCGGCCCCGACCACGGTGTTCTCCCCGATGGTCACCCCCGGGCAGACGATGACCCCCGCCCCCAGCCAGACGTTGTCCCCGACCACGATGGGCAGACCCCGCTCCCACCCGGCCCTCCGGCGTTCCGGATCCAGCGCGTGCGTCGGCGTCACCAGCTGGACATTCGGGCCGATCTGGACATCCGCGCCGATCGTGATGGGCGCCACGTCCAGGAACACCGCGCCGAAATTGACGAACGTATCCGCACCGATGCTGATGTACGAGCCGAAGTCGCAATGAAAGGGAGCGCGGATACGCACCCTTTCCCCGACGGACCCGAGCAGTTGTCCAAGAATTTCCCGGCGCTCCGCCGGGGAACCCGCGGCCGCGTTGTACGCCGCGCACAGCCCGGCCCGGCGCTCGGAATCCTCGCGCAGTTCCTCGTCGTCGGGGATGTACCACTCCCCGGCCAGCATCCGCTCCTTGTTCACGCCCACGCGGGTGTCCTCTCCTCGGATCGGGACACGTTTCCGGAGCGACGGCAGGGCCGTCAAGGAAATTCCCCCGCCGTGACACGGCGAAGAGCCGGTCGGCGGCGATGTCCCCATCGCCGCCGACCGGCTCCCGTCGCGGCCGGTGCCGCGCGACCGCTACAGGTGACGGGGGGTGAGCTCGGCCATCGCGGACCAGCCGCTGCCGGGGGCCTCGGTGCTGATGATCTGCGGAGTGGTGGCGATGGCGTCGGCCATCTTGTCCATGGCGGCCTTGAAGTGCGCCGAATTGACGTGCGCGTCACCGGCCTCGCGGGACGCGAAGCCCTCGACCAGGACGAACTGGTTCGGGTTGTCGACGCTGGTGGACCACTCGAAGAAGAGGTTGCCCGGCTCGTCGCGGGTCGCCTGGGTGAAATCGGCCACGATGTCCAGCCAGTTCTCGGTGTGCTCGGGGCGTACGTTCATCTTCACGACGATGAAGATCATCGATGTCTCCTGCGGTCTCGGGCGGCAGGGCCGTGCATACGGCGCCGAAGGTGATGGGCGGGCGAGAGCGCCCGTGTGCTGTCCACGGTGCGCCAGACCGCGGCGATTGCCGAAGCGGACACGGGCCCGATTCCGGCCCTGCCGGAAAATTGAGCCGAGCGGGAGACCCTACGCCGCGGCCGGCAGCGTCTGCGGACCCACGGGCCGGCGCGTGGCAGGGGCCGCGAGCCGCTCCGCCCCCTCGGGCACCGGCACCGAAGCGAAGATCGCGTCCTGCTGCTCCTGGAGCTCCTTGGCGCGCTCGGCCGGGGTGCCGGGAAGCCGCTGCTCCTCGTAGAGCTTGTGGGTCACCTCCTGCGCCCACTTGCTCGACGGGGTGTGGAACTGGACCTCGAAGACGTGGCCGGACCCGGGATCCCGCCAGGCCGAGTTGACGGCCTTGTAGCCCTTCGCGGAACCCCAGGTGTTGGACCACTTGGTGCTGTCGTTGCCCCAGCTCGACAGCAGCGATGCGGCCGAGGCCACGCCCTTGACGTAGCGGCCGTCCGGCCATTCCAGTGTGTAGCGGATCGAGTCGTTGATCTTGGCGAGCGCGCCGTCGGCCGTCTGGCCCGGCGTGGCCTTCAGCGACGTCGCGACCTTCCGCTTGAGCGAGTCGGCGGACTTCAGCCGCTGGTCGAAGCCGATGAGGGTGGCGTGGCTGATCTGGGCGACCGCCCTCATCTCGGGGCTGATCGCCTGCTCGGCCCGCTGGGCGCGGGCGAGGAAGTCGTCGACCTTCCTGTTCTCCGCGGCGTCGAGTGACAGCCCGTCACCGTGCCAACCGCCGTCGTCGAGCTGCCGCCCGGCCCCGACCACCTGACCGGAGGGCCCCGGGCGGGACTCGGCGGAGCCCTGCGCGACGGCGCCGGAGACGGAGGCGGCACCGAGGGCGGTGGCCAGCGCGGCCGCGGCCGCGAAGCGATGGAGCGTGCGGTGGATGGTCATACGCGTGA
This sequence comes from Streptomyces sp. NPDC025618, assembly GCF_055558795.1. Lineage (NCBI taxonomy): Bacteria > Bacillati > Actinomycetota > Actinomycetes > Kitasatosporales > Streptomycetaceae > Streptomyces > Streptomyces sp. NPDC025618. Next base: position 724 of record NZ_JBVHLW010000005.1, on the reverse strand, counting down.
TTCGTCCTTCTCTCGACGGGCGTCGCCCGCGCCGGCTGAAGCGCGGATCGAACGGTGTGCGGCGAGAGGTACAACGCGCGAAGCCGTCTCCGAGTAACCGAGGGGAGGGGCTGTACGGGTGGTTTATGGGCGCGCGATGAGTGTGATGGTCTGATAAATCACCTGATGGGTGGTTAGGTTCCTTGGGCTGGTTGTAGCGGTCTCTCCGGTGGGGGGAGTGGGTGGTGGTTGTGGTGGGTGGTGTGTGGGTGCCGGGTCCGGCGGGTGTGGTGTCGGGGGATGGGTGTGGGGATGGGGGTGGGGACGGGGTTGGGGTTGGGGTTGGGGGTGGTTATGACTATGTGGGTTTCAGTGAGTTGGCGGGGGTGGCGGGGGAGGTGCCGGAGGGGGTGTATCGGGTGGGGTTCCGGCGGTTGCGGGAGGGGGGTGGTGTGGGGGGTTTGTTGTTTTTGGTGTGTGGGGCGCCGGTGGTGGCGTTGGTGTTGTTGGTGTGGTTGTTGTGGCCGGTTCATTGGGTGGTGCGGGGTGGGTGGTTGGGGTGGGTGGATGGGTTGATGTTGATGTCGGTGGGGTTGGTTGAGGTTTTTCGTGTGGTGAATGTGGTGTCGGTGGCGCATGCGTCGTGGGTGGCGCGGGATCCGGTGCCGGTGCGGGCGCAGCCGGGGTGGCGGGTGGCGTTCTGTACGAGTTTTGTGCCGGGGAAGGAGCCGTTGTCGATGGTGGA
>NZ_JBVHLW010000004.1:244766-303268 GCF_055558795.1 Streptomyces sp. NPDC025618 | reverse complement strand
GGTTGATAGGCCAGGTGTGGAAGACCGGTAACGGTTGGAGCTGACTGGTACTAATAGGCCGAGGGCTTGTCCTCAGTTGCTCGCGTCCACTGTGTAGGTTCTGAAGTAACGACCGTGTTGTTGCCCGGTTGGTTAACTTCATAGTGTTTCGGTGGTCATAGCGTTAGGGAAACGCCCGGTTACATTCCGAACCCGGAAGCTAAGCCTTTCAGCGCCGATGGTACTGCATGGGGGACCGTGTGGGAGAGTAGGACGCCGCCGAACAAATTTTAGCCTCAGGCCCCGGGTCATAGACCCGGGGCCTGAGGCATTTTTGCGTTTAAGGTGACGTCATGCGCTATGACCTCGTCATCTTCGACAACGACGGCGTACTCGTCGACAGCGAGCCGATCGCGAACCGGATCCTGGCCGCGTACCTCACCGAGCTGGGGCACACCACCAGTTACGAGGACTCCCTCCGCGACTACATGGGCGCCGCTGTCCACCGCGTCCACGACCTCATCCTGGAGCGGACCGGGCAGCAGCTGCCGGCCGAATTCGACGACACGCTGCACGCGCGCACCTTCGAGGCGTTCGACCGGGAGCTCCAGCCGATAAAGGGCGCGGTGGAGCTGCTGGAGCAGCTGGTGGCCGAGGGCGTGTCGTACTGCGTCGCGTCGTCCGGTTCGCACGAGCGTATTCGTGTGGCGCACCGGCGCACTGGGCTGGACGAGTGGTTCGAGGACGAGTGGATCTTCAGCACGGACGATGTCGGCAAGGGAAAGCCGGCGCCGGACCTCTTTCTCCACGCGGCCCGTTCCATGGGCGTGGAACCGGGGCGGTGCGTGGTGATCGAGGACAGTCCGCGGGGCATCCAGGCCGCGACGGCCGCGGGAATGGATGTCTACGCGCTGACCTCCCTGACACCGAGGGACAGGCTGACCGGGGCGACCGGACGGGTCGACAGCCTTTCGGAGCTGCCGCGGCTTCTCGCGTGAATCCGGGCCGGCGAATCGTGTGAGCGAGCTACCCAGGGGTAGTGCCGCGCCGTAGCCTCATCGGCCATGACGGATACGCGCTCGCGGCTGAGACACGGTCGGCTCTCCCTGGCGGTCAGTTTCTTCATCCAGGGCGCGGTCTTCGCTCTCCTGGTGACCCGAATACCGGCGATCCAGACCCGGTACGGAATATCCGACGGGCTGCTGCCCGTCTTCCTCGCGGCCGTTCCGGTTCTCGCCGGAATCGGCAGTATCGCCACCGAGCGCCTGGTGGCGAGAGTGCGGCCCGGGGCCGTGCTCCGGTGGGTGCAGCCCGTCGTCGGCCTCGCCCTGCTCGGGGCCGGTTCGGGGCATGAATTATGGCAAGTGGCCGTCGCCCTCGGTGTGTTCGGGCTGGCGGTCGGCGGGCTGGACGCCTCGATGAACATGCTCGGGGTGAGCCTCCAGCACGCTTACGGGCGCAGCATCATGCTCGGCTTTCACGCCGCGTACAGCCTCGGTGGCATTGTCGGGGCGTCGCTCGCCTGGGTGGGTGCGCACGAGGGAATTCTCCTTGTCGCGATCTACGCGCCGGTGGTCGCGGTGGCCGTGCCGACGGCCCTCGTCGCGAGTGGCTGGTACGCCGACCGGGACGGTCCGGGCGAAGGGCGAACGGACGAGCCCGGAAGCGGTGCCGCCGAGCGCGGCATGCGCTTTCTGCTGCCGCTGTGTCTGGTGATGGCGTTCGCCTATATAGGGGACTCCACCGTCTCCAATTGGAGTGCCAAATACCTCCAGGAGGTCCTGCACAGTTCCGATCAGCTCTCCACCGTCCCGTACAACGCCTATATGGCGACGACCCTGCTGGGGCGGGCGGTCGGGGATCTGGGGGTGCGGCGTTTAGGGCCGGTGCGGGTGGTGCGGGCGGGGACGCTGCTCGCGGTGTGCGGATTCGGGGTGGTGGCGGTGGCGCCCGGGGCGTGGGCCGGGACGGCCGGATTCACCGTGCTGGGGCTGGGGCTGAGCGTGATCGTTCCGCAGACGTTCGCCGCGGCCGGGCGGAACGCGCAGGAAAGGCTGGGGGCCGGGGCGTCCGATGCGGCCGTCGCCCGGCTGAATATCTTCAACTATGTGGGATTTCTGGTGGGTTCACCCCTCGTGGGCGTACTCGGGGAATTGTGGAGCTATCGGTGGGCCATGGTCGTACCGATGATTCTGGTGCTTGCTACTTTCCGGTACGCCCCTTCGTTCGGCCTGTCGGGTGCCCGCTACGGTGGCGGGCATGAGCGGCCGAGCACAGCTGATGTGGGACGAGGCGGTAACGGGCTATGACTTCGGTCCCGGGCACCCGATGGATCCGGTGCGGCTCGCACTGACGATGCGGCTGGTGGAGGCGTACGGGCTCGACCGCGAGCTCCGGGTCACCGCGGCCCCCGCGGCGGGGGAGTCGACGCTGCGGCTGGTGCACCGCGAGGACTACATCGCGGCCGTGCGGGCGGCCTCGGCCGATCCGGCGGCGGCCGACGGCTCGTACGGGCTGGGCACGGCGGACGACCCGGCGTTCGCGGGGATGCACGAGGCGTCGGCGCTGATCGCGGGGCAGTCGGTGGCCGCGGCCGAGGCGGTGTGGCGCGGGGAGGCGCTGCACGCCGTGAACTTCGCCGGTGGCCTGCACCACGCGATGCCGGGGGCCGCCGCGGGCTTCTGTGTGTACAACGACGCGGCCCTCGCCGTGGCCCGGCTGCTGGAGCTGGGGGCCGAGCGGGTCGTGTACGTGGACGTGGACGTGCACCACGGCGACGGGGTGCAGGCGGCGTTCTGGGAGGACCCGCGGGTGCTGACGATCTCGCTGCACGAGGATCCCCGCACGCTCTTCCCGCAGACGGGCTGGCCCGGGGAGACGGGGGCCGCGGCGGCGGAGGGCGGCGCGGTGAACGTGGCGCTGCCGGCCGGCACGGGGGACGCGGGGTGGCTGCGGGCCTTCCACGGGGTCGTGCCGCAGCTCGTCGCGGCCTTCCGGCCGCAGGTGCTGGTGACGCAGCACGGGGCGGACACCCACTTCGAGGATCCGCTCGCCCATCTCGCGGTCTCGCTGGACGCGCAGCGCGAGGTGGCCGAGGCGTGCCACGCCCTGGCGCACACGCACGCGGACGGCCGGTGGGTGGCCCTGGGCGGCGGGGGCTATGCCGTGGTGGACGTGGTGCCGCGGACGTGGACGCACCTGGTGGGCATCGCGGCGGGGCATCCGGTGGAGCCGGCCTCCGCCGTGCCGGAGGAGTGGCGCGCGGAAGTGTATCGGCGCACGCGGCAGTTGGGGCCGCTGCGGATGACGGACGGAGTGGTGCCGGAATGGCGGGACTTCGACTCCGGCTACGACCCGGCGGACCGGGTGGACCAGGCGATCCTGGCCACGCGCCGGGCGGTCTTCCCGGCCCACGGGCTGCTGCCGTAGGCCGGCCGGCCGGTTACGCCAAGTGTGGGATCCCGGTCCGAAAAGGCGCGCCGGCCCCCGTGGTGCGGCAGCATCGGGGTGTGTTGAGTGCTCGCACCTTGCGTGCGCATCTGCTGGCAGCCCGGCTGGCCGGGACGGTGGCCACGACGCGGGAGCGCAGTCTGGGCCGGTATCGCATGTTCGTGGCCCGGGACCCGCGGGCACTGCTCGGGCTGGAGCCCGAACGGGACTGGCTCTTGGGTGATGTGTTACAGCTGATGGGTCGAAAGTGTGGAGTTTCGGCCGATCCTGATGACGCGTCAGGTCAGGACGTGATCGACCCCGATCGCACGATCGCGGCACTCGATGCCTTCGCGGACCGGCTCGCGGTGGCGGCCGCGAGCGGTGCTCCGGTGCTGTTCGGTACCGGTCATCCCCATCGACTCCTGGGCTTCTACGCCGGGTTGGCCGCGGGTCTCTCGGCGGCGGGATGCACTGTCCTCACCCCGGCGCAGGGTCGAAGTGTCGACATAACGACCCGGTTCGGGGTACGTACTTACAACCTTGACTACGTTGAAGGAGTCGCGCTGGTGCGTGAACCCGGCGCACGGAGGGGCGCGAGTGAGCCGGGCGCACATACGCATTCCCCGCTGCCGCTTCGGGTGTCTCTGGCTTCGGCGATGGACGCAGGAGAACCGCTGCCGGCGCTGGTCGTCGGGGACCACGGCTGGGTCTGCGGGGCAGGTCAGCTGGGTATTGAGGCCATCGGGCTGGCGGACTCGGACGACCCCGCGCCGTTTGTCGCAGAGGCGGAGGGGCGGGTGTCCGTCGCCGTTCCGCTTGATGACACTGTGCGGTCTGATTACTACCGACCGCTTACTCGCTATGTACTCAATCGAGCGTGTCTGTCACAGTAGGCGGCCGATGGCTGCTCCTCTTCCCCACTCGCATCACCCGCCCCTAACCTGGGGAGTGAGCGCGCAGCGACGAGGAGTCACCGGAGGGGAAGCCGGTGCGCGTCATGTGCGGAAGGTTCAGGTGTGTCATGGCTGCTGGCGAGAGGCCTCTCAATGAGGTCGTGTTCCTGACCGTGGCGGAAGTCGCCTCGGTGATGCGAGTGTCCAAGATGACCGTGTACCGCTTGGTGCACAGTGGTCATCTGCCGGCGATCCGGGTGGGAAGGTCGTTCCGGGTCCCAGAGCAAGCGGTGCACGAGTACCTCCGGGAGTCCTACGTGGGGGTGGAAACAGCCTGACGGGGACCTCGGATTACGTTGTTCGCCCGGTGCCGGGTAGGCTGGCCCGATGTAGGTCGTGTGGGCTCGGACGCCCCGCACCGAGTGAATCGATGTAAGCGAGGGTAGTCGTGGGCTCTGTTATCAAGAAGCGGCGCAAGCGGATGGCCAAGAAGAAGCACCGCAAGCTTCTCAAGCGCACGCGTGTTCAGCGTCGCAACAAGAAGTAAGCAGCGCCGCTGTGCTCGTCCCGCAGCCCTCCCACCGCTCAGCGGTGGGAGGGCTGCGGTGCGTTGCGGTGAGTAAAGCTTTCGCTACGGCTTGAAATGTAGCTCCGCGCATCGGCTGGTCACCACAGCGCAACGACGACCCGCTACGGTGGCCGCGACAGCACCACGGGCAAGGGGCGGGAAGGAAGGCGCTGATCTTGGGCAAGGTCGTGCTCGTCACCGGAGTCGCACGGCAGCTGGGGGGCCGGTTCGTCCGCCGCCTCCTGCGCGAGCCCGATGTGGAGCGGGTCATCGGGGTGGACGCCGTGGCCCCCGAGCGCGGTCTCGGCGGGGCCGATTTCGTACGGGCGGACATCCGCCATCCCGCGATCGCCAGGGTTCTGGCCGAACAGGGCGTCGACACCGTCGTCCACATGGATGTGACCGGCACTCCGCTGGGCAAGCGCGGCAGCCGGGCCACGGTCAAGGAGACCAACGTCATCGGCACCATGCAGCTGCTCGGTGCCTGCCAGAAGACGCCCTCCGTGAAGCGGCTCGTGGTCAAGTCCAGCACGAATGTCTACGGTTCCGCGCCACGCGACCCCGCGATCTTCACCGAGACCACCCCGCCCAAGTCCCTGCCCAGTGGCGGCTTCGCCAAGGACGTCGTCGAGGTCGAGGGATACGTCCGGGCCTTCGCCCGCCGCCGCCCCGACGTGGCCGTGTGCGTCCTGCGCTTCGCGAACATCCTCGGGCCGCACGCCGATTCGCCGCTCGCGGAATACTTCGCCCTGCCCGTCCTGCCGACGGTGTTCGGCTTCGACCCCCGGCTCCAGTTCGTCCATGAGAAGGACGTGCTCGAGGTGCTGCGGATCGCCGCGGGGGAGCCCCGCAGGGGCACCTTCAACAGCGGCACCTTCAACATCGCGGGGGACGGCGTGCTGCTGCTCTCCCAGGCCGCCAGGCGCCTCGGGCGCCCCACCCTCCCTTTCTTCCTGCCGACCGTCACGTGGGTCGGCTCCGCGCTCCGCTCGGTGGGCATGACGGACTTCTCCCCGGAGCAGATCCGGCTGCTCACCCACGGGCGCGTCGTCGGGACCACGGAGATGCGCGAGAGACTGGGCTTCGAACCCCGGTACACGACCGCCGGTGCCTTCGCGGACTACGCGAGCAGCCGTGGCCCCGGACTGCTGCCGCCCGACACCCTCGCCCGTACCGTCGACCGGATCGCCGCGGCCCTGCCTGCCGGCCGCGGCCAGAACTGAGGAGCGCACCCACCATGGCGGACGCGAAGGTCATCCCGTTCGGCGAGGAACCGCGGGCCAAGCGGAAGGGCCAGCGAGTGGGCCGGTCCCGGACGCACCGGACGCAGGCGCCGCTCGCGCCCGTACCGCCGCAGCGTGACGAGGACCCTGCCGTGACCGCGGAGGCCGCGGAGCCGGAGCGGGCGCGGGAGCGGGAGGGCGGTGGCTGGGACCGCAAGCTCGCGCACGGCCTGAGCTTCCTGCGGCGGCGCATCACCGGTGAGTACGAGGTGGACGACTTCGGCTACGACCAGGAGCTCGCCGACCAGGTGGTGATGTCCGCGCTCCGCCCGTTCTACGAGAAGTACTTCCGGGTGGAGGTGAAGGGGCTCGAGAACATCCCCGACAAGGGCGCGGCGCTGGTCGTCGCCAACCACTCGGGCACGCTGCCGGTCGACGGGCTGATGCTCCAGGTCGCGCTGCACGACCACCACCCGGCCGGGCGGCACATCCGGATGCTCGCCGCCGATCTGGTCTTCGCGCTGCCGGTCATCAACGAGATCTCCCGGAAGCTCGGGCACACGCTCGCCTGCGTGGAGGACGCCGAGAAGCTGCTGGAGCGGGGCGAGGTGGTCGGGGTGATGCCGGAGGGGTTCAAGGGGATCGGGAAGCCCTTCTCCGAGCGCTACAAGCTCCAGCGCTTCGGCCGGGGCGGCTTCGTCTCCACGGCACTGCGTGCCGGGGCGCCGATCGTGCCGTGCTCGATCGTGGGCGCCGAGGAGATCTTCCCGATGGTCGGCAACGCCAAGACGGTGGCGCGGCTGCTGGGCCTGCCGTACTTCCCGCTGACGCCGACCTGGCCCTGGCTGGGCCCGCTGGGTCTGGTGCCGCTGCCGACGAAGTGGACGATCCAGTTCGGCGAGCCGATCCCGACGGACGGCTATCCGCCGGAGGCCGCGGACGACCCGATGCTGATGTTCAACCTGACCGATCAGGTGCGAGAAACGATTCAGCACACGCTCTACAAGCAGCTCGTGCAGCGGCGTTCGGTGTTCTTCTGACGGTGTTCTTCTGATCTGCGTCGCGTTCTTATGACGGCGCTTCCTCCGGCGGCGCCCCGGAAGGCGCTCCGGAGATGACGGCGGCCGGTGTTCCCCCGAACTCTCCGACGTACGAGCTCGGTCCGAGGTGAGGAACACCGGCCGCCAGGGCTGCTACGGCCCTATTTCTCCGGTTCGTTGCGGATGCCGAGGCCCGGGAGGATGTCCGGCAGGAGCGGCGGGATGGTGATGTCCGGCTGCTTGGTCGCCTTGCCGTCCTTGCCCGTGTGCGCCGGGCCGGACGCGCCAGGGGTCTGCGGGGGCTGGAGGAGACCCGTGCCCCCGAGGAGGCCCTCGTGCTCCTGGTGCGCGCCCGGGTCCGCCGAGCGCGTCTGACCACCGCCGCTGTGCTTGCCGTCGGTGGCCGACGCGGACGACGGGGGCGTCGCGGGGCGGCTGTTCGTCCCGCTGTCGGAGCCGTGCCGGGGGGTGCCTGCCCGGGGCGCCGCGTGCTTGCCCGTGGGGGTGGGCAGCAGCGAGCGCAGCGGGCCGACATCACTGTCTATGGCCGCGAAGACCGAGCTGACCTGATTGCTCACGTCGGCCAGCTGGGCGGGCAGCTTCTCGCGGAGCTGGCTCCAGCCCTCGCGGTGCAGCGAGGCGAAGGAGTCGAGCCGCTCCATCGGGCCGAGGGAGCCGTCCCGCTTATAGGCCGCGTGCAGCAGCCGGTGGCCCTCGGAGACATCGTGGCGCATGCCGAAGAGGGTCTTGCGGATCTCGCTCAGGGCCTCGGAGTCGAGCGGTCCGGAACGGCCGCGCTCCATCAGGCGGCGCGCCTCGTGGAGCCGGGTCGACGCCTGGTCCAGGAAGAGGCCGCCGCGGGCGGAATCGCCGTCGGCCATACCGAGCTTGATGTCTTCCATGCCGCGCTTCAGGCCGTACAGCGAGTCGCCCGGGAGGGCGTTGGAACTCGCCGCCGCGACACCGCCGAAGGCACCCGCGGCCACGCCCACCGTGAGCCCGCCCGCGGCGAGCCCCTTGGTCCAGCGGGAGCGTGGCTTCAGCCGGCTCAGCGCCCGGTGCGCCCCTCGCCCTCGGGTCCTGCTGCCGCGCGGCTCGGGAACGGCGGCAGCGGATCCTCCGGCGAACTGGCTCTCCATGGCGGCGATCAGCTGTGCCCGCTGCACGGTTTTGATCTCGGGGTCGAGCTCGGGTGCGGGCAGGCCGCCGAGCTCGCTCGCCAGGGCCAGCAGCTTCCCCTGCTCGGCGGCATCCGCCGGTGGGCCGGGCTGTGTGGCCGCCGCGCCCTGGAGTTCCTGGTCCTCCAGGGCTTGGGCGAAGGCGTTCGCCCGCCGGTGCGCCGAAACGTTCGCGATCACAGGCGGCACCTCCTCTCGTCATGACGGTCGACTCCCCTCAAGACCGGGAGGGTTGCACGCCTTGAACGCATCCACTCGATCGAGTGAGGGGATACGGGCATGACGTGACCGCAGGGAGTCTGCATCCCGCACAACGACTGGCGCGGCGGCCGGGTTACGCGCCCTTGAGGATGTGACCGCTGGTGAGTGAACGCACGCACAGAGTTAGCGCGCGTCGTCCGGGAGGAGCCGGGCCAGAGTGCGGACGGCGCGGTACTGGAGCGTCTTGATGGCGCCCTCGTTCTTGCCCATGACGCGGGCGGTCTCGGCGACCGAGAGGCCCTGGAGGAAGCGGAGCGTGACGCACTCCTGCTGCTGGGGGTTGAGCTTGCGGACCGCCTCCAGAAGGGCGGCGTTGGAGAGGGATTCGAGGACGGAGTCCTCCGGGCTGCGCTCGACCTCGTTGGCGTCGAGCATCTCGCCGGTGGTCACCTCGAGCCGGAACCGCGACGACTTGAAGTGGTCGGCCACCAGATTGCGGGCGATGGTCACCAGCCAGGCGCCGAAGTCACGGCCCTGCCAGGTGAAGGTGCCGATCCGGCGCAGGGCGCGCAGGAAGGTCTCGCTGGTGAGGTCCTCGGCCGTGGCCCGGCCGCCCACCCGGTAGTAGATATAGCGGTAGACCGTATCGGCGTACTGGTCGTAGAGCCGGCCGAAGGCCTCGGCCTCGCCGGCCTGGGCGCGCTCGACCAGGTCGAGCATCCGGGCGCTGTCGCTGTCGGCGCTGGGGCGGCGGGTGGTGGTGGACGTACCGGCGCCGGCGCCGCGGCGGGCGCGTCTGCCCACCGCCGCCGCGCTGCCCTCGGCGAGGGCGTAGCAGGGGCCGGCGGGGACGGGTGTGGCGAAGGCGGGGACGGCGTACGCGGTGGGGACGAAGCCGCGCAGGCGGTCGAGGACCGTTGCGCGCAGCGTAGCCAGGCCCGAGGCGTCAACCCCGACGTGTGGGTACACGGGACTCCCAGAGGCAGAGCTTCCATCACGTGCAGTACGGAACCGTTCACTCGTCGTAGGGACAAGGGGGTACCGGTTTGCGTCTGAGGAGAATAACGCTTCGTACAGGCAGCGCTACACCGAGTTGCCCAAATCACCGTTTCCGTTCGATCTCTTACCGCTTCGGGATCGATCAAATATCGAACCCTGAAAGGAAGTTGACCAGATTTGGCGATGGTGTGGCCGAATGGGCTGCGTGTTGTGGCAATCCGGTCACGGAAGGACTGGCGGGGGCCGTGTGAGGGTATGACGACCGGATTGCCTGAGGGTGACGAACGGTTACGCGCTGTTGCGGGCGCACCCGAACGGGACGTACGCCGGTGGCGGGATGCGCGCGCCGGCTGTTGACGCGGCGGCGCAAACGCCTCCGCCGGCCGGTGGCCGCCGCCGGGTCCGGTCGGCCGGCTCCGGTGCCGGAAGCGGCGGCCGCCGCCGGGCCGGGGTCAGCGCCGGCGGCGGTGCAGGGCGATCGCGGCGGCCGCGCCGCCCGCCAGGGCGCCCACCCCGGCGGCGGCCGGGATGCCGACCTTGGCCGCCTTGCGGCCCGTGCGGTAGTCGCGCAGGCGCCAGCCGCGCTCCCGGGCCAGCTTGCGCAGGCGGCTGTCCGGGTTCACGGCGTAGGGGTGCCCGACGATCGAGAGCATCGGGATGTCGTTCACGGAGTCGCTGTACGCCGCGCAGCGGGCCAGGTCGAGCCCCTCGGCCGCGGCCAGCGCCCGTACGGCCTCGGCCTTCGCGGGGCCGTGCAGCGGCTCGCCGACCAGCTTGCCGGTGTAGACGCCGCCGATCGACTCGGCGACCGTGCCGAGCGCGCCGGTCAGGCCGAGCCTGCGGGCGATGATCGTGGCGGCCTCGATGGGCGCGGCCGTGACCAGCCAGACCTTCTGGCCGGCATCGAGGTGGGCCTGGGCGAGCGCGCGGGTGCCCGGCCAGATGCGCTCCGCCATGTACTCGTCGTAGATCTCCTCGCCGATGGACATCAGCTCGGAGACGCGGTGGCCCTTGACGATGGACAGGGCGCTGTTGCGGGCGTCCTCGACGTGCTCGGGGTTCTCCGCGCCGACGACGCGGAAGTAGATCTGCTGCCAGACGAAGCGGGCCAGCTCGCGCTTGTGAAAGAAATGGCGTTTGTAGAGGCCGCGGCCGAAGTGGAAGAGGGACGCGCCCTGCATCACGGTGTTGTCGAGGTCGAAGAAGGCGGCTGCCCGCACATCGCCGACGACGGGGAATTCCGGCTCGGCGGATTCCGCGTTCTCGGTACTCTCCGCGCTCTCGGCGCTCTCGGCGTTCTCCTGAGCGGTCTTGCGGGCTGCCTCCGCCGCGGCCTCGCCTGCCAGCACGCTGCGTGCGGTGGCGGAGCGCTTGCGGGGAGTGATCCATCCCAGTGCGGCCATGTCCGGAGCATAGCCAGTTTGTTCGGGGTAACGCCTCCGTGCCTCCGGATGTGCGGACGCGACCGCTCCGGCCCCCGGCTCAGGCCGCGCCCAGCGCCTTCCGCAGGCGGTTCGGGTCCACGCGCCAGAAGTCGTGCTGGGCGCCGTCCACCAGGACGACCGGAATCTGTTCCCAGTACCTGCGGTACAGATCCTCGTCCTCGTTGATGTCCTTCTTCTCCCAGCGCGCGCCCACCTCGGCGCAGACCTCGGCGATGACCGTCTCGGCGGCGTCGCACAGGTGGCAGCCGGGTTTTCCGATCAGCGTCACGGTGCTGTCGGCGGGGTTCTTGCGGGCGTTGCGGCGCAGCAGCGGGCTCATGGAGGCCATTGTGCCCGGTGGAAGAGGAATCTCGCCGGACGGATTTGGGTGCCTGAGTCGACTACCATCATGTGTCGATTTGTTGGTGTCCGGGGGTATGGCGATGAGGAGTGAGGGCGTGTGTCGCCGTCGGTGTTCCCCCGGTGCCGCCGTGGTCGCCATGCGGCGGCCGATGGTTCCCGGATCGGGGCGAAACACCGCGTGACGCCGGTCACTTTGCCCGGACAAAGCGGACACCATCTTTGTGCACGCGTTCACAAAGGCATAGCCTGCGGGGGACGGGGCGGTCCTGGGACGAGGCGCCGCCCGCAGCCCCGCTCTACCCGCAGGAGCACCGTGGCAACTGGCCGAACTCACCGACCGGCGACCCGAAGCCGAGGGATCCCCGAGGCCACCGTCGCCCGGCTACCGCTGTATCTGCGTGCACTGACCGCGCTCTCCGAGCGCTCGGTGCCCACGGTCTCCTCCGAGGAACTCGCGACCGCGGCGGGCGTCAACTCCGCCAAGCTGCGCAAGGACTTCAGCTACCTCGGCTCGTACGGCACCCGCGGTGTCGGCTACGACGTCGAGTACCTCGTCTACCAGATCTCCCGTGAGCTCGGCCTGACCCAGGACTGGCCGGTCGTCATCGTCGGCATCGGAAACCTCGGTGCCGCGCTCGCCAACTACGGCGGCTTCGCCTCGCGCGGCTTCCGCGTCGCCGCGCTGATCGACGCCGACCCGGCCATGGCCGGCAAGCCGGTGGCCGGGCTGCCCGTGCGCCATACCGACGAGCTCGAATCGATCATCAGCGACAACGGCGTCTCCATCGGCGTCATCGCGACTCCCGCCGGTGCCGCGCAGCAGGTGTGCGACCGGCTCGTCGCCGCCGGGGTCACCTCGATCCTCAACTTCGCGCCCACGGTCCTCTCCGTGCCGGAGGGCGTCGACGTGCGCAAGGTCGACCTGTCGATCGAACTGCAGATCCTGGCCTTCCATGAGCAGCGCAAGGCGGGCGAGGAGAACGCGCCGGCCGCCGTGGCCGCCCGCGCGGGCGCGGCCGTGCGCCCGGCGCCGGAGAGCCGGAAGGGCCCGGACGGGGATGTCCCCGCCGTGATGCCGGCATGAGCCTTCTCGTCGTCGGTCTGAGCCACCGCAGCGCGCCCGTCAGCGTGCTGGAGCGGGCCGCCCTCGCGCGCGAGGAGCGGGTGAAGCTCCTGCACGACACCCTCGCGGCGGAGCCCGCCACCGAGGCCGCCGTGCTCGCCACGTGCAACCGCATCGAGCTGTACGCCGACGTGGACAAGTTCCACGCCGGTGTCGCCGAGCTGTCCACGCTGCTCGCCCGCCACACGGGCGTCGGCCTGGACGAGCTGACCCCCTATCTCTATGTGCACTACGAGGACCGGGCCGTCCACCACCTCTTCTCGGTGGCGTGCGGGCTGGACTCGATGGTCGTCGGCGAGGGCCAGATCCTCGGCCAGATCAAGGACGCGCTCGCGCTCGGCCAGGAGCTGCACACGGCCGGGCGGCTGCTCAACGACCTCTTCCAGCAGGCCCTTCGGGTCGGCAAGCGCGCCCACAGCGAGACGGGCATCGACAAGGCCGGGCAGTCCCTGGTCACCTTCGGCCTGGAGCGGCTCGCCGCCGGCGCGGACGTGACCGCGTGGGCGGCCGGCAAGCGCGCCCTGGTCATCGGCGCCGGTTCGATGTCCTCCCTCGCGGCGGCGACGCTCGCCCGCGCGGGCGTCGCGCACGTGGCGATCGCCAACCGCACGGTGGAGCGGGCCGAGCGGCTGGCCGAGATCCTCGCCGAGCCCGGCGGCCCCGGCTGCACGGCCTCGGCCGTGGAGATGACCGCGGTGCCCGGTGAACTGGCCCTCGCGGACGTCGTGGTGAGCTGCACCGGCGCCATGGGCGTGGTTCTGACCGCCGACGTCGTCCAGGCCGCGCTCGCGGGCCACGAGGGCGCGCGCCGCGCCGTCGGTCCCGCCTGCGCGGACGCGACCGGCACCGTGCTCGCCCTCCTCGACCTGGCCATGCCGCGGGACATCGACGCCGCGGTCCACCGCCTCCCGGGCGCCCGGCTGGTCGACATCGAGTCGCTGGCCGAGGCGTCCGCCGACGCTCCCATGGCCGCCGACGTCGACCGGGTGCGCACCATCGTCTCCGACGAGGTCGCCGCCTTCGGCGCCGCGCAGCGGGCCGCGCACATCACGCCCACCGTGGTCGCCCTGCGCACCATGGCGGCGGACGTCGTCACGAGCGAGATCGCCCGCCTCGACGGGCGGCTGCCCGACCTCGACGACAAACAGCGCGCGGAGATCACCCAGACCGTCCGCCGCGTGGTCGACAAGCTGCTCCACGCGCCCACCGTGCGCGTCAAGGAGCTGGCCGCCACCCCCGGCGGCGCCGGATACGCCGACGCGCTGCGGGAACTCTTCGACCTCGATCCGCAGGCGGTCGCCGCCGTGAGCCGGGCCGATTCACGGGCCGGTACGCACAACACTGCACGGGAGCCGGCATGAACGACACCTCTTCGACGGTGGACGAGGTGACCGCGCGGCAGCGACCGCTGCGCCTGGGCACCCGTCGCAGCAAACTCGCCATGGCCCAGTCCGGGCAGGTGGCGGAGACCGTGCGGCAGCTGACCGGCCGCCCGGTCGAGCTGGTCGAGATCACCACGTACGGCGATGTCTCGCGGGAGTCGCTCGCGCAGATCGGGGGGACGGGCGTCTTCGTCTCCGCGCTGCGCGACGCGCTGGCCGCGGGGGAGATCGACCTCGCCGTGCACTCCCTCAAGGACCTGCCGACGACCCAGCCCGACGACCTGGTGCTGGCGGCGATCCCGGTCCGCGAGGACCCGCGCGACGTGCTGATCGCGCGGGACGGGCTGACCTTGGAGACGCTGCCCGCCGGAGCCCGTATCGGCACCGGCTCGCCGCGCCGCATGGCCCAGCTCAACGCCCTGGCCCGCGCGCACGGCCGGGAGATCGAGACGGTGCCCATCCGCGGCAACATCGACACCCGGATCGCCTTCGTCACCGACGGCGAACTGGATGCCGTGGTGCTGGCCGCGGCCGGGCTCTCCCGTCTCGGCCGGGCGTCGGAGATCTCGCAGTATCTGGAGCCCGACGCAGTTCTGCCCGCCCCCGGCCAGGGGGCCCTGGCGATCGAGTGCGCTGCGACCGACGCACCCCTCGCCGCGATGCTCGCCGAGCTCGACGACCCGTACACCCGGGTCGCCGTGACCGCCGAGCGTTCCCTGCTCGCCGCCCTGGAGGCCGGCTGCTCCGCACCCGTGGGTGCGCTGGCCGACCTGTTGGCCGACGGGCAGGTTGTCACCGAAATGCGCCTGCGCGGCGTCGTCGGCTCGACCGACGGCAAGACGCTGGTGCAGCTGTCCACCACCGGCCCCGTGCCGACGTCCAGCGAGGAAGCCGTGGCCCTGGGCCGCGAGCTCGCCGCAGCGATGCTCGACAAGGGTGCGGCCGGTCTTATGGGGGAGCGAGCACTTTGAACCCCACCGCCCCGAACCACCCCGTGCACGGGCACGTCACCTTCCTCGGTGCCGGCCCCGGAGACCCGGGACTGCTGACGCTGCGCGCCGTGGAGGCACTGGCGGCCGCGGACGTCCTGATTGCCGATCCGCAGGTGCTCGATGTGGTGCGCGCGCATGCGCGCGCCCATGTGGACATGCCTGCCCAGACGGTTACTGACGAGTCATCAAAAACCGTCGGAACGCCCGAAGTACCGGTCCTGAGGGACACCGCCAATCTTGTCATGTCGGCCGCGCGCGGCGGCAAGCGGGTGGTTCGTGCGGTGCTCGGCGACCCCGGCCTCGACGGCAACGCCGGTGACGAGATGCTGGCCTGCGCCACCGAGGGGATCACCTTCGAGGTGGTGCCGGGCGTCGCCACGGCCGTGGGCGTGCCCGCCTACGCCGGGGTGCCGCTGCGCGACGGCAAGGGTGCCGACGTGCGCTTCGTGGACGCCCGTACGGCCTCGGCCACCTGCTGGTCCGAGGTCGGCGCGAGCGAGGTCACCGCCGTCGTCTCCACGACGCTCGACTCGGTCGCGGCCGCCGCCGGTGAGCTGGTCTCCGCCGGGCGCAAGCCCGACACCCCGCTGACCGTCACCGTCGCCGGCACCACCACGCGCCAGCGCACCTGGACCGCCACCCTCGGCTCGATCGCCCAGGTGCTCAAGGCCGCGAAGGTGCTGCCGTCCCCGGACGGCGGCCAGCCGGTGATAGCCGTGGTCGGCGAGCGCGGCGCGGCGGCGCAGCGCGACCAGCTCTCGTGGTTCGAGTCCAAGCCGCTCTTCGGCTGGAACGTGCTCGTGCCGCGCACCAAGGAGCAGGCCGCGTCGCTCTCCGACCAGCTCCGCTCCTACGGCGCCGTGCCCAGCGAGGTCCCGACCATCGCGGTCGAGCCGCCGCGCACCCCGCAGCAGATGGAGCGCGCGGTCAAGGGCCTGGTCACCGGCCGCTACGAGTGGATCGCCTTCACTTCCGTGAACGCCGTCAAGGCGGTCCGCGAGAAGTTCGAGGAGTACGGCCTCGACGCGCGTGCCTTCGCCGGCATCAAGGTCGCGGCCGTCGGCGAGCAGACGGCGAAGTCCCTCGTCGAGTTCGGCGTGAAGCCCGACCTCGTGCCGAGCGGCGAGCAGTCGGCCGCCGGTCTGCTGGAGGACTGGCCGCCCTACGACCCGGTCTTCGACCCGATCGACCGCGTCTTCCTGCCGCGCGCCGACATCGCCACCGAGACCCTGGTGGCGGGCCTGATCGAGCTCGGCTGGGAGGTCGACGACGTCACGGCCTACCGGACCGTGCGCGCCTCGCCGCCGCCGGCCGAGACCCGCGAGGCGATCAAGGGCGGCGGCTTCGACGCCGTGCTCTTCACCTCCTCGTCCACCGTGCGGAACCTCGTCGGCATCGCCGGCAAGCCGCACAACGTCACCGTCATCGCCTGCATCGGCCCGGCCACCGCGAAGACCGCGGAGGAACACGGCCTGCGGGTGGACGTGCTGTCGCCCGAGCCCTCGGTGCACAAGCTCGCCGAGGCGCTCGCGGACTTCGGCGCGGCGCGGCGCGATGCCGCCCTGGAGGCCGGCGACCCGGTCACGCGCCCGAGCGAGCGACGGCCCGGATCGCGTAGAAGGGCACGCAGTTGAGCACGTACGGCACCTTCCCCGGCTCCCGCCCCCGGCGGCTGCGGACCAACCCGGCCATGCGCCGGATGGTCGCGGAGCACCGGCTGCACCCGGCCGACCTGATCCTGCCCGCCTTCGTGCGGGAGGGCGCCGCCGAGCCGGTGCCGATCTCGGCCATGCCGGGCGTCGTCCAGCACACCCGGGACACCCTGCGCCGGGCGGCCGTCGAGGCGCTGGAGGCGGGCGTCTCCGGGATCATGCTCTTCGGCGTGCCCGAGGACGCGAAGAAGGACGCGGCGGGCACCGCCGGGACCGACCCCGAGGGCATCCTCCAGGTCGCCATCCGGGATGTGAAGGCCGAGGTCGGCGACGACCTCGTCATCATGTCCGACCTGTGCCTGGACGAGTACACCGACCACGGCCACTGCGGGGTCCTCGACTCCGAGGGCCGGGTGGACAACGACGCCACGCTGGAGCGCTACGCCGAGATGGCGCAGGTCCAGGCCGACGCCGGCGTCCATGTGGTGGGCCCGAGCGGCATGATGGACGGCCAGGTCGGCGTCATCCGTGACGCTCTCGACCAGACCGGCCACGAGGACGTCTCGATCCTGGCCTACACCGCGAAGTACGCCTCCGCGTTCTACGGCCCCTTCCGCGAGGCCGTCGGCTCCTCGCTCCAGGGCGACCGCAAGACCTATCAGCAGGACCCGGCCAACGCCCGTGAGTCCCTGCGCGAGCTGGAGCTCGACCTCGCCGAGGGCGCGGACATGGTCATGGTCAAGCCGGCCCTGCCCTACCTCGACATCCTCGCCAAGGTCGCGGAGTCGGTGGACGTGCCGGTGGCCGCGTACCAGATCTCCGGCGAGTACGCGATGGTCGAGGCGGCCGCCGCCAACGGCTGGATCGACCGCGACCGGGCCATCCTGGAGACGCTCACCGGCATCAAGCGGGCGGGCGCGAACATGATCCTCACCTACTGGGCGACGGAGGTCGCACGGCAGCTCTGAGCGAGCACGGCTGTACGCACCGATGGCGGCTTCCCCGGCGGGGAGGCCGCCATCGGCGTTCCCCCCCGCTGGCGACCATTCGCCTCAGAGCTCTACGTTGTGCCCATATCGCTCACCCCGGAGGCGTAGATGAGCAACGACCCCGAACTCGCCGACGACTGGGAGTACACCCTCCAGGTCCCCTCCGACCCGATGGCGCCCTGCATCGCGCGGCGCACGCTGCGCACGATCTTCCAGGAGCACGGCTTCGCCGAACTGGCGGACACCGCGGAGCTGTTGACGTCGGAGCTGGTCACCAACTCCTACCGGCACACCGACGGGCCCGCGTCCGTGCGGGTGCGGCGGGAGGGCGAGCGGGTGCGGGTGACCGTCTGGGACACCAACCCCGAGCTCCCCGGGCTGAGCAGGGCCGCGCTCCCGGACGACGAGGCCGAACAGGGGCGCGGGCTGGGGCTGGTGATGAAGTGCGCCGACAGCTGGGGCGGATTCGCGCTGCGGAACCAGCCGCAGGGGCTCGTCGGCAAGCTGATCTGGTTCGAGCTGGGGGCGGGGCACCAGGCCCCGCCGCCGGCTCTGTGACCTACAGCTGCTCGGGCGTGCGGATGCCCAGCAGGGCCATGCCCTGACGCAGGGTGCGGCCGGTCAGCTCCGAGAGGAACAGACGGTTCTCGACCGTCGCCGCGTCCTCGGCCTTGAGGACCGGGCACTGGTCGTAGAAGGTCGTGAACGCCGACGCCAGCTGGTAGAGATACGCGGCCAGCTTGTGCGGCTCGTACGAACCGGCGACCTCGGCGAGCGTCTCCGCGAACTGGTCCAGGTGCAGCGCCAGCGCGCGCTCCGCCGGGGCCAGCGCCAGCTCCGGGTGGGCCTTGGCGGAGGCCGACTCGCCCGCCTTGCGGAGGATGGAGCGGATCCGGGCATAGGCGTACTGGAGATAGACCGAGGTGTCGCCGTTGAGGGAGACCATCCGGTCGAGGTCGAAGATGTAGTCACGGCCCAGGGACGTGGACAGGTCGGCGTACTTCACGGCGCCGATGCCCACCTGGGTGCCGCGCTCGGCGATCTCCTCGTCGGTCAGGCCGAGCTTCTCGCTCTTCTCCCGGACCACGGCCGTCGCCCGCGCGATCGCCTCGTCCAGCAGGTCGACCAGCCGGACCGTCTCGCCCTCACGCGTCTTGAACGGCTTGCCGTCCTTGCCGAGCACCGTGCCGAAGGGCAGCTGCACGGCCTTGACGCCCTCGGGCAGCCAGCCGGCCCGGCGAGCGGTCTCGAAGACCATCTTGAAGTGCAGGCCCTGCCGGGCGTCCACGACATAGAGCAGGGAGTCGGCGCCCAGCTTGCCCACCCGGTCGCGGATCGCGGAGAGGTCGGTCGCCGCGTAGCCGAAACCGCCGTCGGACTTCTGGACGATCAGCGGGGTGGGGTTGCCGTCCGGGCCCTTGACGTCGTCGAAGAACACGCACAGTGCGCCGTTGGACCGGACGGCGACACCGGACTCCTCCAGCATGCGGCAGGTGTCGGCCAGCATGTCGTTGTAGCCGGACTCGCCGACCACGTCCGCGTCCCGGATCTCCATGTCGAGCTTGCCGAAGACCGAGTAGAAGTAGATCTTCGACTCGTCCACGAACCGCTGCCACAGGGCGAGGGTCTGCTCATCGCCCGCCTGGAGGTCCACGACCCGGCGGCGCGCCCGCTCCTTGAACGCCTCGTCGGAGTCGAAGAGCGTGCGGGACGCCTTGTAGAGCCGGTTGAGGTTCGACATGGCCTCCTCACCGGAGGCGGCGTCCTTGTGGTCCAGCTCGTGCGGGTGCTCCAGCAGATACTGGATGAGCATGCCGAACTGGGTGCCCCAGTCGCCGATGTGGTGCCGCGAGATCACCTTCTCGCCCGCGAACTCCAGGATCTTGACGACCGCGTCGCCGATCACCGCGGACCGCAGATGGCCGACGTGCATCTCCTTGGCCACGTTCGGCTGCGCCCAGTCGATGACCGTGGTGCCCGGCTTCTCCTTGAGCGGCACGCCCAGGCGGTCGTCGGCCGCGCGGGCCGCGAGCGTCCCGGTGATCGCCCGGTCGGTGACCGTGATGTTGAGGAAGCCGGGGCCGGAGACCTCGATCTCCTGGATCAGGTCACCGGCGGGCAGGCCGGCCACGACCTTGCCGGCCAGCTCGCGGGGGTTGCCCCCCAGCTTCTTGGCGAGCGCCAGCATCCCGTTGGCCTGGAAGTCGGCCCGGTCGCTTCGTCGCAGCAGCGGGTCGGCGGCACCGGCCTCCGGCAGGGCTGCCGAGAGAGCGTCCGCGATGCGCTGGTGGAGCGAGGAGGCGAGGGAAGGGACCGAGGCCATGGGGTGGGTGCCGTTCCGTTAGAGGGCGTTTTTGATACACCGAGTATCACACGCACCCGCCGCCGCCCGGGTGGCCGTTCCGGCCGCCTGTGACCGACCCGGGAGCAACCCCGGAGCCGCCCCGGCCGTCTGGGACAATGGTCATGCCAGGACCGTAAGGAAGGAAGTGCCGTGGCTCAGGCTCAGAGCACCGAGGCCGACTGGGTCTCCCGTTTCGCCGACGAGGTCATTGCCGAAGCGGAGCGCCGTGCCCCCGGCAAACCGATCGTCGTTGCCTCCGGCCTGTCCCCCTCCGGCCCGATCCACCTGGGCAACCTGCGCGAGGTCATGACCCCGCACCTGGTCGCCGACGAGATCCGCCGCCGTGGTCACGAGGTCAGGCACGTGCTGTCCTGGGACGACTACGACCGCTACCGCAAGGTGCCCAGCGGTGTCCCCGGCATCGACGACAGCTGGGCCGAGCACATCGGCAAGCCGCTGACCTCGGTGCCCGCCCCGGCCGGCTCGGCCTATCCGAACTGGGCCGAGCACTTCAAGGCCGCCATGGTCGCCGCGCTGGCCGAGCTCGGCATCGAGTACGACCCGATCAGCCAGACCGAGCAGTACACCTCCGGTGTCTACCGCGAGCAGATCCTGCACGCGATGAGGCACCGCGGCGACATCGACGCGATCCTCGACCAGTACCGGACGAAGGACAAGGCGACCGGCAAGCCGAAGAAGCAGCAGCAGAAGCCGGTCGACGAGGCCGAGCTGGAGGCCGCCGAGGGCTCCGGCGCGGCCGCCGAGGACGACGGCAGCGGCTCCGGCGCGGCCTACTTCCCGTACAAGCCCTACTGCGGCGTCTGCGAGCGCGACCTCACCACGGTCACCTCCTACGACGACGAGAGCACCGAGCTGGCCTACACCTGCGTGTGCGGCCACTCCGAGACCGTGCTGCTCAGCGAGTTCAACCGCGGCAAGCTGGTCTGGAAGGTCGACTGGCCGATGCGCTGGGCCTACGAGGGCGTGATCTTCGAGCCCTCCGGCGTCGACCACTCCTCGCCCGGCTCCTCCTTCGTGGTCGGCGGCCAGATCGTCCGCAAGGTCTTCGGCGGCGAGCAGCCGATCGGCCCGATGTACGCCTTCGTCGGCATCAGCGGCATGGCCAAGATGTCCTCCTCCAAGGGCGGCGTCCCCACCCCGGGCGACGCGCTGAAGATCATGGAGGCGCCGCTGCTGCGCTGGCTGTACGCGCGCCGCAAGCCCAACCAGTCCTTCAAGATCGCCTTCGACCAGGAGATCCAGCGGCTCTACGACGAGTGGGACAAGCTGGAGGCCAAGGTCGCCGACGGCAGCGTGCTGCCCGCCGACGCCGCCGCGTACGCCCGGGCCGCCCGCACGGCCTCCGGCGAGCTGCCGCGCACCCCGCGCCCGCTGCCGTACCGCACGCTCGCCTCGGTCGTCGACATCACCGCCGGCCACGACGAGCAGACCCTGCGCATCCTCAGCGAGCTCGACCCGGAGAACCCGGTCACCTCGCTGGAGGAGACGCGGCCGCGGCTCGACCGGGCCGAGCACTGGATCAACACCCAGGTCCCGGCCGAGTCCCGCACCATCGTCCGCGAGGAGCCCGACACCGAGCACCTCGCGTCGCTGGACGAGCAGGCCCGCGAGTCGCTGCGGCTGCTGCTCGCCGGGCTGGACGAGCACTGGTCGCTGGACGGGCTGACCACGCTGGTCTACGGCGTGCCGAAGGTGCAGGCCGGGCTGGCGCCCGACGCCAAGCCGACGCCGGAGCTGAAGGTCGCCCAGCGCTCCTTCTTCGCGCTGCTCTACCACCTGCTGGTCGGCCGTGACACCGGCCCGCGCCTGCCCACGCTGCTCCTCGCCGTGGGCGCGGACCGCGTGCGCAAGCTGCTGGCCGTGTAATACCGCGCAGGACGCGACGAAGCCGGGCGGGCCCGAGGGGGCCCGCCCGGCTTCGTCGCGTTCCGGCTACTTCTTGTTCGCCGCGGCGATCGAGGCCACGGCCTCCTTCGCCGCGTCCTGCGCGTTCTTCATCAGGTCGCCCGCGTCGGGGTTCTTGGCGCCCTGGAAGCCGGCGCCGGTGTACTTGACAGTGATCACGACGTTGGCGGTGCGGGTCACCACGATGGCGTTGCGGTAGTCGTCGTCGTCCTTGCGGTAGTCCGCGGCGACGCTGTTCGCCTCGTCGCCGATGCCGCCGGCCTTCTCGGTCTTGGCGTCCTTGGCGCCGTCCTCGGTGGTCGCCTTGGTCGTCCGCTGGCCGACGTAGTTCGCGGCGAGCTTCTCGCCCGAGCCGAGCGTGGGGTCCGCCGAGAAGCGCTTGAGCGAGATCGTCAGGCTGCGGTACTGGAGGTCCTTGGCGTCCTCGCCGTTCAGACCGTTCCAGAAGCAGCTGGCGGAGTCGTTGGGGGCGGTCGCCGGGAGGGCCTCGCCCTCCTTCTTCTTCGCCGACGGCACCAGCTTGTCGACGCTCTTCTCGTCGACGGTCTTGCACACGTCGGGCAGCTTGCCGAACGTCGCCGCCTTCATCGTGGCCGAGGGGCTGGGTGTCGCGGCCTGCGACGGCGAGGCCGTCGCCTTCTTCCCGGAGCCGGAGTCGTCCGAGCAGCCGGTGGCGACGAGCATCACCGGTACTGCGGCGCAGGCGAGGATTCGGGCGAGTCGCGGGGCTGTTCGGTGCATGGGTCCTTCACTCGTCGTGTCGGGGGCGGATCGTTGAGGTCCGCCGGCGGGCGGTCCGCCGGCCGGGTGCCCTGCCCGGCACGGTACGCGGCGGGGAAGCGCCGGTGGCCGAGGCGGGGCGATACTCGCCGGGCTAATTGCCGAAGTGCCCCGCGTCCAGCTCCTTGGCCAGGCTGTGCGCCTTGCCCTGGAGGTCTTCGCTCGTGGGAATGTGCTGCCGGTCGGCCGTCCACTGGTCGTAGGCGATGCTCACGAGGACGTTCGCGGACCGGAAGACGATCGAGATGTCCCGGTGCACACCGGCCGCCGCGGTGACCAGCTTGTCGTCGATGAACGCGTCGTCGCCGAGGTCGTCGAGCACGCGGGGCAGGAAGCGGGGGTCGGCGGAGGGGGAGCCCGAGGGGGAGGGGCTCGCGGGGGCGGACGGCGAGCCGGTGGCGGCGCCGCCCTGCGGGTGCGTGCCCGCGCTCGCGGCGGGCGAGGGCGGGGCGGTGGAGGGGGTGGCGGACGCCGACGCCGACGCGTCGGGGATCTTCGCGGCGGACGCCTGGCGGGCGTAGAGCTCCTTCGCCCGGTCGTCGTCGCTGACCCCCGGCTGGTAGGAGACCACGCGCTCGAAGTCGATGGACAGGTGCCGGGTGCCCTCCGGGGTCTCCAGCTTCCAGCGGCAGCCGACGCGGCGGTCGGTGTCGTAGGTGACGGCGGCCTGGCCGCGGTAGAGCTTCTGGACCTCGGGGTCGCTCTCGTCCTCACCGGTGGGCAGCAGGCGGCGCAGGGTGTCCCGGTTCACATAGCCGCAGGGCTCGGGGAGGCTGTGGTACTTGCCGGGTTCCCCGGCCGGGGCCGTCGCGCCGGCGCGGCCGGTCTTGGCGTCGTCGTTCCCGCCGTGGCCGCCGGAGGAGCCGCCGCACGCGGCGAGCACCGCGGCGAGCAGTGCCGCAACCAGTGCGGCGGCCGGTGCGTATGCCCTTCGCTGCACTGTCCGTGGCTCCCTTCGCCTGCGGCTTGATCGCCCTCACCCGCGGCGTCCGCGCTCGTGCTCGCGCGAAAACGGGTTGCCGCCGGAAAGGCGGTGGCTGGAAGGTATGTCTACCGCACGCACCGCCCGGTCTGCCGGTTCCCTGTCGTGAATCGTCAGATTTGTACGGCTTTTGCGTTATCTTGCTTTTACGGGGTTATGAGGAAAACGATGTCCTACACCGAGGTGCCCGGCGTCCGTGTACCGATCCGCATGTGGGCCGACCCGGCCACGGTCGAGGGCGTCGCCATGCAGCAACTGCGCAACGTCTCGACCCTGCCCTGGATCGAGGGCCTCGCGGTGATGCCGGACGTCCACTTCGGCAAGGGCGCCACGGTCGGCTCGGTGATCGCGATGCGGGGCGCGGTGTGCCCGGCGGCGGTCGGCGTGGACATCGGCTGCGGCATGTCGGCGGTGAAGACCTCGCTGACGGCGGCGGACCTCCCGGCGGACCTGTCCCGGCTGCGCTCGAGGATCGAGGCGGCGATCCCGGTGGGCCGGGGGATGCACGACGACCCGGTGAACCCGGCCCGGCTGCACGGCGTGCCGACGGCGGGGTGGGCGGACTTCTGGAGCCGGTTCGACGGTGTCGCGGAAGCGGTCAGATTCCGTCAGGACCGCGCGGTCAAGCAGATGGGGACGCTCGGCGGGGGGAATCACTTCATCGAATTCTGTCTCGACGAGTCGGATTCGGTCTGGCTGATGCTGCACTCCGGCTCCCGGAACATCGGCAAGGAGCTCGCCGAGCACCACATCGGCCAGGCGCAGAAGCTGCCGCACAACCAGGATCTGATCGACCGTGACCTCGCCGTCTTCGTCACCGACACCCCGCAGATGGCGGCCTACCGCCACGACCTCTTCTGGGCCCAGGAGTACGCGAAGCACAACCGCGAGCTGATGATGGCGCTCTTCCAGGACGTCGTCCGCAGGGAGTTCGTGAAGGCCAAGCCGACGTTCGAGCCTGTCATTTCCTGCCACCACAACTACGTGGCCGAGGAGACCTACGACGGCAAGGAACTGCTCGTCACCCGCAAGGGGGCGATCCGCGCGGGCGATGGCGAGTTCGGCATCATCCCGGGCTCGATGGGCACCGGTTCGTACATCGTGCGCGGCCTCGGCAACGCCTCGTCCTTCAACTCCGCCTCCCACGGCGCGGGCCGGAAGATGAGCCGCAACGCCGCGAAGAAGCGCTTCTCCGTCCAGGACCTGGAGGAGCAGACGTGGGGCGTGGAGTGCCGCAAGGACTCCGGCGTGGTGGACGAGATCCCGGGCGCCTACAAGCCGATCGAGAAGGTCATCGAGCAGCAGCGGGATCTCGTCGAGGTCGTGGCGAAGCTCAAGCAGGTCGTCTGCGTGAAGGGCTGACAGCGGCTCTTCACCGGCTCGACGCTCAAGGGCCCCGGCCGGCGCTCGGGGAACGCCGATCGGGGCCGGTGCGGGGAGCGGCTACGTGCTCCGGCGGGGAACCAGGTTGTCCGGGGTGTCGAGCCAGACGCGTTCCCCGTCGCTGTCCACGGTGAGCCCGAAGCGGTCGAAGCCAGGGCGGCCGTTCTCCTCCCACCACTGGATGGCCGCTTCCGTCTCGTCCCACAGACGGCGCGGGCCGGACTGGGCCACAACGTACTCGTTTGCCTCGGGCTCACAGTCGGCTGATGCCCACGACTGGGTGTCGGTGCTGTACGTCCACAGCGTGTAGGTGCCGTCGTCGTACCGTTCGGCGCGCCAGAACGCCCCGGGCACTTGCAGCCCGATCACGAACTGTTCGAGCCACCCGCCGATGGCAGCGGGCGCCAGTGCCGTCACGCCCCTGACGCCGTCTGCGGGCCATTCCTGGCCCTTGAGGTAGGCATCAAAAGGCGGGCGTTCCGTGCGCTGCTGTCGCAGGCGCATGAAAGCGCTGGAGCGGGTGAAGCGGCCGTTTGCCGTGCCGTCCTCGCCGACGGTCAGGCGTACGACGTACTCGCCGCCGTACGTCGTGCCCCAGGGGGCGACGATGACGCCGCCGGGACTGGTCTGCTCGATCCACGCCCGGGGCACCTCCCCGATCGAGCACGTGGCAATGACCCGGTCGAATGGGGCACTGCCGGCGTGACCCATGCGGCCGTCCCCCACGAGTAGCAGGGGTGCCAGGCCGGCGCGCCGAAGGTTCTCGATGGCGGCCTTGGACACGTCCGCGTCGTACTCGACACTGATCACGTTCGCGCCGCCGAGCCTGTGCGCGAGAAGCGCGGCGTTCCAGCCCGTTCCGGTGCCGATCTCCAACGCTCGGTGGCCTTCCTGTACGTCCAGGTCGGCGAGCATGGAGAAGACCATGCGGGGCATGGAATTGGAGCTTGTCGGCGTGACGCCCAGCCCATCCCCGGAGTGCTGTCCGTCGTCCCACTGCGTCGTGAGCGGTATGTCGGAGTAGACCGCCTCGAACCAGGTTTCCGGGTCCTTGGCGCGGTCCACCAGTGCTGTTTGCTGTGTGCCGTCCGCGATGCCCGGCCAGATGCGGTCAGGCACGAACAGCTCACGCGGGACCGCCTTGAACGTCGGCAGCCAGTCAGAAGTCAGTGCGCCCGCTTCAACGAGCGCAGAGGCGAGCCCCGAGGGGCCCGCCTCCTCTGTGCGTGTGGTCACGTGTGCCGCCTACTTACCCGTCGCGGGGCCGGAGCCGTCCGGGCGAACGTCGGGTGGCTGTGAAGACCCGCGTGGGTCATCATCGCTTCGTCAGCCGCCTTGAGGTTCGCCGTCGGTGCGAGCGTCCAGGAGCACCCGATGCTCAGGCCCTGCACCGTCACGGTTACCTCGCTTAGCGGGTGCGTCGCAACCTTGTGTCAAACGTGTGTGATCACAGCGCGCGGCTCGCTCATGATCGTCCCCCCACCGGTGACCCCAGTACGCGCGCCGCCTTCATCTCGTCCTCCGTGGGCTCGCGCAGCTTGCCCGGCGGGCAGTCCCATTCCCTACCACCGCCGGCGGGCCGCAGTTGTACGTACGGGCCGTCATTGCCCATGCGCTCCCCGAGCCTGTTCGTCCGGGTGTCTACCGCGTACCGTCCGCTGCTCATATCGTCGGCCTCCGCGTTCGCTTCCTGTCGCACGCATAGCCACCATCCGGGGCCCCTCAACGGGTAGCTTCCGGAGTAGTGGTGAACCGTGGTGAATCCACCACGCCTGTCGATCTCGTGGATGGCAGCAGTGAAGAATTCGAACGCGAAGCTCGCCGACCGGATTGGTCGTTCGGGGTGGTCGAAGGGCGAACTCGCCCGCCAGGGTTCGATCCCGCGCGGCGGAGTGGGGACACCCCCACGTCTCCTCTGACCCTGCACTCGGCGCACACGTCCTCGCAGGCATGGCGGACCAAGCCACGCTGCCTGGTCACCCCGATGAGGGCAAGCGCCTTGCCCAAGCGGGCCGTCAGGGGCTTAGCCGTACCAAGTCCCCAGCGTGCCTTGCCGACCTCTGGACGCTCGAAGCCAGGGCCCATGCGGTTCTCGGGGACAAGAAGGCCACTGTGCGGGCTATCGCCCAGGCAGAGCAGAATTCCGGCAAGGTGGACGCGGCCAACGAACCTGAGTGGGCCAAGTTCATCGACCCTGCGTACCTCGGCGGTGAGTGGGCCAACGCCTTCCGGGACATCGACCAGCCGGACCACGCCGAAGAACACGCCCGCGCCTCGATCGCCCACGCCCGCAAGCAGAACCGGGCCCGTCGCGGAGCCATGTCACAGGCGGCTCTTGCCGTCACCCACTTGCAGCGCCGAGACCTCGAAGCGGCCCACGCGGCGGGAGTCCGCACGCTCGACCTCGCCCGCCGGGTGAAGTCGTCCCGCAGCGTGGAAGCTGTCCAGGATCTCCAGCGCCGCATGATCCCCCTCGGCCAGCACCCTCTTGTGGCTGACTTCAACGAGCGGGCCCGGGTCCTCCAGGCGGCCTAGGCGCTGACGTGGTTCGTGACTGACTCACCGGATGCGCCCTCGGGGGCAGCGTCGCAGTCAGGGAGCCTCTCTGCTCGTTCGGGTGAGTGGCGCATATATGACGTTCCGCTTGGGCAACTGGGCTACGACTCGAACCAGCCGCCGAGTCGAAGCCCAACTCGCCGTGCTCGAAAGGCATATAGCCATGCGCCGTACCGCTGCCGTCATTCTGGGAACCGCCGCGCTCCTGGGCGCCCTCACCACACCCGCCATCGCCGACACCGGTGATAGCACGGTCGTCAATACCGTCGCCGCCGCTGATGACACGGTCCAGAACCTCTTTACGGGCGCCGAGGGCATCATCGAGAGCCTGACCAAGGGCGCGTAGGGCCTACCCCTGCGCCCACACCCCCTGAGCAGCGCCCAAGCCCCCAGGGGGCTTGGGGTGACCGCCCTCTCGCGGGCGTCGCCCGCTCCCGTGCAGGCCGAGCCACGGCCCGCCAGGAGTGGGCGCACTCTTGTGCGGGACTACTCCGAACGGGGGGTGCATTAACGTTTCGTCGGCCTGGTTCGGGCGGGGCGACGCTTACCCGTGCGCGGCGCTGGGCAGTGCGGGGTTGCCTGTGTAACCCCCTGCGACGTGAGGATCCCACCTGATGCGCCTACGCGCCATCGCATCCGCCGCTGCCTGCGCCCTCACCCTCCTGCTCACCGCTCCCGGCCCGGCCTCCGCCGCTGAGGGCGAGTTCTCCTACACCTACGTCGACGCGAATGGAGCCAACCAGTTCGGCTACCTGAACAATCCGGCAAGCAAGGAATGCATCGTCATTCCGCAGGCGGCAGACCCGGAGAAGACCAAGCCCGCGTTCGCTGCCAATAACAGGGCCAGCACACAAGCCACGACATGGTCGGAGAACAACTGCACCGGCTACCGATACTCCGTCAAGGCCAAGACCGGTGTGGGCAATGCACGGCAGAAGTTCCGCTCGGTCAGGTTCTCGTGAACTCCCGCGCCCCGGTAGGGAGTCCCATCAGGGGTCCCTGCCGGGGCGCAACCGCCGATCACCCGCCACGTGTGTCTCCACGGCTACGTGGCCGAGGAGACCTACGACGACAAGGAACCGCTCGTCACCCGCAAGGGGGCGATCCGCGCGGGCGACGGCGAGTTCGGCATCATCCCGGGCTCGATGGGCACCGGTTCGTCCATCGTGCGCGGCCTCGGCGACCCCTCGTCCTTCAACTCCGCTTCCCGTGGCGCGGGCCGGAAGACGAGCCGCAGCGGCAACGCCGCGAAGAAGCGCTTCTGCGCCCAAGACCTGGAGGAGCAGACGCGGGGCGCCTCACACGTCCTGCGGGTACCAGCGCAGCTCGACCGTGTTGCCGTCCGGGTCGAGGACGTAGAGGGACTCGGCGTCGCCGCGGGCGCCATAGCGCTTGCCGGGGCCGTCGACGACGGTGAAGGTGCCCGCGTCGATCACCGTCTGCCAGTCCAGCGGCTCGACGACCAGGCAGATGTGGTCGACGTTGGACTCGCCCCGGGCGCGGTCGACCAGGTCGATGATGGTCGTGGGGGAGACGCGCACCGAGGGGAAGGACACCTTCCCCGCGCGCCACTCCTCGACGCGGACGGGCTCCAGGCCGAGCGGGCCGCAGTAGAAGGCGAGGGCCCGCTCCACGTCGGAGACGTTCAGGACGAGGTGGTCGAAGCCGGTGACGCGCATGCGAGGTTCCTTTTCGTACGGGCCGTCCCCCATGGCGGCCGTTGCACGGGCAAGGTAACCCCTGATGATCATCCGTGTCATCGGTCCAGGGTCCTGCGTCGCAGGTCCCAGGGCCGCTCAGCCCTCGCGGTGCACCTTGTGGTTGGCGGCCTGGGCGCGGGGGCGTACGACGAGCAGGTCGATGTTCACGTGCGGGGGCCGGGTGACCGCCCAGGTGATGGTGTCCGCGACGTCCTCGGCCGTCAGCGGCTCGGCGACGCCGGCGTAGACCGCGGCGGCCTTCTCCGTGTCGCCGCGGAAGCGGGTGACGGCGAACTCGTCGGTCCTCACCATGCCGGGGGCGATCTCGATGACGCGTACGGGCTGCCCGCACAGTTCCAGGCGCAGGGTCTCGGCGATGACGTGCGCGCCGTGCTTGGCGGCGACGTAGCCGCCGCCTCCCTCGTAGGTGCCGAGTCCGGCGGTGGAGGAGACGATCAGCACCGTGCCGTCGCCGCTCGCCACGAGCCGGGGGAGCAGCGCCTGTGTCAGGTGGAGCACGCCGAGCACGTTGACCTCGTACATCGCGCGCCAGTCCGCGGGGTCGGCGGTCGCGACGGGGTCGGTGCCGAGCGCGCCGCCCGCGTTGTTGACCAGGACGTCGACGCTCTCGAAGTCGTCCAGGTACGCCGCGAAGGCCGTGACGGCGGCGCGGTCGGTGACGTCGAGCCCGTAGGCGACCGCCTCGTGGCCGGCCTCGGTGAGCTCCGCGGCCAGGGCCTCGACGCGGTCCGCGCGGCGGGCGGTGAGGACGACGCGGTGGCCGGCGGCGGCCAGCCGGCGGGCGGTGGCGGCACCGATGCCGCTGCTCGCGCCGGTGACGACGGCGGTGCGGGTGCTCATGGCGGGCCTCCTGTGGTGCGGCGTGCGGGATCCGCCCGCAGGATATGCGGCCTCGCGTTCGAGCGGCTCCGCAGGCGGCCGGCTCAGCGGCCGCGCGGCGCGTACATGATGATCGCGACCCCGGCGAGGCAGACCAGCGCGCCGGCCACGTCGTAGCGGTCGGGGCGGTAGCCGTCGGCGACCATGCCCCAGGCCAGCGACCCGGCGACGAAGACCCCGCCGTACGCGGCGAGGATGCGGCCGAACTCGGCGTCCGGCTGGAGCGTGGCGACGAAGCCGTAGGCGCCGAGGGCGAGCACTCCCGCGCCGATCCACGCCCAGCCCCGGTGCTCGCGCACGCCCTGCCAGACGAGCCAGGCGCCGCCGATCTCCAGGAGCGCGGCGAGGACGAAGAGGGCGACGGAGCGGAGGTTGAGCATGGGGCGTACGTTACGTCCCGACGGGAGCCGGCCGGTGCTCCCGCCCTCCCCCAGGCAGAGCGCACCGGCCGCTCCGTCTACGACCGCGGGGCGACCGGCAGGGCGGGAGGTGGCCGGTGACTCCGGGGGAGACGGCGGCCGGGGGCCAGGGCCACGGGCTCACCGTAGGGCGCCGGCCGGGCTTCCGGAAGCCGGTCGGACGGGCCGGCTGTCGCCGGGAGCGCGGGTCCCGGCCACCGGTGGGTGCAGACCCTCCGAGAGTTAACCAGTGACCGCCGCACGTGAGGGCCGGTTTTACGGCTTCCCACCCCTTCGGAAGCGGGAAAACGCGCCGCGGGCTTTGCGCGGCGGCGGTGGGGCATACCTTCGTCATAGCTGCCCCTGTCCCTGGTGGCGACGGTGTCCGGCCCGGCTTCCGCCACCGTCTCGCACTGACACCCAGGGGGGCACTCATGACCGAGTGGCAGAGCGCGTCGTGTATCCGTGTAGTGGGCCGTTGGGGCGTGCTGCGGCTGAGTGGTGAGCTCGACATCGGGTCGGTGCCGGAGATCGAGGAGCTGCTGGTGCGGCTGCTGGCGCTGGAGAAGCCGGTGGTCGTGCTGGATCTGCGTGAGGTGACGTTCTTCGACTGCGTGATCCTGGGCCTGATGTGCAGGGCCCGCAGGGGTGTGCTCGCGGCCGGCGGCAGGTTCGCGGTGCTGTGCACCCGGCCGTGGGCGCTGAAGGTCATGCGCATGGCCGAGCTGCTGGATGTCTTCGCGCCGGTCGCCTCGCTGACGGATCTGGCCGATCTCGATGCCCTCGACGGCAGTCCCGGCAAGGGGAGCAGGGCGTAGGGTGAGGGCAACGGGTCCCCCGCTCCGGGGGCAGCCCGAGGGGGTCGGCCCGGGAAGCGGGTGGCGTTGTGGCTACCAGCGCGGGGATGGCCCGGGTGCTGCGCGACATGGCCTCGCGGTCGGCCTCCGGATTGATCGGCGGGGATCCGCTGGAGTGCGCCCGCGTCCTCGGCGTGGACGGGGTCGCGCTCTCGCTCGCGACGGACGGCGCGCTGGGCGAGCTGGTGTGGTCCTGCCCGGGAGTCAGCGAGCGTCTCGAGGACGAGCAGTTCACGCTCGGCGAGGGACCGGGTCCGGATGCCCTGAGCGCCGGCACCGTGGTCATGGAGCCGGATCTGGAGCGCGTCCGCTCCGACCGGTGGCCCGCACTGCTGCCGGAGCTGACCGTGCTCGGGGTGGCTGCCCTCTTCTGCTTTCCCCTGCGGATCGGCGGTGTGTGCCTGGGCGTGCTGACCGCGCAGCGGTCCGCCGCGGGCCCGCTGACGACGGCCGCGATGGATGACGCCCTGATCCTCACCGCGGCGATGACCGCGGTGCTGCTGGACGGGGAGCGGGCCACCGCCTTCGCCGCGGCCGATTCCGCCGCGCAGTTGCACCGGGCCGTCGTGCACCAGGCCGGCGGGATGGTCAGCGTCCAGGCACAGGAGACCGTCGCCCAGGCCCTGGTGCTGCTGCGTGCCCACGCCTACCGGCACGAGGTTCCCCTGACGAGGGTCGCGGAGGACGTCGTGGCCCGCCGATTGCACTTCCGACAAGCTGATGACGGGCCGGACCCGTCTTTCGAGGAATGGGGATGATGGCCATGGCTAGCCGGCAACGCATGCTGGAGGTCCTGGTCGAGGCCGTCGATTCGCTGATCGACGACTTCGATCTGATCGATTTCCTGCATCGGCTCGCGGCCCGCTGCGTCGAACTGCTGGACATCGAAGCCGTCGGCGTGATGATCGCGAACACTTTCGGCGAGCTGCAGGTCATCGCGGCCTCGGACGAGCACACCCGGCTGCTGGAGCTGTTCGCCCTCCAGCACGACCAGGGGCCGTGCGTGGAGTGCTACCGCAGTGGCCAGGCGCAGTTGGGCATCGATCTGGAGTCCCCCAGGGCCACGGCGGCTTTCGGTCCTTTCGCCGCCCGCGCCCGCAGGGTGGGCTTCCGTACGACGCACGCCATTCCGATGCGGCTGCGGCACCAGGTCATCGGCGCGCTGAATCTCTTCGACTCCCGCGACACGCAGATCTCCGAGTCCGATGTGCAGCTGGCCCAGGCGCTGGCGGACGTGGCCACGATCGCCATTCTGCAGCAGCGCACGATCGAGCAGAGCAACATCGACAAGTCGCAGCTGCAGGCCGCGCTCCACAGCCGGGTGGTGATCGAGCAGGCCAAGGGTGTGCTGGCCGAGCGCTGGCAGGTGGGCCTGGACGAGGCGTTCGAGGCCCTGCGCGGCTATGCCCGCCCGCGGCAGATGCGGCTGGCGGATATCGCTCAGCAGGTGGTGCAGGGCACCGTGGACACCGACCTGCTCGCACCGCGCTGACCGGTGGGCGGCGCGGGCGCGTCGCGGGGGACGGGGCGTGCCGGTCCGGTCAGGGCCAGACCAGGCAGTACGGCTGGTGGCCGTTCTCGTGCAGGCGGTGGGAGAAGTCCTGCCACTCGCGGAGCAGCTGATAGACGGTGAACGCGTCCCGCGGGCCGCCGCGGTCGGGGACGGTGGACCAGATGAAGGCGGCGGCGCCCACGGACTCCTCGCCGATGCCGCGCAGCGGGTCGACGACGGTCATGGGGAGCTTGACGACGGCGTAGTCGGGGTGGAGGACGACCAGTTCGAGCGGGGGGACCTTGTGCAGGGGTATGCCCTCGATGCCGGTGAGGACCATGGCGGCCATCGTCTCCGGCTTGATCTTGGTGAACATGCCGCCCATGCCGAGCTCGTCACCGCCGAGCTCCTCGGGGCGCATGGAGATGGGGACGTTGGCCGCGGCGGCGCTGTTGGGCGCCCCGAAGTACTTGTAGGTCACCCCCACCCGGCCACCACTCCTGCTGCTTCCCGCGCCGTCTTCTTCACGACGGCCCCTGTGGCGCCCCCTGCGGGACCTCTGGGCTCGCTCGGGCCCCAGGTCATCGGTGCCCTCGCCCAGTCCGCCACCGCGATGCATATCTCCACCCGACCGCTTTTTTACGCAGCACAGCCCCCGCCGCGCAACCCGATCATCGTCTCAGAGACCTCCCCCGTGAACAGCGTGTGAAACGCCCGAAGACGACTCGGTACAGGGCTCTGAGACCATGGCTAGCGTGAGCTACCCATATGAAGCCCCAGTCTCGCAGACACGAGAGGGCTGACGCCCGGTCGCGAGCGGGGCGAGCCCGCACCGCTGCCAGCCGGGGCGCGCGGCCAGCCGCCGTCCCTTCCTACGTTTCCGCAGGTCAGGATTCCAAGTGCCTTATTCGTATGAAGCCCCCGTCTCGCAAGCGCTGTTCGACCGTGCCGCTGTCGTGACGCCCGGCGGCGTGAATTCCCCGGTGCGCGCCTTCCGCGCCGTGGGCGGTACGCCCCGGTTCATGGTGTCCGGTACGGGTCCGTACCTGACGGACGCCGACGGCCGGGAGTATGTGGACCTCGTGTGTTCGTGGGGGCCGATGATCCTCGGCCACGCGCACCCCGAGGTGGTCGCCGCCGTGCAGGAGGCGGTCGCGCGCGGCACGTCCTTCGGCACGCCCGGCGAGGGCGAGGTGGCGCTCGGCGAGGAGATCGTCTCCCGGGTGGAGCCCGTGGAGCAGGTGCGCCTGGTGTCGTCCGGCACCGAGGCGACGATGTCGGCGATCCGGCTCGCGCGCGGTTTCACCGGCCGCGCCAAGGTGATCAAGTTCGCGGGCTGCTACCACGGCCACGTGGACGCGCTGCTGGCGGCGGCGGGCTCGGGGCTGGCGACGTTCGGGCTGCCGGACACGCCCGGGGTGACGGGCGCGCAGGCGGGCGACACGATCGTGCTGCCGTACAACGACCTGGAGGCCGTGCACGCCGCCTTCCACGCGCACCCGGGCGAGATCGCCTGTGTGATCACGGAGGCGTCGCCGGGCAACATGGGCGTGGTCCCGCCGAAGCCGGGCTTCAACGCGGGCCTGAAGGCGGCCTGCGCCAAGAACGGCGCGCTGTTCATCTCGGACGAGGTCATGACCGGCTTCCGTACGAGCAAGGCGGGCTGGTTCGGCATCGACGGCGTGCGGCCGGACCTGATGACCTTCGGCAAGGTCATGGGCGGCGGCTTCCCGGCGGCGGCCTTCGGCGGCCGCGCGGACGTGATGGGCCACCTGGCCCCGGCGGGTCCGGTCTACCAGGCGGGCACGCTCTCCGGGAACCCGGTCGCCACCGCGGCGGGCCTCGCGCAGCTGCGGCTGCTGGACGACGCGGCGTACGCGAAGGTCGACGCGGTCGCCGCGGAGATCAGCGGCCTGGTGACGGCGGCCCTGACGAAGGAGGGCGTGGCGCACCGGCTCCAGACGGCGTCGAACATGTTCTCCGTGTTCTTCACCGGCCGCGAGGTCACGGACTACGAGCAGGCGAAGGCGCAGGAGTCGTTCCGCTTCAACGCCTTCTTCCACTCGATGCTGGCGCAGGGCGTCTATCTGCCGCCGTCGGCGTTCGAGTCGTGGTTCGTCTCGACGGCCCATGACAGTGCGGCGGTCGAGCGGATCGCGGCGGCGCTGCCGGCCGCGGCGCGGGCGGCTGCCGAGGCGACGGAATGACGGACGGGATGACCAACGCGATGAGCAACGACGCCGGCAAGGCGAAGGACGGCAGTGAGATCACCGTCGTCCATCTGATGCGGCACGGCGAGGTGCACAACCCCGAGGGCGTGCTCTACGGGCGCAAGCCGGGCTATCACCTGTCGGACCTGGGGCTGCGGATGGCCGACCGGGTCGCCGAGCATCTGGCGGGGCGGGACATCACGCATGTGGTCGCCTCCCCGCTGGAGCGCGCGCAGGAGACGGCGCAGCCGATCGCCAAGGCGCACGGTCTGGACCTGGCGACGGACGAGCGGCTGATCGAGGCGGAGAACGTCTTCGAGGGGAAGACCTTCGGGGTCGGCGACGGCGCGCTGAAGAAGCCGGCCAACTGGAAGTACCTGACGAATCCCTTCCGCCCGTCGTGGGGTGAGCCCTATGTCGAGCAGGTCGTGCGGATGATGGGCGCGCTCGGCGCGGCGCGTGACGCGGCCCGCGGCCACGAGGCCGTCTGCGTGAGCCATCAGCTGCCGATCTGGATCGTGCGCAGTTTCGCGGAGCGGCGGCGGCTGTGGCACGACCCGCGTAAACGGCAGTGCACTTTGGCGAGCCTGACGACGTTCACCTTCAGGGGGGACAAAATCGTGTCGGTCGGCTACAGCGAGCCGGCCCGGGATCTGGTCCCGGCGCATCTGCTCGCGGGCGCGAAACCGGTAAAGGGCGGGGCCAAGGCATTTGGCGCCTGAGCGTAATGCCGTGCGGAGAACTCCGCGACCGTCCGGCTAAAACCGGGTAAAGCGCTGCAAAGACCGGCGAGAATGCGCAACCGCCGTACTCGACGCGCCGTCCCACGCAATGTCGTTTTATATGGACGACAAGGTGTATGGAGGCGTGGCGAGTACGGACGGAGACGACATGCGCGAGATCAGCCGACGAGGTCTCCTCGGCATGGGAGTGGGGGCGGGAGCGGCCGCCGCGCTGACCGGCGTCGCCGGCTGCTCCTCTCCCGCCGGCTCCGAGAAACACGACCCCTCGGCCAAGGCGAGCGAGCGGGCCAAGGCGAGCCCGATCGGTGACGGCTCCACCGCCGACGCCGGGCCGCAGCCCAACCAGCCGCCCAAGCCGGAGCGGCTGGAGCCGGGGCAGAAGCCCCCGCAGTTCGTGATCTTCTCCTGGGACGGCGCGGGCGAGGTCGGCAACGGCCTCTTCCCGCGCTTCCGGAAGCTCGCCAAGGACCACGGCGCGTACATGACCTTCTTCCTCTCCGGGCTCTACTGCCTCCCCGAGGCGAAGAAGGACCTGTACAAGCCGCCGAACAACCCGGTGGGCGCCTCCGACATCGGCTATCTCACCGACGAGCACATCCAGGCGACCCTGGAGAACATCCGGCTGGCCTGGCTCGACGGCCATGAGATCGGCACCCACTTCAACGGGCACTTCTGCTCCGGCTCCGGCTCCGGCTCCGTCGCCCAGTGGACCCCGGAGGACTGGGAGTCGGAGATCGAGCAGGCCGTCTCCTTCGTCACCGAGTGGCGGACCAACACCGGCTTCAAGGACCTCGAACCGCTGCCCTTCGACTACCGCAAGGAACTCTGCGGCAGCCGCACGCCGTGTCTGCTGGGCCAGGACAATCTCCTGCCGACCGCGAAGAAACTCGGCTGGCGCTACGACGCGAGTTCCCCGGGCGGCACTCAGGTGTGGCCCGGTAAAAGGCACGGCCTGTGGGATCTGCCGTTGCAGCAGATGCCCTTCCCCGGCCATTCGTTCGAAGTCCTTTCGATGGACTACAACATCCTCGCCAACCAGTCGAAGAACACCACCAAGGGCCCGCCCGAGCACTACGACCGCTGGCGCCGCCAGGCCACGGAGTCGTATATCGCCGGCTTCGACCGCGCGTACGAGACGAATCGCGCGCCGTTCTATGTCGGCAACCATTTCGAACAGTGGAACGGCGGCATCTATATGGACGCCGTCGAGGAGGCGCTGAAATACATCGCCGACGAGAAGCGCAAGGACGTCCGGCTGCTCTCCTTCCGGCAGTTCGTCGACTGGCTCGACGCCCAGGACCCGGCCGTCCTGGAGAAGCTGCGCCGGCTCGACGTCGGCGAGAAGTGGAGCGCCAGGAGCGCCTGACGGGCCGCCGACGGCCCCGGTGAGCCCCCGGTGAGCCCCCGGCGAGCCGCGGCAGGGGCCCGTCACCCGTGCGCCGACTCGTTGGAGGGGCCCTTGAGGGGGGTGCGGAAGATCCCTAAACGGACCATGCGAAACTTTTCACATGAGTGCCTGCCGCGCCCTTCGACGCATCGAATCCCGCCGTCGCACCACCCTGCTGGCCGCCTGCACCGCCCTCGCGGCCCTGACCCTGACCGCCTGTGGCTCCGGTGACAACCCGAAGAGCGGCGGCCAGACCCAGTTCGTGCAGGGCACCGGCGGCGTCAGCGTCGTGAACGACAAGGGCGCCCGCCAGAGCGCGCCGGACCTCTCCGGCAAGACGCTGGAGGGCAAGGAGCTCGACGTCGCGAAGGACTACAAGGGCAAGGTCGTCGTCCTCAACGTCTGGGGCTCCTGGTGCTCCCCCTGCCGCGGCGAGGCCAAGAACCTCGTCACGGTCGCCAACGACTACAAGGACAAGGGCGTCCAGTTCGTGGGCATCAACACCCGCGACACCGACCCCGCCCCGGCGCTCCGCTTCGAGAAGGAATTCGAGGTCCCGTACCCGAGCCTCTACGACTCCGGCGGCCAGCTGCTGCTGCGCTTCCCCAAGGGCAGCCTCAGCCCCCAGTCGATCCCCTCGACGGTCTTCATCGACCGCGACGGCAAGATCGCCGCACGGGCCATCAAGGCGCTGACCGAGGACGAGCTGCGCAAGACGCTCGACCCACTCGTCGCGGAGAAGTGACCCGGTGACCGCCGTCACCACCCTCGCCGCCGCCGGGGACATGAACCAGACCGTCCTCAGCGGCGCGCTGCTGCTCGCCCTGCCCATCGCCGTACTCGGCGGGCTGGTCTCCTTCTTCTCCCCTTGCGTACTGCCGCTCGTGCCCGGCTATCTCTCCTACGTCACCGGCGTCAGCGGCACCGACATCGCCGAGGCCAAGCGCGGCCGGATGCTCGCCGGCTCACTGCTCTTCGTGCTCGGCTTCAGCGCGGTCTTCGTCTCCGGCGGCGCCTTCTTCGGCAACATCGGCGCGGACCTCCAGGCCCACCAGAAGACGATCTCCAAGATCCTCGGCGTCCTCACCATCGTGATGGGCCTCGCCTTCATGGGCCTCCTCTCCCGCTGGGGCCAGCGGGAGTTCCGCTTCCACAGGAAGCCGGTGATGGGGCTGGCCGGGGCGCCGCTGCTGGGCGCGATGTTCGGCGTCGGCTGGACGCCCTGCATCGGCCCCACGCTCGCCTCCGTCCAGCTGCTGGCCTTCAACCAGGGCAGCGCCGGACGGGGCGCGCTGCTCATGTTCGCGTACTGCCTCGGCCTCGGTCTGCCGTTCATACTGGCCGCCCTCGCCTTCCGGCGCGCCCTCGGCGCGTTCGGCTGGGTCAAGCGGCACTACGCCTGGGTCATGAGGATCGGCGGCGCCATGCTCATCGCGGTCGGCGTGCTGCTGCTCACCGGCGCCTGGGACCAGCTGATCGCCGACATGCGACAGTGGTCCGACTCCTTCGTTCCCGAGGTCTGACACATGGCTGAGACAACCCCCCCCACCACCGAGGACAAGGACATCGGCGCGGCCGGTTCCCAGCTGTCCACGGCGCCCGTCGAGGAGGGCCAGGCGGTGCCCGGCTCCTTCGGCGGCGTGCGCCGCCCCGGCGCCCTGGGGTGGCTGGCCTGGTCGGGGCGGGAGGCCGTCGGCTGGATGCGCTGGTTCTGGCGCCAGCTGACCTCGATGCGGGTCGCGCTGATCCTGCTCTTCCTGCTCTCGCTCGGCACCATCCCCGGCTCGCTCATCCCGCAGACGAGCGTCGACGCGGTGAAGGCCGAGAACTGGAAGAAGTCGCACGAGACGCTGGCGTCCGTCTACGACAAGCTCGGGCTCTTCCACGTCTACACCTCGGTGTGGTTCTCCGCGATCTACATCCTGCTGTTCACCTCCCTGGTCGGCTGCATCGTCCCGCGCACCTGGCAGTTCGTCGGCCAGCTCCGCGGCCGCCCGCCGGGCGCGCCGCGCCGCCTGGACCGGCTGCCGGTGCACACCACCTGGCGGACGGACGCCGAGCCCGGGCAGGTGCTCGCCGCGGCCGGGAAGCTGCTCAAGCGGCGGCGGTTCCGCACGGAGGCCGGCGGCGACGCCGTGGCCGCCGAGAAGGGCTATCTCCGCGAGGCCGGCAACCTCGTCTTCCACATCGCGCTGATCGTGCTGCTCCTGGCCTTCGCCTCGGGGCAGCTGTGGAAGTCCGAGGGCCAGAAGCTGATGGTCGAGGGCGACAAGTTCTCCAACACCCTCACGCAGTACGACGACTTCAAGTCGGGCTCCCTGTTCTCCTCCGACGACCTCAGCCCCTTCGGCTTCACGATGGACAGCTTCGAGGGCACGTACGAGCGCACCGGCCCCCAGCGCGGCACGCCGCGGACCTACGAGGCCAAGGTCACGTACTGGGACGGCGCGGACGGCACCCCCAAGAAGAAGACGATCAAGGTGAACGAGCCGCTGGAGACGGCGGACTCGAAGGTCTATCTGATCGGCCACGGCTACGCCCCGGTCGTCACGGTCAAGGACGGCAAGGGCGAGGTCGCCTACCGCGGCGCGGTGGCCTCGCTGCCGCTGGACAGCAACATCACGGAGTCCACGGTCATCAAGGTGCCGGACTACCGAGACAAGGACGGCAACAAGGACCAGCTCGGCTTCAAGGGCAACTTCGTGCCGACACTGTCCCAGGACCTGGCGAGGGACGGCATGGCCTCGCGGTTCCCCGCCCTGGACAACCCGCGACTGGTCCTCACCGCCTACCACGGCAGCCTCGGCATCGACTCCGGCCTGCCGCAGAGCGTCTACCAGCTCGACGTGTCCAAGATGAAGCAGTTCAAGGACGAGCGCGGCAAGCCCTACGCGCAGGCCCTGAAGGTCGGCGACACCATGACGCTCCCCAACGGCGCGGGCACCCTGAAGTTCGAGGGCATCAAGCCCTGGGCCACCTTCCAGGTCTCCCAGCAGCCCGGCAACGGCATGGCGCTCACCGGCGCGGTCGCCGCCCTCGTGGGCGTGGCCGGGTCGCTGTTCATCCAGCGCCGCCGCGTGTGGGTGCGGGCCGTGCGCGGCGCCGACGGGCGGACCGTCGTCGAGATGGCGGGCCTCGGCCGCAGCGAGTCCGCGAAGCTGCCCGAGGAGATCTCCGACCTCGCCGTCGCCCTGATGCCCGACGCCCCGCCCGTGGCGCCGGAAGAACCCACCGAGCCCGCAGATTCCGCTGAACCCTCCTCCGAAGGAGCGCGCGCGTGACGTCGATCGCTGCCGCAGCCAACGAGAACTTGGCGCACATCAGCAATGTGCTGATCTATTCGGCCATGGCCGTCTACACCCTGGCCTTCCTCGCGCACATCGCGGAGTGGGTGTTCGGCAGCCGCAGCGCGGTCGGCCGGACCGCCGCCGCGATCACGGTGGAGGCCGAGGCGGCCGCGGCCGCCGCGTCCGGCAAGGCGGCCCAGGGCGGCGGCACCGCCGTGCTGGAGCGCCCCAAGGTCGTCACCCGCTCCGCCGTCGGCAGCCGGGACGTCCCCGACGGCCCCGGCGCGGCCGGCACCAGCGAGAAGGGCGACGTCTACGGCCGCGTCGCCATCTCCCTGACCGTCCTCGCCTTCCTGCTGCACGCGGGCTCGGTGGGCACCCGGGCGGCGTCGGTGCAGCGGGCGCCGTGGGGCAACATGTACGAGTTCTCGACGACCTTCGGCATGACCGTCGTCGGTGTCTACCTCGTCCTGATGGTCCTCAAGAAGAACGTGCGCTGGCTCGGCCTCCCGCTGACCACCACGATTCTGCTGGACCTGGGCCTCGCCCTGTCGGTGCTCTACACCGACAGCGACCAGCTGGTGCCCGCCCTGCACTCGTACTGGCTGTACATCCACGTCTCCTGCGCGATCATCTCCGGCGCGGCCCTGTGGGTCGGCGCGTGCTCGACGCTGATGTATCTCGTCCGGGACGGCTACGAGGCGCGCCTGGTGGCGGGCCGGACGGGCCCGGGTCTGGACCGCTACCTCGCCGAGCTGCCGCGGGACCGCACGTGGGCCCGCTTCAAGGCCAAGGTGGCCAAGGGCACGGACAACCCCGTCTCCCGGCTCCCCGCCGCCGCGACGCTCGACAAGTTCGCGTACCGCGTCAACGCGACCGTCTTCCCGCTGTGGACCTTCACCATCGTCGCGGGCGCCATCTGGGCCGAGGCGGCGTGGGGCCGCTACTGGGGCTGGGACCCCAAGGAGGTCTGGTCCTTCATCACCTGGGTCAGCTACGCCAGCTACCTCCACGCCCGCGCCACCGCCGGCTGGAAGGGCCGCAAGGCGGCCTACATCGCGCTGTTCGCGTTCGCCACGTACATCTTCAACTACTACGGCGTGAACATCTTCGTCACCGGCAAGCACTCCTACGCCGGCGTCTGACCGCTCCGCACGCGACGGCCCGCCCCCTTCCGAAGGGGGCGGGCCGTCGCGCGTGTGTCAGCGCCGCGGGCGGCTGCCCTTCTCCTGCCGCGGGGGCGTCTGGCCGGAGCCGGGCAGGGCCGGCTTGGGCAGGTGGGTGACGGCCCACTTGGCCTGGGCGAGCTGCTTGGCGGTGTCACGGGGCAGCGCGGGCGGCCGCGGCGCGGGCCGCGGGAAGCCGAAGGCCGAGGTGAGGTCGCCGAAGGTCCGGCGGCGCCAGGCGCTGATGTTGGGCTCCTTGACGCCCGTCACGACCTCCAGGAAGCGCAGGCAGGAGGTGTGGTCGAAGGCTTCCCCGGCGGCCCAGCCGCCCACCGTCCAGGGCGAGATGATCATGCACGGCACGCGGAAGCCGCCACCGATCGGCAGGCCGTGGACGAACTCGTCGGGCGTGCCCCGGGGCGGCACCGGCGGGGGCACGTGGTCGAAGAGGCCGTCGTTCTCGTCGTAGTTCAGGATGAAGACGGTCTTCGCCCACACGTCGGGGTTGTCGGCGATGGCCCCGATCTTCCTGGCGACGTAGTCCGCGCCCGCCGCGGGCAGGTAGTCCGGGTGCTCGGACTGCCCGGCGGTGGGGATGATCCAGGAGACCGTGGGCAGCCGGTCGTTGCGGGCGTCGTCCTCGAAGGCGCCCGCCTTCTGGCGGCGCATCCCGCGCTCGTAGAGCGCGCTGCCGGGCTTGGCGTTCTTGAACTGCTGGAACTCCTCCAGCAGGTTGCACTCGTAGTTGTCCTCCTCCTGGTAGACGCGCCAGCTGACGCCCGCGGCCTGGAGGCGCTCCGCGTAGGTGGTCCAGCGGTACGGCTTCGGCGCGCTGTTGTCGATCACCGGGCCGCCGTGGCCGCCGCCGGGGTCGATGGTGCCCGTCATCCAGTAGAGCCGGTTGGGCCAGGTGGGGCCGAAGACCGACGAGAAGTAGTTGTCGCAGAGGGTGAAGCTCTCGGCGAGCGCGAACTGGAAGGGGATGTCCTCGCGCGTGTGGTAGCCCATCACGTAGGGCGCGTTGGCGCCGTCCGCCTTGCGGTGGGCGGGCAGCCAGCGGTCCATCCGGCCGCCGTTCCACGCCTCGTGCTGCACCTCCCACGCGTGGGAGGTGGTGGGGATCGCCTGGGCGCTGGTCTTGCCGGTGTTCAGCCGGAACGGCAGCAGGTGCCCGTCGGGGTTCTTCGCGTCCGGCTGGTGGAAGACGCTCTTGCCGTTCGGGAGCTTGATGGCGTGCGGGTCGGCGAAGCCGCGTACGCCCTTGAGAGTGCCGAAGTAGTGGTCGAAGGAGCGGTTCTCCTGCATCAGCAGGACCACGTGTTCGATGTCGCGCAGCGCGCCGCGCCGGGCCGGTCCGGCGGCGACCGCCCGCTGCACGCTCGGCGGCAGCAGCGACAGCGCCGCGGCGCCGCCCACCGCTCCCGCCGCCGCGCCGAGGAGTCTGCGTCGGGTCATCTCGGGCATGGCGTTGCCCCTCTCCCTGGAGTCGCGTGAGGCCACAGTGTGACCCGGCCGACTCTCCCGGCACAGGTGTGACGAGGGCAGGAGGGGGCGTGTGAACGGTGCGTCAAATGGCGGTGAAGGGGCACCAGTTGGGAGAAAAGGTCATCGTACGTACGAGGGAGTTCCACCCCATCGGGTGATGCGCCGCTAGCCCGTACGGCAGCGTGTTTCCGGGCGTCAGCCCTGCGTGTTGCCCCCGTTGGGGTCCTCGCGCCGCAGCGAGCGGAGGAACTCGGGGTTGTCGTCGGGAGCCACCCACCGCTGCCCGCCGCCCGGCCCGCCCGCGCGGGGCCGCGACACCCCGCGGCGACGGCCCGCGATCACCCACGCGACCGGCCCGACCAGCACGCCGCCGAAGAGCAGGATGACGATCACCCAGCCGATCTTCGGCAGGCCGCGCACCTCTTCCTCGGGAGTGTTCAGACAGTCGATGAACGCGTAGATCCACAGGCCCAGGACCAGCAGAGTCGGCAGATACCTGAGCATGGTGGCGGGCT
The DNA here is from genome assembly GCF_055558795.1 of Streptomyces sp. NPDC025618. Taxonomy (NCBI): domain Bacteria; kingdom Bacillati; phylum Actinomycetota; class Actinomycetes; order Kitasatosporales; family Streptomycetaceae; genus Streptomyces; species Streptomyces sp. NPDC025618. The sequence goes on along the minus strand of NZ_JBVHLW010000004.1, from coordinate 259,719 downwards.
CCCCGAGAGCGGCGGTACGGGCCGGAACGCGGCCCCCGTGACGGGTCCAGGGTAGTCCGTGCTTGATACTGGAACGCATGGCTTATGACGATCTACGCTCGTTCCTCCGGGCGCTGGAGCGCGACGGTGACCTCAAGCGCATCAAGGCCGAAGTCGACCCGTACCTGGAAATCGGGGAGATCGTCGACAGGGTGAACAAGGCCGGCGGCCCCGCCCTGCTCTTCGAGAACGTCAAGGGCGCGGCGATGCCGCTCGCCATGAACGTCTTCGGCACCGACCGCCGGCTGCTCAAGGCGCTCGGCCTGAAGTCCTACGACGAGATCAGCGACAAGATCGGCGGACTGCTCAAGCCCGAGCTGCCGCACGGCTTCGTCGGGGTCCGCGAGGCGTTCGGCAAGCTGGGCGCGATGGCCCATGTGCCGCCGCGGAAGGTCAAGGAGGCGCCGGTCCAGGAAGTGGTGCTGACCGGCGACGACGTCGACCTCGACCGGCTGCCCGCGCTCTTCACCTGGCCCGAGGACGGCGGCTCCTTCTTCAACCTCGGCCTCACCCACACCAAGCACCCCGAGACCGGCGTCCGCAACCTCGGCCTCTACCGCCTCCAGCGGCACGACAAGCGCACCATCGGGATGCACTGGCAGATCCACAAGGACAGCCGCAACCACTACCAGGTGGCGGCCAAGCGCGGCGAGAAGCTGCCCGTCGCCATCGCCTTCGGCTGCCCTCCGGCCGTGACCTACGCCTCGACCGCGCCGCTCCCCGGCGACATCGACGAATACCTCTTCGCGGGCTTCCTCTCGGGCAAGCGGATCGAGATGGTCGACTGCAAGACCGTGCCGCTCCAGGTCCCGGCGAACGCCGAGGTCGTCATCGAGGGCTGGCTGGAGCCCGGTGAGATGCTCCCCGAGGGCCCCTTCGGCGACCACACCGGCTTCTACACCCCGCAGGAGCCCTTCCCCGCGCTGACCATCGACTGCGTGACGATGCGGCGCCGCCCGCTGCTCCAGTCGATCGTGGTCGGCCGCCCGCCGACCGAGGACGGTCCGCTGGGCCGGGCGACGGAGCGGTTCTTCCTGCCCCTGCTCAAGATCATCGTGCCGGACATCGTGGACTACCACCTGCCGGAGTCGGGCGGCTTCCACAACTGCGCGATCGTCTCGATCGACAAGAAGTACCCCAAGCACGCCCAGAAGGTGATGCACGCCATCTGGGGCGCGCACATGATGTCGCTGACCAAGCTGATCGTCGTGGTCGACAGCGACTGCGACGTGCACGACCTGCACGAAGTGTCCTGGCGGGCGCTGGGCAACACCGACTACGCGCGCGACCTCACGGTCGTCGAGGGCCCGGTCGACCACCTCGACCACGCCTCCTACCAGCAGTTCTGGGGCGGTAAGGCGGGCATCGACGCGACCGCGAAGTGGCCCGAGGAGGGCTATACGCGGGACGGGGGCTGGCCGCGCATGGTCGAGTCGGATCCGGAAGTCGCCGATCGGGTGACGAAGCGCTGGAAGGAATACGGGCTGTGAGTAGCGATGCCATTGTGGGCGGGGGCAGCGCGAAGACGCCCTCCCCGCGCAGCGGGGGTGTTCCGGCGTTCCTGCGCCTCGTGATGATCGAGCACTCGGTCTTCGCGCTGCCCTTCGCGTACATCGCCGCGCTCACCGCGATGTTCCAGGAGTACGGCGACGTCCACTGGACGCGCCTGCTGCTGGTCACCGTCGCCATGGTGGGGCTGCGCACCTTCGCGATGGCCGTCAACCGGATCATCGACCGGGAGATCGACGCGCGCAACGCCCGTACGGCGGGGCGCGAGCTGGTCACCGGCGCCGTCTCCGTGCGGACGGCGTGGACGGGCGCGCTGGTCGCCGTCGTGATCTTCCTGGGCGCGGCGGCGCTGCTGAACCCGCTGTGCCTGGCGCTCGCGCCGGTCGCCGTGGTCCCGATGGTGGTCTATCCGTACGGGAAACGGTTCACCAACTTCCCGCACGCGATCCTCGGCCTGGCACAGGCGATGGGCCCGGTCGGCGCGTGGCTCGCGGTCACGGGGGAGTGGTCGTGGACGGCGGTGATACTCGGCCTGGCCGTGGGCATCTGGATCGGCGGCTTCGACCTGATCTACGCCTGCCAGGACGTGCTGGCGGACCGGGTCCACGGCGTGAAGTCCACCCCGGCGCGCTTCGGCGTCCCGGCGGCGCTGCACGGTGCGCGCGTGTGCCACGTCATCACGACGGGCCTGCTCGTCTGGTACGGCCTCGCGATCGACGCGGGGGTCTTCTGGTGGGTGGGTCTCGGCTTCGCCGCGGCGTCGTTCGTCTATGAGCACACGGTCGTCCGGCCGCACGACCTGTCCCGGCTGAACAGGGCGTTCTTCACGGTCAACGGCGTGATCGGGATCGTGCTCTTCGTCTTCGCGCTGCTGGACCTCGTCAACGGCGGCCTCGGCTGGTAGCTCGTACGGGTGGTTCGTCCCGGCCCGCTGCCCGCTGGGTGGCGGGCCGCTGCGGATAGGCTCAAGACCGTGGAGCCGTACGAAGAGACAGCCGCGCGCGACACCCCGGCCCCGGGCCGCAGGCCCTGGGTGGTCGGGGTGTCGGGCGCGTCCGGGACGCCGTATGCCGCCGCCGTGGTGCGGGGGCTGCTGGCCGCCGGTGAGGCAGTGGACCTGGTGGTGAGCCGCGCGTCGCGGCTGACGCTGCTGGACGAGACCGGGATCAAGTTCCGCGACGCGCACTGGCGGGAGGATCTGCGCGACTGGCTGGAGCTGGGCGCGGACGGGAAGCCGCACACGTTCGAGGCGGACCTCGCGGACGTGCGGTACTGGCCGGCGGGGGATCTCGCCGCGGGGCCGTCCTCGGGGTCGTACCCCGGCAAGGGGATGCTGATCGTCCCGGCGAGCACGGCCTGTGTGGCCGGGGTGGCGCTGGGGCTCTCGAAGGATCTGCTGCAGCGCGCGGCGAGCGTGACGCTCAAGGAGCGGCGCCGGCTGGTGGTCGCGGTGCGCGAGACGCCGCTGAGCGGTCAGACGCTCAAGCAGCTGGTGGCGCTCGACGAGGCGGGCGCAGTGGTGCTGCCCGCCTCTCCGGCGTTCTACGCGGGTGCGACGCACATCCAGGATCTGGTGGATTTCGTCGCGGGGCGGGTGCTGGACGCGGCGGGTGTGCCGCACCAGCTGTACCGCCGGTGGAAGGGAGAGCTGGGTGAGGCGCGCTCCCGTTCCGGGGGTTAGCGCTTCTTGGCGCGCGCGGTGCGGGCCGCCTTGGCCTCGGCGCGACGCTCGGCGAACTGATGGGCACGCGAGCGGTTGGCCGTGTCCTGCAGCTCGCGCATACGGGCGTAGGCCATCTCGATCGTGTACACGGGAAGATCACTCCTGAAGGATCGTCGTTGATCTAGCGGATCTTGCGAGAAATCACAGGGCGTGGACCCCTGTATGCCTTAGATTCTACATGCAATGCGGCGAGTTCGCTCATTATTTGAAAGGTGCCAGGCAATGGACGCGGTGGACAGGCAGCTCATCCAGGCCCTCCGGGAGAACGGCCGGGCGTCGTACGCGGAGCTGGGCCGGCTCGTCGGCCTCTCCGGGCCCAGCGTCACGGACCGGATCAACCGCCTGGAGGCGGCCGGCGTGATCACCGGCTACCGCGCGACCGTCGACGCCGCCTCGCTCGGCCTCGGCGTCACGGCGCTGATCGGCATCCAGCTCTCCGACGCGGCGGACCACGAGGACGTGGCGCGGCGGCTGCGGGACCTGGAGGAGATCGAGGACTGCTGGTTCATCGCGGGCGACGACTCCTACATGCTCAAGGTCCGCGTCGGTGACGTGGACGGCCTGGAGCGCACGATCCGGCGGCTGTCCGGGACCAAGGGCGTGAGCCGGACGCGCACCACGATCGTGCTCTCCACGAAGTGGGAGAACCGCGTGGGAGAGCTCCCCGAGGAGGCGTAGGGGGTCGGGCCGCCCGAAAAGCCGGGGGGAGTACGCTCGATCGGGTCGCAAAAGGCATCAAGGCAGGAGAGGCCGACGCATGGACGCTGGACTGAAGCGTGAGCTGGAGGAGAAGGTTCACGCGGGTGAGCGGCTGACGCGTGAGGACGGTATCGCTCTCTACGAGTCCGATGATCTGGCGTGGCTGGGCGGTCTGGCCCACGAGGTGCGGACGCGTAAGAACGGCGACGTCGTCCACTTCAACGTCAACCGCCACCTCAACATGACGAATGTGTGCACGGCGTCGTGCGCGTACTGCTCGTTCCAGCGGAAGCCGGGCGAGAAGGACGCGTACACGATGCGCATCGAGGAGGCCGTCCGCCTCGCCAAGGCGATGGAGAACGAGAACCTCACCGAGCTGCACATCGTCAACGGCCTGCACCCGACGCTGCCCTGGCGCTACTACCCGCGCTCGCTGCGGGCGCTGAAGGAGGCGCTGCCGAACGTCTCGCTGAAGGCGTTCACGGCGACCGAGATCCAGCACTTCGAGAAGATCTCCGGCATGCCGGCCTCGGAGATCATGGACGAGCTGATCGACGCCGGTCTGGAGTCGCTGACCGGTGGCGGCGCGGAGATCTTCGACTGGGAGGTCCGCCAGCACATCGTCGACCACGACACCCACTGGGAGGACTGGTCGCGCATCCACCGCCTCGCCCACTCCAAGGGCCTGAAGACGCCGAGCACGATGCTCTACGGGCACATCGAGGAGCCCCGCCACCGCGTCGACCACGTCCTGCGCCTGCGCGAGCTCCAGGACGAGACCGGCGGCTTCCAGGTCTTCATCCCGCTGCGCTACCAGCACGACTTCGTCGACATGAAGGACGGCAAGGTCCGCAACCGCCTCCAGGCGCGCACGACCATGGCGACCGGCGCCGAGGCGCTGAAGACGTTCGCCGTCTCGCGGCTGCTGTTCGACAACGTGCCGCATGTGAAGGTCTTCTGGGTCATGCACGGCGTGCAGACGGCGCAGCTGGCGCTGCAGCACGGCGCGGACGACATGGACGGCTCGGTCGTCGAGTACAAGATCACGCACGACGCGGACAACTACGGCACGCCGAACAAGCTGACGCGTGACGACCTGCTGGACCTGATCCGCGACGCGGGCTTCCGCCCGGTGGAGCGGAACACGCGGTACGAGATCATCCGTGAGTACCCGGGCCCGGACGCGTCGCTGCGCGAGTCGCCGCAGCCCATGCGCGTCTGAGGCCGTACAGCCTGATCCGCACGATCCGCAGGAAAAGCCCCGGTGCGCGTCCGCCGGGGCTTTCTCTGTTGCGCCCGCGCACCGCGTAATGGTTGCATTGCGGCTATGCCACTTACCTTCATACGAGACCCCGAGCTGACCCCCGCGCTCCGCGAGGAGTTGCTCCGCCTGTGGGTGGACGTCAGCCAGGCCGGTGGCGCCGTCGGCTTCGTGCCCCCGGTGACCGCCGGTGAGGTGCGCCCGGTGGCTAAGGCGCTGACCGCGGACGTCGCCGCGGGCCGGGCGCGCGTGCTCGGGGCGTACGAGGAGGGGCGGCTCGCCGGGACCACGTTCTTCAGGCTCAACGCCAATCCGCTGATGAGCCATTGGTGCACCCTCGTCACCGTGATGATCCACCCCTCGCTCCAGGGCGGCGGCCGCGGCCGGCGGATGCTGGACGAGGCCGCGGAGATGGCCCGTGACCTGGGCTTCGAGGCGCTGCGGCTCGAAGCGCGCGGCGGCATGGGCCTGGAGGACTTCTACGCCGGCTGCGGCTACAAGGAGGTCGGCCGGGTGCCCGCCGGCATCCGTGTGGCGGCCGGTGACGATCGCGACGACATCACGATGTGGCGCCCACTGGACTGATCGCCTTCCTGGCGTGCTTGACTGGAGAGCGACCCTTTCGGTTGTCGTTGAGAAGAAGGTCCCGTCCGTGAGTAGCCAGAAGTTCGCCTCGCTCCGCTACACCGCCCTGCGGTTCGGCCTGCTCATCGCCTGCTTCGCCGTCGTCTGGGTGCTCTGCTCCATGCACGTCATCCCGCTCGGCGTGGGCAGTTCGAACCTCATCTGGATGGTCCTGCTCGCGCTCGTCCTCTCCGCCCCGCTGAGCTGGGTGCTGCTGCGCAAGCAGCGTGACGCGATGTCCGAGCAGATCGTGGAGCGCGTCGACCGCGCCAAGGCGCGCTTCGACGCCAACGCGGCCCAGGAGGACGGGGTGGCCTGAGCCTCCCGCTATCGGGACTTATCGCCCTGATCGGGTGTAAGTCTCCTCACATCACCGCAACGCCCCGCCGTGGAGCAGCCGCTCCACGGCGGGGCGTTGCCGCTCTTGGGCCCGTGAGCAATCGGTAACCCAAAGAAGACCTTTGAGACCCTCAAAGCTCCGGTGTTAACGTATTGGACATGAAGACAGCAGCAGCGCACCGTTTCCCCATGAGCCCCGCGCTCGTGGCGCGCCTGCACGTCGATCTTTGCCGCCGTGTCTCCGCGGCCTGTCGCCGCCGCTGACGTATGTCGACCCCGGCCGGAGATCCCGCAGTACGTACGGACCTCCCTGGCGCCCCACGCCCTTTTTCTTGACCTCCCGGAGCTTCCGTTGTCCTCGACACCCGTGTCGTCCAAGGCGTCCCTGCGCGGGCGCATACCCAAGGTCCCCTTCTGGGGCCAGATCCTGCTCGGTCTCGTTCTCGGCGCGCTCCTCGGCTGGGCCGCCAAGAGCGGTGACATCCACTGGCTGGAGGTCACCCTCGGCAAGATCGGCGACATGTTCGTCCAGCTGCTGATGGTGGTGATCGCCCCGCTGGTGTTCTTCGCCATCCTGGTGTCGATCACCAATCTGCGGAACGTCTCCAACGCCGCCCGGCTGGCGACCCGCACCCTGATGTGGTTCATGATCACGTCGCTGATCGCGGTCCTCATCGGCCTCGCGATCGGCCTGCTCACCGACCCGGGCGCCGGCACCGGCCTCACCGCGGCCGACGGCGCGGAGCCCAAGAAGCACGGCTCGTGGCTGGACTTCCTCACCGGGATCGTGCCGACCGACGTCATCACGCCGTTCAGCAAGCTCGAGGTCATGCAGATCGTCTTCATGGCCGTGGTCGCGGGCATCGCGATCCTCCAGGTCGGCGCCAAGGCCAAGCCCGTGCTCGACTTCAGCCAGGCCGCGCTGGAACTGCTGCAGAAGGTGCTGTGGTGGGTCATCCGGCTCGCCCCGCTCGGCAGCCTGGGCCTGGTCGGCACGGCGATCGCCACCTACGGCTGGGATCTGATCGGGAAGTACGCGACGTTCACCGCGGACATCTACGTCGGCTGCGCCATCGTCCTCTTCGGCGTCTACCCGCTGCTGCTGGCCACCGTCGCCAAGGTGAACCCGCTCCAGTTCTTCAAGGGTGCCTGGCCCGCCATTCAGCTGGCCTTCGTCTCCCGCTCCTCCGTGGGCACGATGCCGCTGACGCAGCGGGTCACCGAACGCCTGGGCGTGCCCAGGGAGTACGCGAGCTTCGCCGTGCCCTTCGGCTCGACGACCAAGATGGACGGCTGCGCCTCCATCTACCCCGCGATCGCCGCGATCTTCGTGGCGCAGGTCTTCGATGTGCCGCTGGGCATCCGTGACTACGTCCTGATCGCGTTCGTCTCCGTCGTCGGCTCCGCGGCCACGGCCGGTCTGACCGGTGCCACCGTGATGCTGACCCTGACCCTCTCGACGCTCGGCCTGCCGATGGAGGGCGTGGGCCTGCTGCTCGCCATCGACCCGATCGTGGACATGATGCGCACGGCGACGAACGTCGCGGGGCAGTCGGTGATACCGATCATCGTGGCCTCCCGGGAGAAGATCCTCGACCGGAAGGCCTACGACTCGGCCACGGCCTCGCCGCTGGACCAGGAGGGGCAGCCCGCTCCGGTGCCGGTCGCCGCGGCCTGATCGAGGTGGCTTGATCCTTTCGTTCCGGCGCTTTCGGCCGGATCTTTCCTCCTCGACGTCCCTCCTCCCCGTAACATTACCTGCCGGTAACGTAGCGGGGGCGGAGGGACGTTTGTCGTGAATGCTGCACAGACCGACGCTGCTGAGGCCGGAATGAAGCGGAAAGGCAGGATCAAACGCATGCCGCGCGCGGTGCGCGAGCGCCAGATGCTCGACGCCGCCGTGGAGGTCTTCGCGCGCCGCGGCTACCGCGCGGCGTCGATGGACGAGATCGCCGAGCTCGCGGGCGCTTCCAAGCCACTGGTCTACCTCTATCTGAACTCCAAGGAAGACCTTTTCAGCGCCTGCATACGGCGCGAGGCCGAGGCGCTCACCCTGGCCGTGCGCCAGGCGGTCGACCCGCTCTCGCCCGCCGACCGGCGGCTGTGGCAGGGGCTCCGCGGCTTCTTCGCGCACACGGCCGCGCACCCCGACGGCTGGGCCGTCCTGCACTGCCAGGCCCGTACGCACGGGGAGCCGTTCGCGCTCGAAGTGGCCGCGCTGCGGCAGGAGCTCGTCGACGTCGTCACCCAGCTGATCGTGGCGACGGCCGCGGAGAACGGCTGCGACACCCCGCTGCCGTGGCAGGAGGCGTCCGGACTGGCCCACGCGCTCGTGGGCGCCGCCGAGTCGCTCGCGGGGTGGACCAACGCCCGTACGGACGTGGCCCCGTCGGGGCGGGACACGGCGGAGACGCTGATGAACTTCGCCTGGGCCGGGCTGGACAACCTGATGAACGGGCGGCGCTGGGCGCCCGCCCGCTCATAGATTCCGCAGGAGTGCGGCTCGCTGCCGCGTGCGGGGGCAAGCCCCCCGGACCCCCGCAACACGGCTTCGCCGCGTTGTCCTCAAACGCCGGACGGGCTGATGGTGCTGGCTATGGTCCGCACCACCAGCCCGTTGGGGGCACCCCCGGACGGAGTCTGGGGGAGGTAGCTGGGGGAGTTTGAGGACGCGGCCGCAGGCCGCTCCCGCCGCGAACCAACCCCCCCGGCCCCCTGGAGCGCACGCGCGACTCCGCGTAGATTGGCCGCGATTTACCGCTGAGTAGGTCTACGCCGGCCACGAACAGGAGCCGCACGTGTCCGCACCGCACAGCGCAGCCGACGTCCTCCACCCGCCCCGCACGACCCTGGTGCGCGGCGTCGTCCGTGAGGCCGCCGTACCGCCCCTCGCCCCGCCCGTGAGCAGCGGGTCCCTCGGGGACCTGCCGTTCGAGAACGCGGCCGCCGCGCCCACCGATGTCGTGCTCAGCCGGAAGCAGCCCGACGGGACCTGGCGCGATGTCACCACCGCCACCTTCGCCGCGGAAGTCCTCGCCACCGCCAAGGGCCTGATCGCGCACGGCCTGCGGCCCGGTGACCGGCTCGCCATCATGGCCCGTACGACCTACGAATGGACGCTGCTGGACTTCGCGGCCTGGGCGGCCGGGCTGGTCGGCGTCCCCGTCTACCCCACCTCCTCCGCCCACCAGGTCCGCTGGATCCTCCAGGACTCCGGGGCCTCCGCGTGCGTCGTCGAGGGCCCGGCCCAGGCGCGGCTCGTCGAGGACGTGCGCGCGGAGCTGCCGCGACTGGCCCATCTGTGGCGCTTCGACACCGGGGCGATCCGCTCGCTCATGGCCGCCGGGCGGGAGTTACCCGCCTCCGTGGTCACCGAGGCCCGCGCCACCCGTACCCCCGCGGACACCGCCACCCTCATCTACACCTCGGGCACCACCGGCCGCCCCAAGGGCTGTGTCCTCACCCACGGCAACTTCTTCACCGAGGCGGACAGTTCCAGCGAACTGCTCCACCCCCTCTACAAGGCGACCGCGAAGTCCCCGGCCGCCACCCTCCTCTTCCTGCCGCTCTCCCACATCTTCGGGCGGACCGTCGCCGTCGGCTGCATGCGGGCGCGCGTACGGGTGGGCCACGCGCCGTCCATCAAGACCGACGACCTCCTCGCCGACCTCGCGGCCTTCCGGCCGACCTTCCTGCTCGCCATCCCCTATGTGCTGGAGAAGGTCTACAACACCGGCCGCGCCACCGCCGAGAGACTGGGCCGCGCCGCCTCCTTCGACCGCGCCGCCCGGATCGCGACGCGCTACGGCGAGGCCGAGGAGTCCCGCCGGCACGGCACGGGCCCGGGGCCCGGCCCGGCCCTGCGCGCGGCCCGCGCCTTCTACGACCCGCTCGTCTACCGCCGCATCCGGGCCGCGCTCGGCGGCGAGGTCCGCTACGTCCTCAGCGGCGGCTCACCGCTCGGCCACCGGCTCGCCGCCTTCTGCGCGGGCGCGGGCATCGAGGTCTTCGAGGGCTACGGCCTGACCGAGACCTGCGCCGCGGTCACCGTCACCCCGCCGCTGCGCCCCCGCATCGGCACGGTCGGCTGGCCGCTGCCGGGCAGCGCCGTACGGATAGCCGACGACGGGGAGGTGCTGCTGCGCGGCGGGCAGGTGTTCTCCGGCTACTGGGACGCCGAGCGCGGCGAGGCCGTCCCCGCGGCCGACGGCGAGTGGTTCCCGACCGGTGACCTGGGCGCGCTCGACCAGGACGGCTATCTCACCATCACCGGCCGCAAGAAGGAGCTGATCATCACCTCCGGCGGCAAGAACGTCGCCCCCGCGCCCCTGGAGGACCGGCTCCGGGCGCATCCGCTGGTCGGCCAGTGCCTGGTCCTGGGCGACGACCGCCCGTACATCACGGCCCTGGTGACGCTGGAGGCGGACGGCCTGGCGCACTGGGCGCGGATGCGGGGCAAGTCCGCGGTGCCGACGGCGGAGCTGGTGCGGGACCCGGAGCTGCTGGACGAGTTGCAGAAGGCCGTGGACGACGCGAACTCCCTCGTGTCGCGGGCCGAGTCGATCCGCCGCTTCGCCGTCCTGCCGGTGGACTTCACCGAGGAGTCGGGCCACCTGACGCCGTCCCTGAAGCTGCGCCGGGCGGCGATCGCCCGGGACTTCACGCGGGAGATAGAGGATCTGTACGCGCGCTGACGCGCGTACGGATCCGGGTGCCGGGCGGACCGGAAGGGGCCCGCCCGGCGCCGGAGGTCAGCAGTTGCCCGGGGCGTCCTCGCCCGCGAAGCGCTCCGCCAGCCAGTTCGCCGCCGGGACCGCTTCCGTGATCGCGCCCACGACGTGCTCGCCCAGCGGCAGCCCGTGCCACTGCACCGGCACTCCCTTCTCGCACCAGTCGGCGCGCAGCTTCTGCCCGATCGCGTACGGGACCAGCTCGTCGACCACCCCGTGGTAGAGGTAGACGGGCCGGTCGGGCGCGTGCGAGCCGAGGTCCGAGGAGTGCAGCACGCGCTGCCAGTCGGGCGCGTCCAGCGGGTTCCTGACCGTCACGTCGGAGATTCGCTTGAAGAGGCCGGCGACCGTGTTGACCACCACGCAGTGGTGCTTGAGGAAGTCGACGTAGTAACGCCCGCGGTCGTTGAGGTAGTTGTCGAGCCGGAGCTCCGGATAGGCCGCGTCCTGGCCGACGGCGGCCATGAGGATGAGGCCCGCGCCGATGTTGCCGTCGTTGTACTGGGCGGTCCTGATCAGATCGGCGGGCACCCCGCCGGTCGCGGTGCCCTTGAGGTTGAGCTCGGGGGCGTACGAGTCGTGCAGCTCGGCGGCCCAGCTGCTGGCCTGGCCGCCCTGCGAGTAGCCCATGATGCCCACAGGCGAGTCGGCGGTGAGCCCGGTGCCGGGCAGCCGCAGCGCGGCGCGGGCCGCGTCGAGGACGGCGTGTCCCTCGGAGCGCCCGACGATGTAGGTGTGGTCGCCCGGCGTGCCGAGCCCCTCGTAGTCGGTGACGGCGACGGCCCAGCCGCGCAGGGTGAGCTGCTGGATGAGGTTGGCCTCGACGGCGGTGCCGTTGGGGAAGCCCCCGGAGGGCGCGCACTGGTCGGCCATCCCCACGGTGCCCACCGCGTAGGAGACGAGCGGGCGCGGCCCCCGTCTGCCGTCCTGGGGCACGATCACCGTGCCGGAGACGACATCGGGCGCGCCCCTGGCGGTGGTGGAGCGGTAGGTGATGTGCCAGGCCCTGGTGTTCGTGGGCTGGCCGGGCAGCGGGTGGAAGGAGGAGGGCGCGGCGGTGACGACGTCGCCCGGGGACGCGGCCCCGGGCCCGTCCGCCGCCGTGCCCGTGCCCGTGAGGCCGAGCGAGAAGGCCAGCGCGGCGACCGCGGCGAGGGCGGTGGAACGCAGGTGCATGCGGACTCTCCCGACTGTCGGTGGTGCCGGGTCAGTTGTGGCGACCGTAGTGACGTACGGGTCAGTAAGGCGGTGACCCGGGAGCTCAGCTTTGCTGACCCGGGCGCACCTCTCGCTCCAGGAGGCGGTACGCCCCGGGTGTCGTACCCGTCCAGCGGCGGAACGCGCGGTGGAAGGCGGTGTCCTCCGAGAAGCCCAGCCGCGCCGCCAGCTGCGTGATCGGCTCCCGCCCCTCCGCCAGGCTGCGCACCGCGGCCTCCCGCCGCACCTGGTCCTTCAGCCTGCGGTACGAGGTGCCCTCGTCCTGGAGCCGGCGCCGCAGCGTCGCCGGGCTCACCGCCAGCCGGGCCGCTATCTGCGCCACCTCCGGCAGCCGGACGGCGCGGCCCTCGCGCAGCGCCCGCGCCAGGGAGCGCCGCACCTGCTCGGCGACGGTCGTGCCGTACTCGCGCCGGCCGAGCAGGTCGGCGGGCGCGCGCCGGAGCAGGGCCTCCAGGGAAGCCTCGTCCTGCACGACGGGGGCGGCCAGCCAGCGCGGGTCGAACCCGGCGCCGGTGCGGTGTGCGCCGAAGCGGACGGTGCAGCCGAAGAGGAGGTCGTACTCCCGGGCGTACGGCGGGGCGGGGTGGGCGAACTCCGCCCAGCGCAGGGTGATCCGCCGGCCGGTCAGCCAGTCGGCCATCCGGTGCCAGACGACCATCAGGGCCTCGGCGAGGAAGCCGCTCTCGGGGATGTGCCGCAGATCGCTGCGGACGGTGAGGACGGCCTCCCCGGGCCGCCGCTCCAGCGCGAGGTCGGGGCCGCCGGGGAAGAGCCCGTAGAAGCGGATGCCGCGCTCCATGGCCGTGCCGAGGTCGCGGCAGCCGGAACAGGCGTAGCACATCATCGCGAACGTGCCGGGCCTGCTGGGGGCGGAGCCGAGGCCGAGGAACTCGTCACCGGTGGCCCGCCGCAGCTCCTTGATCAGCAGGGTGAACTGCTCGGGGGTCACCCGGGCCCGTTCGTCGGCGAGGAGGGGCGGCGGGATCCGCGCGCTGTCCAGCAGGGGAACGGTGTCGATGCCGAGCCGTCGGGCTCCGCCGAGAGCGGCCTTGACGTGGTGCACGGTGATCGTGCGACTCATGGGGTAATTCAAGCCGGTCCGGCGGGAGAGGGCACGCCCACGACATCAGGATGAACAAAAGCGAAAGAAAGAGTGCAAAAGAAAAGCTGAATCGAATAAATCAGGGCAGGGGGGTGATCGGGGCAGGGGACAAAAGGCAGAAGCCCCGCCCACTTCCGTCGAAACGGAAGCGGACAGGGCTTCTTGGGTACTGCAGAGCGACCGCGATCGGTCGGACGGTCAAGCCGCCGGATCGGAAGATCCGAAGGACTTAGGCCGGGGTGACGTTCTCCGCCTGCGGACCCTTCGGGCCCTGCGTGACGTCGAAGGTGACCGCCTGGTTCTCCTCGAGGGAGCGGAAGCCGGCGGCGTTGATCGCGGAGTAGTGGACGAAGACGTCGGGGCCCCCGCCGTCCTGGGCGATGAAGCCAAAGCCCTTTTCAGCGTTGAACCACTTCACGGTTCCGGTAGCCATAAGCCCTCCTTGGGCCAAAGGGTTGCCCTGCTCCAGAACCTGCGAGAAGTCTGAAAACTACAAAAGCCTGCGGGGTCACATGCTCCGCAGGCTCTGTACTGCAAGGGAAACCAAACTGCAACTTGCGGCGAGCCTAGCACGCGAGGTTCTTGCTGCGAAAGAGTGGAAGATCACGCTGTCGGATGGTTTTCCGGGCGTGGCAGCCGGAAAAGATCGACGGTCGGGCAGCTGCCGACAGGCCCCCCCGCCCCGCCCCTCCCGACGCCACGGGGCTAGCCTCCGGATGTGGACAATTCAGCCTCGGACCGGCACGCCGACCGCCCCCGCGTCGGCCATATCCAGTTCCTCAACTGCCTGCCCCTCTACTGGGGGCTCGCCCGCACGGGCACGCTGCTCGACCTGGACCTCACCAAGGACACCCCGGAGAAGCTCAGCGAGCAGCTGGTCCGCGGTGACCTGGACATCGGCCCCGTCACCCTCGTCGAATACCTGCGCAACGCCGACGAGCTGGTGGCCCTGCCCGACATCGCGGTGGGCTGCGACGGCCCGGTGATGTCCTGCGTGATCGTCTCGCAGGTGCCGCTGGCCGAGCTGGACGGCGCCCGGGTCGCGCTGGGCTCCACGTCGCGCACCTCGGTGCGGCTGGCGCAGCTGCTGCTGGCCGAGCGGTACGGCGTGCGGCCGGACTACTACACCTGCCCGCCCGACCTGAGCCTGATGATGCGGGAGGCGGACGCCGCCGTGCTGATCGGGGACGCCGCGCTGCGGGCCTCGCTGCACGACGCGCCGCGGCTCGGCCTGGAGGTCCACGACCTGGGGCAGATGTGGAAGGACTGGACGGGGCTGCCGTTCGTCTTCGCGGTCTGGGCCGTGCGCAAGGACTACCTGGCCCGCGCGCCGCACATCGTCGCCGACGTCCACGAGGCGTTCCTCGCCTCCCGTGACGTCTCCCTGGAGGAGGTCGGCAAGGTCGCCGAGCAGGCCGCGCGCTGGGAGGCGTTCGACGCGGAGCTGCTGGAGCGCTACTTCACGACCCTCGACTTCCGCTTCGGGCCGGAGCAGCTCGCGGGCGTCACCGAGTTCGCCCGCCGCACGGGACCGACGACGGGCTTTCCCGCCGACGTCCGGGTGGAACTGCTGAAGAAGCCCTGACCCCGGGGTTCGGGATCAGGGCTTCGGACAGCGGCCTTCGGCCCGCGGGCCCCGGTGGAACGGCCGGGGAGAGCAGGACGGGTTGCTCCCGAAGAGAGAAAAGAAGCGGACCCCCTTCTCCCCC